>NZ_AP028031.1:987500-1362500 GCF_030296915.1 Anaerostipes hadrus ATCC 29173 = JCM 17467 | reverse complement strand
TTTAACATAAATCCTAATACAGATTCAAATAACCCACCGATAATGGAAGCACCCATGATCGCACCATATCCAAGGATTCCACCACCCATAACAGATGCAACACTGCTGCAGACACCGATAAATCCTGAACTCGTTCCCATGATGATTGGAACTTTTCCACCGATCGGTCCGATCGCGTACAACTGGATCAGTGTAACAATTCCGGCAATTAACATTGCATTTTGTAAAAGCGCAATCTGAACGTCTGCAAATTCGGTTCCAGAAGCAATACCACAAGCCCCTGTAATGATAAGGACTGGAGTAAGGTTACCTACGAACATAGCGAATACATGCTGCAGACCAAGGAGAATCGCTTTTTGCAGCGGAAGTTTCCCGTAAAAGTCGTATTCCGCACCTTTGTTTTTCTCTTGATTCATTTTTCTTTCGTCTCCTTTTTTTAATGCATGATGAGCAGTTTTATACTGCTATTTTTCACAGCATACTATTATAAAGGATTTGAATGAAAATGTATAGTTCTTTTTTTTAAGCATGTTTTTTTACATTGCAACCACACCATTTTCATGATAAAATTTACCCGAAAAACTTTCCAAAAGGAGTCAATATACAGTGATAAGTTTAGGATTACTCTAGAAGATTTGGTAATTACTGTCCCAAACGCATCACATCTATTTTTGCAGACAAGAACGAAAGAGGAGAACTTATAATATGAAAAAAACATTAAAAACAGTATTATTCCTAGCTTTTTTATGTATGACTTGCTGCACGATATCATTAAAAGCAACTTCCAAAGATATTTGTGCAGCACAGACACAAAAAACTACAAAAGCTTATAAAAAATATCTTGGAAAATGGGAAACCGTAAATTATAAAATGAACGTCAAAGTGATCAATAAGAATTATCTAAAAGCTGTGATCAAAGCAAAAAATGGAGATATTCTTACCATTAACCAGAAGATGCCAGTCAAAAAGAAAAATACATTGATGCTGACATCAAAAAAAGGAATCGAAGTAAAGGTTATCCTTCAATTTAAATATGGAAAACCTTATAAAGATTATAAGCATAATACCATTGTAAATGGTCCAAATGTATTCCTTGCAGGAATGAATAAGGCATGGAGTAACAGTACTTATTACAAAGAAACTAAAAATGGAAAAACAGTCCCTGTTATGCTCGTATATACAAAAACAATAAAGAAGAAATGACTTAAAAATATGGAGGTATAAAAAATTAATGGAGAAAAAACAACCGATCATAGAATTAAAACACATCAAAAAGTGTTATACGAAAGATGTACCGGTTATTTATGATTTTAATCTGACGATAAATGAAGGAGAGTTTGTTACATTTTTAGGGCCTTCCGGATGCGGAAAGACAACCATCTTAAGAATGTTAGCAGGCTTTGAAACACCAACGAGTGGAGAAATCTTATTTAATGGAAAGGATATCAGTGAGCTTCCTCCAAATGAGAGAAAGTTTAATACTGTATTCCAAAAATATGCATTGTTTCCACATTTAAATATCTACGATAATATTTCTTTTGGACTAAAAGAAAAGAAAGTACCGAAGAATGAGATTAAAAAAAAGGTAAAGCGTGTGCTTGAAATCGTTGACTTAGAAGGATTTGAGAAAAGAAAGATTGACAGTTTATCTGGCGGACAGCAGCAACGTATTGCGATCGCACGTGCGATCGTAAACGAGCCAAGGATCTTATTATTAGATGAGCCGTTAAGTGCCCTTGATTATAAGATGCGTCAGGAGATGCAGATCGAGTTAAAAAATATGCATAAGGAATTAGGAATCACCTTTATCTTTGTCACACATGATCAGGAAGAAGCATTGATGATGTCTGATAAGATTGTTGTTATGTCAAAAGGCCAGATTCAGCAGGTTGGAACACCAGAAGAGATTTATAATAAACCACAGAATGCCTTTGTTGCTGATTTTATCGGGGAAAGTAATATTTTTGATGGTGTGAAAAAAGAAGGAAATCTGATCCATTTTGCACATCATGATTTTGTATGTCATGATGACCATGAACCTGGAACAAGACTAGATGTTGTCATCCGCCCAGAAGATGTTGTTTTAACAACTCCAGACAAAGGAAAATTTACTGGAGAAGTAATCTCATGTCTGTTCTGCGGTAAATTTTATGAAGTGGCTGTTTTATCAGACAAAAATGAAATTGAAGCACATATCTTGCACGAGTTAACACCAGGAACAAAAGTTGGGGTTGATTTTACTGCAGATACGATCCATACGATGCCAAAGGATCTCAAAGTCAACCATTATATTGGTACAATAGACAAAGATGGTTGGTTAGAACTTACAGATGGTCGTATTCCTGTGAAGGAAAAAGAGCCAAAAGCACATCCTGAAGGTACAAGATTAAAAATGTATTTTCCATCAAAACTTGCAAAATTAAGTGATGATCCGGAAGAAGGATATTTTCAGGGAAATATCATCTCGATCATTTACAAGGGAGATCATTATAATTATCGAGTTTTAAGTGAGAATAAAGTAGAATATTCGGTTGATGATGAAGATTTATGGAATATCGGTGACTTTGTCAGTGTGGTAGTTCCAGAAGATGCCATGGTATTTGAGAGTGTTTCGGAGGATGCAGAATGAAAAATGATAGACTAAAAAGCATTCTGGGCATTCCGTATTTCCTATTTCTAGTCATTTTTGTCGTCTGTCCAGTATTGATCTTGCTGTATTATGCATTTACCAATGGAGCGGGTGAGTTTTCTCTTGCGAATTTTACATTGTTTTTTACAGACAGTAAAGCAATCGGAACTTTGATCTACAGTGTGATGGTTGCTGTCGTGACAACGATCGTCTGCCTTTTGATCGCATATCCAGTTGCGTATCTTCTTGCAAAGGGAGAATTCCGGCGAGGGAATGTTTTATTAATGTTATTTGTAATGCCTATGTGGATCAACTTCACTTTGCGTATCACGGCATTAAAAGAAATCTTAACATTGATCGAAGGAAATCTTGCATTTCATCCATTCCTAAATACCGTGATCGGTATGACTTATGATTTCCTTCCATTTATGATCCTGCCAATCTATAATACGATCGCAAAGATCGATCATAGTTATATTGAAGCGGCAAAAGATCTGGGGGCAAAGTCTTATCGCGTATTTTTACGTGTGATCCTGCCATTGTCTATTCCTGGAATCATCAGTGGGATCACGATGGTATTTCTTCCGTCTATGACGAATTACGTTGTGCTTGATATGATGTATAACAGCACATATATTATGGGAAGTCTTGTTGGAAGCTATTTCAGCATGTATGACTGGAACAATGGATCTGTTATTTCCATGATCCTCTTGATCTTAATCTTATTATTAAGTACGATTACAGGAGAATTTTCAGACAAGGAGGACAATGCATATGAATAAAAAAACAATACAAAGTGTTTTCCTTGGAATGGTTCTGTTGCTGATGTATCTGCCAATCTTGCTCTTAGCTGTCTACAGTTTTATGGATTCTGCGATCATTGGAAGATCTGGAAGTTTTACAGTGAAGAATTATGTCTATCTGTTTCATTCAGAAGACCTTAGATCCATGATCTTTGGAACACTCATCTTAGCTGTGGTCGTTGCAGTTATTTCAACAATCCTTGGAACTCTTGGTGCGATCGGTGCTTTTTATTCTTCAAAGAAACTAAAGAGACCGATCCATCTGATGAATCAGATTCCAGTTGTAAATGCAGATGTTGTAACTGGTTTTTCTATCTGTGTGTTATTGATCGTATTTTTTAAGATGGATAAAGCAAGTTATATTCCGCTTGTGATCGGGCTTGTATCCCTTTGCAGCCCGTTTGTATATCTATCTGTGATCCCTCGCCTAAAGCAGATGGATCCTCAGTTATATGAAGCTGCTCTAGACCTTGGGTGCTCCCCATTTGGAGCCTTAAGAAAGGTTGTGTTGCCACAGTTAACTTCCGGAATCGTTTCTGGATTTATGATGTCGATCACATTAACATTAGATGATTATTTTATCACAACTTATACAAAGCCATCGATGTTTGACACGATCAGCACGTATGTTGTTAATGCCACAAAAGGAGCACAGACTGATGTTAAAACAGCTCTATGGGCACTATCAACCATCATCTTTTTGATCGTGATCTTTGTTGTGATCGGTATGAACCATACAGGCAGGAAGGAGAATGATCATGAAATATAAAGTATTTTCTATCATTTTTTCAATTTTACTTGTAATCATGCTTCCCCTGGCTTTATGTTCCTGTAGTACACAAAAGAGTTCAAAAAATGATGAGATTATCTTAAGAATTGCAAACTGGGAAGAATATCTGGATGAAGGTGACTGGGACGATGATGAAGAAATCGAATTAGAGAATGGGAAAAAGATCATCGGGAGAAATTCGATGATCAAAGATTTTGAAAACTGGTATGAAAAAACATATCACAAAAAAGTGAAAGTTGAATATTCAACTTTTGGAACAAATGAAGATATGTATAATCAGTTGACGATCGGTGACACTTATGACCTGATCTGCCCATCCGAATATATGACGATGAAACTTATGGCTGAAAATAAAATATTAAAATATTCTGATGAATTTTGGGATACTTCAGATGCCAACAATTATTATGCGAAAGGGGTATCTCCTTATATTAAAAAATCTTTGGATCAGTTAAAATATCAAGGACAGTCTGTAGGGGATTATACAGCCGGTTATATGTGGGGAACACTTGGTTATGTATATAATCCAAAGTATGTTTCCAGAGAAGATGCAGAAGACTGGGGTCTATTATTAAATCAAAAATACTATAAAAAGATAACTGCCAAAGATAGTGTCAGGGATTGTTATTTTGCAGTTCGTGGTATGCAGACACAGAAAGAGATTTTAACAAAGAAATTTCAAAACCAGTCAAACTACAAAGAAAGATTATCATCCTTGTTAAATGATACTTCTGATCAAAGTATCCAAAATGCAGGAATGATCCTATCAAAGATCAAGGATAATGTATATTCTTTTGAAACTGACAGTGGAAAAGCGGACCTTGTCAGTGGAAAGGTGGTAGCTAATCTTCAATGGTCTGGAGACGGTGTATATTCTATGCAGCAGGTGGAAGAAGAAGGTATCAAATTACGTTATGCTGTTCCAAAAGCGAGTACGAATCTGTGGTTTGACGGATGGTGTATGTTAAAGTCTGGGATTGGAAAAGATAAAGAAAAGCAGCAGGCAGCACAGGCTTTTGTAAACTACATTTCAAGACCGGATAACGTTGTAAGGAATATGTACTATGTCGGATATACATCTGTGATCTCTGGAGGAGAAGATAAGACCATCTATGATTACATCAAATATATGTATGGAAGCGAAGATAAGAAAAGCGTTGATTATGATCTGAATTATTTCTTCCAACAAAATGGAGATAATTACAACTATGTAATGAAAACAAGTGAGGAAATGTCCAAAGGACAGTTATATGCCCAATATCCGACACAGGATGTTATGCGAAGAAGTGCTGTTATGACATATTTCGGAGATCAGGCAAATAAAAAGATCAGCCGAATGTGGATTGATATGAGATGTTTTGATCCTCGAATCAAGAAAAATAGTAAATAATATAAAACTGCAAGGGAATACAATAACTTTTGTTTGTTGTATTCCCTTGTAGTTTTGTTTATAAATGAATTTTGTTCAACTATATAATGAAAACTATTCAAAGTTTCAATTTACAAAGTCGGATTTTGTAATATAATAGTTAATGTTACTGAAAAAAATCTAATTTATAGATGAATGTAATTCATTTAAGTATAATTATCAAAATAAAGGGAGAGAAACACCATGAACAATGGACTAGAGATCAGATGGCATGGTCGTGGCGGACAGGGTGCCAAGACCGCAGCATTACTTCTTGCCGACGTAGCATTTAAAACCGGAAAATATGTACAGGGATTTCCTGAATACGGGCCAGAACGTATGGGAGCACCAATTACTGCATATAACAGGATCAGTGATGAAGTGATCCGCGTACATTCAAACATTTATACACCAGGATTAGTAGTTGTTGTTGATGAGACATTACTTCACTCTGTTGATGTCACAGCAGGATTAAAAGAAGATGGAGCGATCATTGTAAATACACCAAAATCAGCCGATGAGATCAAGCCAATGTTAAATGGCTATCAAGGAAAAGTTTATACTGTCGATGCAAGAAAAATCTCTATACAGGCTTTAGGAAAATATTTTCCAAACTCTCCAATGCTCGCAGCAGCTGTTGCAGTCAGTGGTGTTATGAAAAAAGATGCTTTTATTTCTGAAATGCGAGCTTCTTATCAGCATAAATTTGCAAAGAAACCAGAAGTCATCGATGGAAATATGCAAGCACTTGAATTAACTTATGAAGAATTAAAAGATGTATTATAAAAACGTATTTTAAATGGAGATATAACAATATGAGAACAGATATAAGCAAAATCAATGAGCAGACACCTCATCAGGATCTGACAGAAGGACTGATGTTATTTGCTGGCGGAACTTCAAAACAGTTTCATACAGGGGAATGGAGAACAAGAACACCAATTTTAGACCAGGATCTTTGCAGACAGTGTATGGTCTGTTCCATGGTCTGTCCAGACTCTAGTATTCCTCTAAAAGATGGTGAACGAGTAGAATTTGATTATGACCACTGTAAAGGATGCGGTATTTGTGCAAAAGCCTGTCCATTTGATGCAATCACAATGAAGGAGGGAAGATAAGATGGCTAGAAAAGATCGTATGTCAGGAAATGAGGCGGTATCCTTCGCAATCCGCCAGATCAATCCGGATGTTATGCCGGCATTCCCAATCACTCCATCCACAGAGATTCCACAGATGGTTTCTACATATATTGCAAATGGAGAAATCGACACAGAATTTGTCCCTGTGGAAAGTGAACATTCTGCAATGAGTGCCGCAATCGGATCAGAAGCTGCCGGCGCAAGAACTTTAACAGCAACATCTTCTGCAGGACTTGCATTGATGTGGGAAGAATTATTGCTTGCAGCATCAAACCGTATGCCTATCGCATTAGCTCTCGTAAACCGCACATTATCCGGACCGATCAACATCAACTGTGACCATTCTGATGGAATGGGCGCAAGAGATACTGGATGGATTCAGATTTATGCGGAAAACAATCAGGAAGCCTATGATAACTTTATTCAGGCATATCCAATCGCCGAAAGTGCTGGTGTCCATTTACCGATCATGATCTGTCAGGATGGATTTATCACAAGTCATGCGGTTGAAAATATTGAATTACTAGAAGATGAAGAAGTTAAAAATTTTGTTGGTGAATATGAACCGGAAGAATTCTTATTAAATCCTGGAAAACCAATCGCAGTTGGACCATATTCTGTGACAAGCTATGCAATGGAAGCAAAGAAAAATCAAGAAATCGCATTAGAAAATGCGAAAGATGCAGTCTTGAAGGTTGCAAAAGAATTTAAAAAGATTTCTGGAAGAAGCTATGGATTATTTGAAGAATACAAAACAAAAGATGCCGATTACATCATGTTATTGATCGGATCAGCTGCTGGAACAGCAAAACAGGCAGTGGATGACTTAAGAGCAAAAGGTAAAAAAGTCGGTGTTATCAAACTGCGTCTGTTCCGTCCATTCCCAGCCGATGAATTAGCCACAGCTTTAAAAGGTGCCAAAGCGGTAGCAATCATGGACCGTACAGAAAGTTATAACGGAAACGGTGGACCTCTTGGAAGTGAAGTAACTGCCGGATTATTTAGAAATAAAGTGATGATCGATACCGTCAACTATATTTACGGACTTGCCGGAAGAGACTTTACCGTACAGGAAGTATATGATATCTTTACTGATCTTGAAGATCATATTGAAAATGGAACAATACTTGAACAGTTTAAATACATCGGATTGCGTTAATAGGAGGAATACTGTGAGTAGTTATAATGTAAAAGAAATGATGAGTAAAAAAGAGCGTTTAGCTCCAGGACATCGTATGTGTGCCGGATGTGGTGCTACAATTGGAGTTCGTGCGGTACTTCGTGCTTTACATGAAGAAGATCATGCTGTGATCGCAAATGCGACAGGATGTCTTGAGGTATCTTCTTTCATGTATCCATATTCTGCATGGGAAGACAGCTATATCCACAATGCATTTGAAAATGCAGGAGCAACATTAAGTGGAGTTGAGACAGCATATAAAGCATTAAAAAAACGTGGAAAACTTCCAAAAGACGAAAACTTTAAATTCATCGCATTTGGTGGAGATGGTGGAACTTATGATATCGGATTCCAGTCTTTATCAGGAGCTATGGAACGTGGTCATGACATGGTTTATGTGTGTTACGATAACGGAGCTTATATGAATACAGGAATCCAAAGATCTTCTGCAACACCAATGTTTGCAGATACAACAACAACACCGACAGGAAAAGAATCTGTTGGTAAAATGCAGAACCGTAAAGACCTTGCAAGCATCATCGCAGATCATGATGTAGCATATGTAGGCCAGAGTACATTTACACTAAACTTTAATGATCTTCATAAAAAGGCTGAAAAAGCGATTTACACAGAAGGGGCAAGTTTCTTAAATATCATGACACCATGTCCAAGAGGATGGAGATACAATACTGAAGATATTATGGAAATCTGTCGTCTTGCAGTAGAAACATGCTACTGGCCAATGTTTGAAGTAGATCATGGAAAATGGAATTTAACTTACGAGCCAAAGAAAAAACTTCCTATTGAAGATTTCTTAAGAGCACAGGGAAGATTTAAACATTTATTTAAACCTGGAAATGAACATTTAATTGAAGAATTCCAGAAAGAGGTTGACAGACGTTGGGAAAATCTGTTATATAAATGTGATAGATAAAATAATAAAGTAAGGAAGTTTTATGGAATGACATTATTGACATACCAAGTTTTCAAGACAATCGCAGATGTAGGGAGTTTCCATAAAGCAGCGGATATCTTAGGATTAACACCCTCTGCGATCAGTCATGCCATCTCATCGATGGAAAATGAATTAGGATTTTCAGTATTGACAAGAAGCAAAGCAGGAGTCAGTCTCACAAACTATGGAGAGCAGCTATTACCATATGTAAATGCTGTATTGAACTGTGATGAAAGCTTAAAGCAGGAAATTGCTGAATTAAATGGATTAAAACAAGGAAAAGTAAAGATTGGAGTATTCTCCAGTGTATGTACCAGCTGGCTACCAGAGATCTTACATTCTTTTAAGAAGAAGTATACAGAGATTGACATTGAAGTCTTTCAGGGAACTTACGATGATGTTGTATACTGGATCAAGAACGGAGTTGTAGATCTCGGATTTTTATCCGTATCCAGTGCAAAGGATATTCCGATTGAACCATTATATCGTGACGAATTACTCTGTGTTCTGCCGAGTGGTACAAAAGCAAATAAAAGTACAAATTATATTGATATTGAAGAAATGAAACATCATCAATTTGTAACACAACGAGACAGTACCGATGCAGATATCCAGAATTTCTTAAAAGAGAATTCGCTGCAAGTACAATCGAACTATCATGTAGTTGATGATTTATCAACGATCGCACTTGTTGAGAAAGGATTTGGAATCTGTCTGATGCCAAAACTTGTTATGACAGATATTCCATATAAAGTTGATAGTTATCCAACAAAACCACCTGCAAGCAGGATCATCGGACTTGCAGCTATGAATCCGAATTTTATGGCGCCTGCTGTTCGCACAATGTTTAATCATATTGTAGATAAATATCAAGAAAACGAGTTTAAAAAATAATTTCCTTGTGCTAAAATATACCTGTATGGATTTTATATTTTAGGAGGTAGCATATGCAAGTTAAAGGTGTAAGATTATATGCAAAAGACGATATCCGTCTGGAAGAATTTGAACTCCCAGAGATCAAGGACGATGAGATCCTTGTTAAGGTAATGAGTGATTCCATCTGTATGTCTACATGGAAAATGGTAAAACAAGGAGCAGATCATAAGCGAGTTCCTGCGGATGTTGCTGATCACCCGATCATCATTGGACACGAATTTGCCGGAGATATTGTGAAAGTCGGTAAAAAATGGCAGGATAAATTCAAACCAGGACAGAAGTTCGCACAGCAGCCAGCAATTCCTGGACAGGCTGAATCTCCAGGATACTCTTATACAGAGTGCGGTGGAGCAGCAACTTACTGCATTTTCCCAAATGATATTATCGAAGCTGGATGTCTTTGGACTCATGAAGGAGATTCTTACTTTGAATCTTCTGTTGCAGAACCAATGTGCTGTGTCATTTGTGGTTATAAAACAAACTATCACGTTAAAGACCGTTATGAACATGTAATGGGAACAAAAGCAGGTGGAAGTATCGCAATTCTTGGTGGATGCGGACCAATGGGACTTGGTGCTGTAAGCTACGCCCTTGCCATCGAGAATAAACCAGCCAAAGTGATCGTTACAGACATTGATGACGCCAAATTAGCAAGAGCGAATGAGGTGATCTCTGTAGAAGAAGCCAAGGAAAAAGGTGTTGAATTAATTTATGTAAACACAGCAAAGATGGATGATCCAGTCGATGGATTAAAAGCACTATCTGTCGATGGAAAAGGATTTGATGATGTCTTTGTTTACGTACCAGTCAGACCAGTTGCAGAACTTGGAAACAAGATTTTAGGCTATGATGGATGTATGAACCTGTTTGCAGGACCAACAGACTCCGAATTTTCAGCAGATGTGAATCTGTATGACTGTCATTACAATGCAACGAAGATTCTTGGAAGTACTGGTGGAAGTATCGATGACATGAAAGAAGCAATCGATCGTGCTGCAAGAAAAGAAATCAAACCAGCTGTTATGATCACTCATGTTGGAGGAATTGATTCTATCGTTGATACAACAATGAATCTTCCAAATATTCCAGGTGGAAAGAAATTATCATATCTTCATATCAATATGCCAATGACAGCAATTTCTGATCTTAGAAGTCTTGCAAAAGATGATCCTTTTTTCAATGAACTTGCTGATATTTGTGACAGACATAATGGATTATGGAGCGCAGAAGCAGAAAAAGCCTTATTAACACATTACGGTGTAGAATAACGTAGTAGATTTAGAAGATTGATCATGTAATAAAAATTAAACATTCAAAAAGATGCCTCCCATAAAGTTTTTGTGGAAGGCATCTTTTTATACTTTACACTATGTAAGAAAATTCTATTTTTCTACATATTTTTCTTTTAATTCAGCGATCTTATTTCCGTAAACATCGTTACGTTTCTGCTGAAGAATGATATTCTTGATCGTATCAGCAACATCTTCATATACAGAAGTTTCTGCGTCTTTTTTATCTTCAACTTTGATCAGATGATATCCAAACTGTGTCTTTACTGGACCTACAACGTGTCCAACTTCAGCAGCAAATGCAGCGTCTTCAAATTCTTTCACCATCTGTCCTCGTCCAAATGCACCAAGGTCTCCACCTTTTTCTTTGGATGGGCATGTTGAAAATTCCTTAGCCGCATCTTCAAATGTAGTTTCCTCACCGATGATCTTTTCTAAGATTTCCTGACATTTGTCTTCATCATCTACAAGAATATGCTTCGCATGAACTGTTTCTCCAGCCATAAACTGATTTTCATTCGCTTTATAATATTCTTTTGCTTCGTCTTCAGAAACAGTAATATCTTTCATAGCCTCTCCGAGAGCCATCTGTGCAAGAATCTCTCTCTTTGCATGAGCTAAATTGTCAGCGAAAGCTTCTGTTTCTTCTAATTTTAATTCTTCTCCTAATTTAGCGAAAAGATGAACCGTAATGATCTGTTCTAAACACTGGTTTCTAAAGTGTTCATTCCCTGCATATGCCTGTTGTTCTTTTGGTAATGCAGCAATCAGTGCATCTAAATCTTTCTGCGTGATTTCTTCTCCGGCAACAACAGCCAGGATGTTCTGGTTATCCATAGTAATTTCTCCTTTGATTGAAATGTGTTTGAAAATTTATTATATCACAAATCCTTTATATTTTGTAGATTTAGTTTGTGAAATACGATATAATAATGTGGATTTTAAAGCTACATTTCAGAACAAAGACATGGAGGTAAGATAAGATGTCTGTCATACAGATCACGGATCTAAACGATCCACAACTAGATATTTATGCAAGATTGTCAGAAGGGCAGTTATTACATTATTATGAACCAGATCTTGGGATTTTTATTGCGGAAAGCCCAAAGGTTATACAGACAGCCTTTGAACAAGGATATGAACCGATTTCTTTTTTGGTTGAAGATCGTCATATTAAAACACAGGCAAAAGATATTATATTGCAATATCAGGATATTCCTGTCTATACAGCATCTTTTGATGTATTAAAACAACTAACTGGTTTTGGACTCACAAGAGGCATGTTGTGTGCCATGCGTCGAAAACCATTACCTGCGCTCGAAACGATCTGTGATCATGCAAAACGAATCGTTATTCTGGAAAATGTTATGAATCCAACCAACGTCGGAGCAATCTTTCGTTCTGCTGCGGCACTTAATATGGATGCCATACTGCTTAGTAAAGGCTGCAGCGATCCATTATACCGAAGATCTGTACGCGTTAGTATGGGAACTGTTTTTCAGATACCATGGACATTTCTTGGGGATGATACATGGCCAGCGGATGGAATGCATCGTTTAAAAGAACTTGGTTATAAAAATGTTGCGATGGCATTGACTGACCGATCTGTAAGTATTGATGACGAAGCTTTGATGTCAGAAGATAAACTTGCGATCATCCTTGGAACAGAAGGCGATGGTTTATGTCAGGAAACGATTGATGCATGTGACTATACAGTAAAGATTCCGATGGCACATGGAGTAGATTCATTAAATGTAGCTGCTGCGAGTGCTGTTGCATTCTGGCAGCTTGCGAAAAGGAAATAAAACGATGAATACAAATTTTGAACATTACCGGATTTTTTATTATGTAGCAAAATATGGGAATCTTACGAAAGCTGCTACAGTTTTACATACAAGCCAGCCATCCGTAACAAGAACGATCCATAATCTTGAAAAGAATTTAAACTGCAGATTATTTGAACGAAGCAAAGTTGGTATGAAGTTAACACCAGAAGGTGAAGTTTTTTATGAATACATCGCAGCCGGATGTGCTCAGTTTTTTAAAGCAGAGAGCAATTTAAGTGATATGCTAAGCCTTGAAAATGGAACAATCTATGTAAGTGCAACAGAAACTGCTCTGCATTGCTATTTATTTCAGGCAATGGAATCCTTTAATGAACAATATCCGAATGTGCATTTTAAGATTTTAAATAATAGTACAAGAAAATCCATCAATATCGTAAAAGAAGGCAATGTTGATTTTGCAGTTGTATCTGCACCATTTCAAATAGAAAAACCGTTACAGCAAAAGGTTTTAAGAAAATACCATGATATTTTAATTGGTGGGAAACGTTTTGAGGAATTAAAAGGTCAAAAAATTTCTATCAAGCAACTTGCCCAATATCCTTGGATCAGTCTGACCCCAGAAGCTATCACAAGAAAGTTTTTAAATCAGTATTTTGAAAAGAATGGATTAAAATTTGAGGCAGATATGGAACTTGCAACTACAGATATGATCCTTCCAGCTGTAAGACATAATCTTGGAATTGGTTTTATCCCACCAGAATTTGCTAAAGATGATCTGGAATCTGGAGAAGTCTTTGAGATTGAGGTAAAAGAAACGTTCCCTCAGCGTAATATCATCTTGATCTATGATACAGAATATCCACAAAGTATCGCAGCTAAGGCATTCTTAAGATTCTTAAATTAGGGGATTCCATCGGAAATTCCTATGATATTAAAAAATCTCCAAAGAACAGCACCCGTTGCTTATCTCTGGAGATTTCTCAGAACAATATATAAAAAGTGTAAACTAGTTACCTAACTTAATATGTTTTTATCTTATCATGAATAAAAACAAGTGTAAAATACATTTTTTACATCATATCCATACCAAAATGATATGGATAAAATTCTGAAGATTTTCTTAGGAAATGAAAAAAACAAAGATTAACGGTTTGATATCAAAAGAATATGTGGTAAAATACGGACAGGAAAATAAGGAGGGAACTTTAGAATGTTTACAAAAAAATTTACAGTCATCATCAGTTTTTTTCTGATCATTGCAATTGGCGTTGGTGGTATGCTTGGGTATTATGATGCGCGACTGGAAGCCGCAGTGACGCCAAAAAAACAATCTATGGATAAAGTGAAGATTAAGAATGAGGAAGATCTGACCTTCGATAAAGATGTTGTCAATATTTTATTAGTTGGTTCTGATAATGGGGCTCAAGGCTCCGAAAAAGGTGATCATGGTCGATCTGACAGTATGATGGTTGCAACGATCAACTTTAAAACAAAAGAATTGAAATTAACTTCTTTTTTAAGAGATATGTATGTAGAAATACCAGGTCATGGACGTAATAAACTAAATGCCGCTTATGCATTTGGCGGAGAAGCGCTTTTATATCAGACACTGGCTCAAAATTTTAATATTAAGATCGACAAATTCTGTGTTGTAGATCTTGCCGCATTTGAAAAGGTAATTAACAGGATCGGCGGAATTGAAATGACTCTTGAACAAAGAGAAGCAGAATACTTAAATACAACAAATTATATTTCAAAGAAAAAATATCGAAATGTAAAAGTCGGTAAACAGACTTTAAATGGTAATCAGGCATTAGGGTATGCAAGAGTTCGTCATGTGTTCTCTAAAAAGTATGGTGTTGAAGAGTTTGGACGAACAGGAAGACAGCGTGCTGTTATGCAGGCAACTTTCCAGAAGATGTTACAGCAAAATCCTTTAGATCTTGTGGATATTGCGATTGATGCACTTGGTGATGTATCTACGGATATGGACGCAACTTATATTAAGAAACTGATCCTATCTGTTGCAAAAATGGGAACAACAGAGATTGATCAGCTTCGTGTACCGATCGAGAATACATACAAAACAGCTGTTGCTGGAAGCTATCCTCCATGTGGATATGTTTTCTTTGTAAATTTCAAAGCAAATCAGGAAGCATTAAAATACTTTATGTTTAACAAAGGAAAACGTCAGGATTTTGCTAAGAATTATGGAGGTGCAGATGCTGCTGAGACATGTGGATATCCTTCCAAATACGACTATAACCGTTCAAAAGGTGATTCTGGGAACATATTTAACAGCTCTGACACTACAGAAGGAGAATAAATCTTATTGAGAAATTTTATCAATAAGATGTCGTGATTTGTCTTGAGTAACCGATATAAGATGTTTTATAATGAACAAAGTTACCGAAGAGAGTATACAAAGTCGTACAGCTCTTAAGGATACGAAAAATAAATACATTTTTATATCATACAGGAGGAAAAAATCATGGATTTAACAAAAGTTTTATCAGCAGTAAAGAGTAAAAAAACAGGATTTTTCGCAGCTGGAGTTTTATTTGGAACAGCAGGTATCAAAGCATTATCAAGTAAGGATGCAAAGAAATTGTATACAAATTGTACAGCAGCTGTTCTTCGTGCAAAAGAATGTGTAATGGATACAGTTGCAACTGTACAGGAGAATGCTGAAGATATCTATGCTGAAGCTCAGCAGATCAATGAAGAAAGAGCAGCAGAAGCAGAGGAATGGGAAGCTTATGCTGAAACTGATGAGGCGGAAGAAACAGAAGAAGTTTCCGAAGATACTTTCAAAGAAGTTGCAGAATAGAATAGAACATTAAGATTAAGGCACCTGCAGTTTTCCTGCAGGTGTTTTCAAACAAAAAGGAGTTTGTATGAAATTTACGATCAAACATGAGATTCGAGGCAGAATTCGTATTCATAACTGCCAGAAGACAATGAGTGCTGATCAGGCAGATGAACTTCAATATTATCTTATAACAAAAGATTTTGTAACATCTGTAAAAATCTATGACCGCACAAATGACATCGTGATCTGTTATGATGCCAGCCGCAGTGAAATTCTTACTGCTTTAAAGGAATTTTATCATGGAATCATCACAGTCCCTGATAATTATCAAGAAAGTCAGAGCAGACAATTAAACCAGACATATCAGGAGAAACTTATAAGTAAAGTCTTATTCCATTATGGAAACAAATTATTATTTCCATATCCATTAAGAGCAGGGATCACAGTGATCAAATCTGTGAAATATATATATGAAGGAATTCATACACTTGCTCAGGGTAAGATTGAAGTTCCAGTACTTGATGGTACGGCAATCGGAGTATCGATCATTCGAAGAGATATCAATACCGCATCCTCTATCATGTTTTTACTCGGAATCGGAGAAATTCTCGAAGAATGGACACATAAGAAATCCGTTGATGATCTTGCAAAAAGCATGTCCTTGAATATTGATAAGGTATGGAAAGTCGAAGAAGATCATGAGATTTTAGTTCCATCCAACGAAATTGATGCTAACAATATCGTTCACATACAGATGGGAAATATGATCCCATTTGATGGAGTTGTTGTTGATGGTGAAGCAATGGTCAATCAGGCATCATTAACTGGAGAATCAACACCTGTTCGCAAGATTCCTGACGGATACGTATATGCAGGAACTGTCGTTGAAGAGGGTGATTTAAAAGTTTGCGTAAAAGAAGTAAATGGATCAAGCAAATTTGATAAGATTGTTACGATGATCGAAGAATCTGAAAAATTAAAATCTTCTTTAGAAAGTAAAGCAGAACATCTTGCAGATCGTCTAGTTCCTTATACATTGGCTGGAACTGCTCTCACATATTTGTTTACAAGAAATGTAACAAAAGCTTTATCTGTACTGATGGTTGATTTCTCATGTGCATTAAAACTTGCAATGCCAATCTCTGTTTTATCTGCGATCAAGGAAGCAAATGACCATCAGATCGTTGTCAAAGGTGGTAAATACTTAGAAGCAATGGCAGAAGCCGAAACGATCGTCTTTGATAAAACAGGAACTTTAACAAAAGCGGAACCTACTGTTCTTGATATTGTTTCATTTAATGGAATGAAATGCAAAGAATTATTAAGAATTGCCGCATGTTTAGAGGAACATTTCCCTCATTCTATGGCAAAAGCTGTAGTTCAGGCAGCTGTTGACAGAAATCTTGTACATGAAGAATTACATTCTGAGGTTGAGTATATCGTGGCTCATGGAATTTCTTCCATGATTGAGAATAAAAAAGTTGTCATTGGAAGTTATCATTTTGTATTCGAAGATGAGCAGTGTACAATTCCTGAAGGCAAAGAAGAGTTATTTGAGAAACTGCCTGAAGAATGTTCGCATTTATATATGGCGATCGAAGGAAAACTTGCAGGTGTGATCTGTATTGAAGACCCATTACGTGAAGAAGCCAAAGATGTGATCAAAGCATTAAAAGCTGCTGGAATCAAGAAAGTCGTTATGATGACTGGAGACAGTGATCGTACTGCAAAGGTTATTGCAGCCAAAGTTGGTGTGGATGAATATCATGCTGAGGTACTTCCAGAGGATAAAGCTGCTTTCGTTGAGAAAGAAAAAGCCGAAGGAAGAAAAGTTATTATGATCGGAGATGGAATCAATGATTCTCCAGCATTATCTGCATCTAATGTTGGAATTGCGATCAGTGATGGAGCTCAGATTGCAAGAGAAATCGCAGATGTAACGATTGAAGGAGACCATTTACATGGTCTGGTAACTCTCAAACATATCAGTAACCACTTAATGCGCCGAATTCATAATAATTACCGCTTTATTGTTGGATTTAACGCAGGGCTTATTGGGGCCGGTGTGTTAGGCTTTATCCAGCCAACAACATCTGCCGTATTACATAATACTTCAACTCTTTGTATAGGGCTTAGAAGCATGAAAAATCTGGTGTCTGAGGAAGAATTACAGTAAAAATCAAGAAGGTTAGTCGTGAAATTTGACTAGCCTTCTTTTTGGGTTGTGACATTAAATTTTTGCTTTTCGGGATTCCGTGACATTAATTTGACATTAAAATTTGAAATTATTCTGGTTTCATGGATTTCAACTGTTCAAACATCTCGATATCTGCTGCATTCAGTTTGATATTCGAACAATAATTTTTCCCTTCTGGAGATGTAATAGAAATCTCGATCACAGCATCCTGTTTAAGTGCCTGCTCTCTCCATACAGCATTCATGAAATTCTTGAATTTTGGATGGTCTTGATCAAACCGTTTGAATGTATTTTTTATCTGCTGAAACTTTAACATCTGATTAAAATTCATTGCCATGAGGATAAATCCTCCTTTCTTTGTCTGTCGCTTTCATAAATAAATCATATCAAAAATAAGAAAAAACGTCAAATAACGTATTGACGAACAGCCTAGAAGTGAGTAAAATTGTTCATTGCTACTCAGAAACAGATTCTTATCACAGGAGGTATTAACATTGGATTTTTATCAACAGTTACAATTAAGTTCCATCGGTTCCAAACAATGGATCAAAGGTGCCCAGGATTCAAAAGAGAAACATAAACGTATCCTTATCTATAATTTTAAAGTATATTTAGTTGTTGCATTTTGTTTTGCAGTAGTAACTCTTTATAGTATGATCTTTGGATCACAAAACAGTGTTGTCGGCGTGCTAGTCTTACTGGTTTTAATGATCTTACGACAGGTTGACTTCGGAATTGATACAAAACACAGCATTGGCGTTATCTTTATGATTTTTGCAATCCTTGCGGTTGGACCAAGACTTGCTAATACTGTAAATACCGTTCCTGCCTTTTTTATTCATTTTCTTTGTATTATGGCAATCATGATCTTAAGCTGCCATAACGTTATCATGTCCAATCAATCCACATTTATCTTAGGATATTTGTTATTCTATGGATATGATGTTACAGGGCATAACTATGTGTTAAGATGTTGCGGATTATTTGCAGGTGCTGTGATCTGTTCCCTTGTATTTTACAAGAATCATAGAAATCGAACATTTCATAGAGGATTTTATCATTTATTTAAGGAATTTCATCTGTTTTCTGCAAGAAGCAGCTGGTATTTAAGATTATCTCTTGGAATTTCTACTGCAATGTTGATCGGAGAATTGGTTCATATGCCAAGAGTTATGTGGATCGGGATTGCTGCAATGTCAGTCCTGTTGCCATTTTCAAAAGATATGAAATACCGTGTACAAAGAAGAGGACCATTTAATATTCTTGGATGTATGATCTTTCTTATTTTACATGCGATCCTTCCTGATCATATCTTTCAATGGATCGGTCTGATCGGCGGGATAGGAGTTGGTTATTCTGCTGGATATGCCTGGCAAACCGTTTTCAACACCTTTGGGGCTCTTTATATTGCAGAGAATCTTTTTGGCCTGAAGAATGCCATCATCTTAAGAATCGCTGCCAATGTCTTTGGCTCTCTTTATGCTTATGGATTTGACCAGTTATTCCGAAAGATAACGACTAGCATTCGAAATCTTTTTGAAAATAATTCCATTATGACAGATCAGGCATAACATCTTTGAATGACACATTAAAAACAGGATATAATTATTACTGAAAATCATTGAAATTAATTAATAGAAGGAGGAGTAAAAGAGCAATGTGTACAGCTGCAACTTACAAGACAAAAGATTTTTATTTTGGAAGAACTTTAGATTATGAATTCTCTTATGGAGATGAGGTTGTGATCACTCCAAGAAATTATCCATTTCATTTTAGACATATCGATGCCATAGAAAGTCATTATGCTATGATCGGAATGGCTCATGTAGTCGACAATGACCCTTTGTATTATGATGCATTCAATGAATGTGGACTGGCAATGGCTGGGCTTAATTTTGTTGGAAATGCAGCATATTATGATATGGAAGAAGGAAAAGACAATATCGCACAGTTTGAATTTATCCCTTGGATTCTTGGAACTTGTGCAAATCTTGAGGAAGCGAAGACAGCATTGATTCATATGAATCTTACCAATACCCCTTACAGTGAACAATTTCCATTAGCGCAGCTTCACTGGATCATTGCAGATCAATCTGGTGCGATCACAGTCGAAGCAATGGAAGATGGGATGCATATCTATGAAAATAACGTTGGGGTATTAACAAATAATCCTCCATTTAACATTCAGATGTTCTTATTAAATCAATATATGAATCTTTCTCCAAAACAACCAGAAAATCTATTTGCAAAAGATATCGATTTAGATCAATACAGTCGTGGAATGGGTGCGATTGGTCTTCCTGGAGATCTTTCTTCTTCCTCACGTTTTGCTAAAGTAGCATTTACCAAATTGCATTCTGTCTCTGGAGATTCTGAAAATGAAAGTGTCAATCAGTTTTTCCATATTCTTGGATCTGTCGATCAGCAAAGAGGATGCTGCGATGTCAATGGAAAATATGAGATTACCTTATATACTTCTTGTTGTAATACGCAAAAAGGAATCTACTATTATACAACCTATGATAATCACCAGATCAGTGCTGTTGATATGACAAAAGAAGATTTAAACACAAAAAATCTGATTTGTTATGAAGTGATCACTGGGGAACACATTCAAATGCAAAATTAAATAAAAAAGCACCACTATTTCATTAAACTGAAAGGAATGACAAAATGGAAGTCAGATTGGCAACTCCACAGGATGCAGAAGAATTACTAGAAATTTACCGCTATTATGTCGAACATACAGCAATCACATTTGAATATGAAACACCTTCGATAACAGAATTCCGTCAAAGGATCAAACAGACATTAAAACGCTATCCTTATCTGGCGGCTGTTGATGGGCATGGAAAGATTGTCGGATATGCATATGCATCATCTTTTAAAAACCGTGCTGCATATGACTGGTCCGTAGAAACAACCATTTATGTAGATAAGGATGTAAAACGACAGGGAATCGGGAAAAAATTATATGAGGCATTAGAAGAAATCCTTCGAAAACAACATGTGATCAATTTGGATGCGTGCATTACAGATCCGGAAATCGAAGATGAATATGTTACAAAAAACAGTGTTCAGTATCATGAACATCTTGGTTATCATATGGTTGGAAAATTTTATAAAAGCGGCTATAAATTCGGACGTTGGTATGATATGGTCTGGATGGAAAAATATATCGGAAAACATAAAGAACATCCAGAAGCATTTATCCCTTTTTCTATTTTATAAAAAGTTTAAAACTTTTAAAAATCAGGAAAAACTGATATAATGAAATATAAATATGCTAAACAAAAGAAAACAGGAGTATTTAATTATGCCAGTATTTGATTTTAGTAACGATACATCAGAAATAAAAGAAGAAGTAGTCTGTACTTATACAACATTTTCTTCGAATGTAGATCATGCTACGATAGAATGCCCTATCTTGATTTTATCAAACAAGAAGAAGCAGTGGGAGCATCATTCCTGTGGTGTATTTTCTGATCAAGATAAGCAGACAGCCTTTGAATTTGAGGGAGAAGATGGAACAGTAATATCTGATATCTTAAAATTAGATTCCCGTTTTGTAAGCCTGGTCAGATGGCTTGGAGAGAATCATATTCATGTCCGCTTATCTGGGGAGAATACAGTAGAAGGTTATTGTGTATACAAGATCAGAGAAATTGCTCTTGGCGGTGGCACCAAATTATCTGCAGAAGATGGTTTCCTTCAGTTTATGATCGAACGTTTATTCCAAAGTGATGCACCAGATGAACGGATCACTGATGAAAATCTTGATGAGATGGGTGATGATATGAAACTTACCAGCATCCAGAGTATCACAGATTTTATGACATGTGCCGGAAGTACGCTGCCTGATAATATTCGTCTATGGGCAAGAAGAAATCTTGCTGTTGCAAAATCTCATGAAGTTTCACAAGAAGAGAGACGTCATGCCCAGCGTGCATTATCCATCATGATGAACATCCAATGGAAGAGTAATTATTTTAAAGCGATCGATCCTGAAGAAGCAAGACGGATTCTTGATGAAGAACTCTATGGTATGGAACGTGTGAAACAAAGAATCATTGAAACGATCATTCAGATCAATCGTACACACACGCTGCCTGCTTATGGATTATTATTAGTTGGACCTGCTGGAACAGGAAAATCTCAGATCGCTTATGCGGTTGCAAGAATTTTAAAACTTCCATGGACAACTCTTGATATGAGCTCCATTAACGATCCAGAGCAGTTAACGGGAAGTTCCCGTATTTATGCAAATGCAAAACCAGGGATCATCATGGATGCATTTTCCATGGCAGGAGAATCAAATCTTGTATTTATCATTAACGAGCTTGATAAAGCCAATTCAGGAAAGGGAAATGGAAATCCTGCAGATGTTTTACTAACATTGCTTGATAATCTCGGATTTACCGATAATTATATGGAATGTATGATCCCAACAGTTGGAGTATATCCAATTGCCACTGCAAATGAAAAAGACCAGATCAGTGCACCATTGATGTCACGTTTTGCAGTCATTGACATCCCTGATTACACACCGGAAGAGAAGAAAGCGATCTTCCAAAGATTTGCACTCCCTAAGGTATTAAAACGTATGGGATTAAAAGATAATGAATGTATTATGACAGATGAGGCCTTAGATGCTGTCATTGAGATGTATTCTGAAACCACAGGAATCAGAGATCTGGAACAAGCCGCAGAACATATTGCAGCCAATGCATTATATCAGATTGAAGTCCATCATATGAATAGTGTAACATTTGATGGTGCAATGGTAAGAAATCTGCTTTTATAAGTTGTTATTTGACGAAGTATGAATTTTAATGATATAGTAAATCATAGACATTACAAATTATAATTCTCAAACGGAGGTCACATCATGGACATGGAGAAAATCTACTTAACAATGAAACGTACCGGTGCTGGAAACATCGTGCTTGGAATCTTATCCATTTGTATTGGACTTGCATCTGGAATCATGCTGATCATCACAGGTGCGAATCTGTTAAAGAAAAAGAAGCATTTAAGTTTCTAAATAACATCTGAATGATAAAGGAACATGGAATTGGAATAAGATTTTCAATGTTCCTTTATTTTTTTACATTTGACAATAATGATATAAAATATGGAAAGAACAGACCTTGAAAGTGCCATATGCTTAAGAATCAATCTATACGCAAAATACCGATTTAAATTATAGATTGCTGATAAAAGACAGAGAAGCCAGTATTTTACTGGCCTCTCTCGATATTTTTATTTTATGTAATTCAAATTATTAATCCAATAAATCTTACGATTAATGCTGCAATCCATGCAATCATACATTGCCATAATGCCAGACCAACCGCCCATCTTGTTCCTAGTTCACGTTTTACAGATGCGATGGCCGCAACGCATGGAGAATAAAGCAAACTAAATACTAATAAAGAACTTGCGGCTAATGGTGTGATCGCCGCTGTGATGTTTCCATTGAATAAAACTCCTAATGTTGAAACTACACTTTCTTTTGCCATAAATCCACTGATCAATGATGTCACGATTCTCCAATCTCCCAATCCTAATGGTGAAAAAACTGGTACTAACACACCAGCTACCATTGCTAAAATGCTATGTGCAGAATCTTCTACCATATTTAACTGCAGATCAAATCTCTGTAAAAACCATACAACGATCGTGGCGACCAAAATCACAGAAAATGCTTTCTGTAAGAAATCTTTCGCTTTCTCCCATAATAATTGTGCTACATTCTTCACTCCTGGAAGTCTGTAATTTGGTAACTCCATAACAAATGGCACTGGTTCTCCTTTAAATAACGTTCCCTTATATAAAAATGCAATCAAAATACCTATCATGATTCCTGATAAATATAATCCTGCCATAATAAGACCACCACGTTTTGGAAAAAAGGCATTCACGAAAAAAGAATAAATTGGCAGCTTGGCTGTACAGCTCATAAATGGTGTTAAAAGAATTGTCATCTTACGATCTCGCTCACTCGTTAAAGTCCTTGTTGCCATAACCGCAGGAACTGTGCATCCAAACCCGATCAGCATCGGAACGATACTTCGTCCAGACAATCCAATCTTTCGAAGCACTTTATCCATAACAAATGCCACTCTTGCTATGTATCCACTGTCCTCCATTAATGATAAGAAGAAAAATAAGGTTACAATGATCGGTAAAAAGCTTAATACACTTCCTACACCAGTAAAGATTCCTTCAATCACCAGACTATGGATCACATGATTCACGTGAGCCGCAGTTAATGCCTGATCTGTAAGCACTGAGATTTTATCAATTCCTAATTGCAAGATTCCTTGAAGCCAGGCCCCGATCACATTAAATGTAAGATAGAATACCAAAACCATGATTCCTACAAAACAAGGAATTGCTGTATACTTTCCTGTTAGAACTCGATCGATCTTTTCACTTCGAATCCGTTCTTTACTTTCTTTTGGTTTAACAACGGTCTGTTCACATAAACTCTCAATAAAATCAAATCTCATGTCTGCGATTGCTGCACTTCGATCTAACTTACGTTCTGTCTCCATCTGCTTGACAATATGCTCTAACATTTCCATTTCATTTTGATCAAGCTTTAATTGTTCTAAGATCAAATGATCTCCTTCAATAGCTTTTGTCGCTGCAAAACGAACCGGTATCTGTGCCTTTTCTGCGTGATCTTCAATCAAATGTATTACTGCATGAATACAACGATGCACTGCTCCATTATGATCTTCTTTATCACAAAAATCCTGCCGCAATGGTTTTTCCTGATATTTTGCAATGTGAAGTGCATGTTTTACGACTTCATCGACTCCTTCATTCTTTGCCGCTGAAATCGGAACAACTGGAACACCTAGCAATGATTCCATTTCATTGACATTGATCGATCCTTGATTCCCAACAACTTCATCCATCATATTTAAGGCAACCACCATTGGAATGTCCATCTCTAATAACTGCATAGTAAGGTAAAGATTTCGTTCGATATTTGTCGCGTCTAAAATATTAATGATCGCCTTTGGTTTGTCTTCTAGTACGAAGTTTCTGGAAACAATCTCCTCACTACTATAAGGTGACATCGAATAAATTCCTGGAAGGTCCGTTACATTTGTTTCAGGATGTCCTTTGATCGCACCATCTTTTCGATCGACTGTTACACCTGGAAAATTTCCAACATGCTGATTGGCACCAGTCAACTGATTAAATAATGTTGTTTTTCCACAGTTTTGATTACCGACTAATGCATAAGTCAATTGTGTTCCCTCTGGAAGTGGATGTTCATCTTCTTTGGAATGATATTTACCTTCTTCCCCTAATCCCGGATGCTCAAAAGTTCTCATATATTCCGCACCCTTATGACTTCTGCTTCTTTCTACAATTGGATCAATTTCAATCTGGTCGGCTTCTTCTAATCGAAGAGTCAGTTCATACCCATGAATCTGTACTTCCATAGGGTCACCCATTGGTGCAAGCTTTACTACTGTGATCTCAACACCAGGGATCATTCCCATATCAAGAAAATGTTGTCTTAATGCACCATGACTGCCAACACTTTTGATCACTGCACTCTTACCAATCTGTAATTCTTTTAGTGTCATTTTTTTATATCCTTTATCTATCTTTATTGTTGTAATTGATTAGATGATTCTAACCAGTCATATTGTACCACATTTTTGATAATTTTTCTCAATAAGATAAAGATTTGTATAAAAAAATAATGATAAATCTACATCTATCTTGCAAATTTATCATTATTTTATATAACAATATTGACTTTTACTGTTGTGATTTCTTGAATTATGTCAAAATATTATAACAATCTTTGCTTTTTACTCAATTCCTGTCACTTTGTAATCTTTATCTTCCACTGTCTGTGTTAAGACGTCATCTGACACTTCATTTGTCATAGAAACAACTGCTGTTCCTTCTTCATGACTTACAATTGCTTCTTCTACACCCTCTAAAGATTCTAAGGCTTTCTTTACAGCAGCCTCGCAGTGTCCACACATCATTCCTTCAATCTTCATTGTTTTCTTCATTGTTTTTTCCTCCTGTTTTGTTATATTTTGAACCTGAATTTCTTCAAGTACTACACTGTTTTTGATCTTCTGGTCTTTGCTGGCATCATGCATTTTAAAGAGATTTAATCGTAATGCATTGGTAACAACACAGAAACTTGATAAACTCATTGCTGCAGCTCCAAACATTGGATTTAGTTTCCACCCAAGTAACATATACCAGGCTCCCGCAGCCAATGGAATTCCGATGATGTTATAAATAAATGCCCAAAATAAATTTTCATGAATGTTCTTCAGTGTCGCACGACTCAAACGGATTGCTGCAGGTACATCACTCAAACGGCTTTTCATTAAAACAACGTCCGCAGCAGCAATTGCGATATCTGTACCTGCACCGATCGCAATTCCCATATCAGCTCTTGTAAGCGCTGGTGCATCATTGATTCCGTCACCAACCATTGCAACTTTTCCTTTTTCTTTCAAGTCACGAATGACACTTTCTTTTCCTTCTGGAAGAACACCTGCGATCACATGATCAACACCAGCTTGTTTACCGATTGCTTTTGCGGTACGTTCATTATCTCCTGTTAACATAACCACACGGATTCCCATGTTCTGAAGTTCTTTGACTGCCTGAGGGCTGTCTTCTTTGATAACGTCCGCAACAGCAATGATACCAATCAGTTGTTCATCACACGCAAAGAATAATGGTGTTTTTCCCTGATTAGCAAGTTCTTCTGATTTTTTGATCATAGATAATGGAATTTTTGCATATTTCTCAATAAATCTCTGGTTTCCACCATAGACCGTCTCTTTATCAATCTTTCCAGAAAGCCCATTTCCAGCAATAGCCAAAAAGTTTTTAATTTCAAGATTGTCATGAATCTGCGCCTCTTCTGCTTTTTGTAAAATTGCATGAGCAAGCGGATGTTCACTCTTCTTTTCTAATGCATATGCAATGGAAAGTAATTCTTCTTCGCTGATACCTTCTACCGGTACCATATCTGTAACCTCTGGTTTTCCACTCGTGATCGTTCCTGTTTTATCTAAAGCTATGATCTGTGTTTTTCCTGTCTCTTCTAAGGATACGGCTGTCTTAAACATGATTCCATGCTTTGCGCCCATTCCATTTCCAACCATGATCGCTACAGGTGTTGCAAGTCCTAAAGCACAAGGGCAGCTGATAACTAATACAGAAATGCCTCTGGCAAGTGCAAATCCAAAACTTTGTCCGACAAGTAGCCAGATGATCATTGTTGCGATCGCAATACAAATAACAGTTGGGACAAAAATCCCGGATACTTTATCTGCAACCTTTGCAATCGGTGCTTTGGTTGCTGCCGCATCACTGACCATCTGAATGATCTGAGAAAGAGTTGTGTCTTCGCCAACTCTTGTAGCTTCACATTTTAGATAACCAGATGTATTTAATGTTGCAGCAGATACGGTATCTCCTTCTTTTTTATCCACAGGGATACTTTCTCCTGTTAAAGCAGATTCATTTAAAGCACTGTTTCCTTCTATGATGATACCATCTACCGGTATATTTTCTCCAGGTTTTACAACGAAGATATCTCCTTGATGTACCTGTTCGATCCCAACTTCTATTTCCTGTTCATTACGGATCACAACTGCCGTCTTTGGTGCTAATTTCATAAGACTCTTTAAAGCATCTGTCGTTTTTCCTTTGGATCTTGCTTCTAGCATCTTACCAACTGTGATCAATGTCAGGATCATAGCGGCAGATTCAAAGTAGAATTCATGCATGTATTTCATAACCGCATCCATGTTTTGATGCATCTGAGCATCTGTCATTGCAAATAGGATATAAACACTGTATACATAAGAAGCTGCTGATCCTAAAGCAACCAGAGTATCCATATTCGGTGCTTTATGGAATAAGCTCTTAAATCCACTAATAAAGAATTTCTGGTTGATCACCATGATGATTGTTGTAAATAACAACTGGATCAGACCCATTGCTACATGGTTTCCATCTAAAATCTTAGGAATTGGCCAATTCCACATCATATGTCCCATTGACAGATACATCAAAGGAATCAAAAAACATAACGATGTGATCAGTCGTTTCTTCAAGACAGGAGTTTCTCTATCTTTTAATAAATCTGCATCTGAAGAATTACTCTGCGTTTGCACGCCCTTCTTCTTTGCTCCGTATCCAGCATCTTCCACAGCTTTGATGATCACAGATGAATCTGCAGTTCCTTCGACACCCATTGAGTTTGTCAGCAGACTTACAGAGCAGGATGTGACTCCTTCTACACTGGAAACCGCTTTCTCCACGCGTGCACTGCAAGCAGCACAGCTCATGCCAGTCACTTGATATTGTTCCATGGTTTCCCTTCCTTTCATTTTGCTTGTCAAATTGTTATTTCATTAGTTTTTGTAGAACTTTTACTAATTCATCAATCGTCTCATCCTTTCCTTCTCGGATATCTTCTGCTACACAAGTTCTGATATGATTAGCAAGAAGGACTTTATTGAAACTATTTAAAGCTGCATTGACAGCAGATACCTGAACTAAAATATCGGTACAATAAGTATCATTCTCTACCATCTTTTTTATTCCACGAACTTGTCCTTCAATACGGCTTAGACGATTAATAAGATCTTTATATTCTTTGTCTGAACGTTCTTTTGTCTTGTGATGACAACAACATTCTTTTTTTTCTTCCATGTGATTTCCTCCTTTACGTTTGATATTATATACCCTGTTAGGGTATATTTCAAGATGTTTATTTGAGAAAATGTTGCAGTTATATAGACAATCTTGTTTTATATAACTTATAAAATGAATCAATTTTTCTAATATCATTGATAAAGTACCTAAAATAGCATATAATAATTTTAGGGATTAACTATTAAAATAGGAGGTGATACTATGATTACAACAACAGCAACTGATATTCAAAATAACTTTGGTAAATATTTAAAAGCTGTCCAAGAAGGTAATGAAATTATTATTTTAAAGAAAGGAAAAGAAGTCGCCAGATTAATTTCAAAAGACACAGGTATTTCTTTCTTGACTGATTCTTTAACTGGAATTCTAAAAAAAGATTATAACGAAAAGGATATCCGCGCAGAAAGGATTGCAGAAAAATATGAAAATATTGATTGATACAAATGTAATCCTGGATGTATTATGTGACAGAACTGATTTTGTAGAAAGCTCTTCAAAAATCTGGAAGTTATGTGAAGTAGAAAAAATTGATGGATATATTTCAGCATTATCTATTCCAAATATTGTTTATATTTTGAGAAAAGAATTAACACCAGAAAAAACTCAGCAAATTATTGAACAGCTGTTTATGATTTTTCATATTGCTGATCTAAAGTCTTCTGATATAAGAAAAGCGGCGAATATGAAAACTTCTGATTATGAAGATGCGATTCAAATGGTATGCGCACAGCGAATGAAAGTAGATTTTATTGTAACTCGTAATATCAAGGATTTTATCGAAAGTAAAGTACCTGCTATGAAACCTGATGAATTATTAGAACGGATATGATATAAAGGAAGGAGGCATTCCACAAATGTGGTGCCTCCTTTTCATTTGACAATTAATCTTCTTTTTCAACCTTACGGTTTTCTCTATTAGCAATCTCTTCTTTGATTGCAGCTAGGAAGTCATCTAACTTCATCTGTCCTTCATCACCTTTGAATCGGCTTCTTACTGATACAGCTTCGTTTTCTTCTTCTTTTCCACCAACAACTAACATATATGGAATCTTCTGAAGCTGCGCTTCACGGATCTTGTATCCCATTTTCTCAGCTCTTGTATCGATGTCTGCACGGATTCCTGCTACCTTTAATGTATCAAGTACTTTATTAGCATAATCTAAATGCTTATCAGAGATAGGAATCACTTCAACCTGTACTGGAGCTAACCATGTAGGGAAAGCACCTGCAAAATGCTCGATCAAAATACCGATAAAACGCTCGATAGATCCAAATGCAACACGGTGGATCATGATTGGACGATGTTTCTCTCCATCTGCTCCTGTGTAGTGAAGGTCAAAACGTAATGGGAGCTGGAAGTCAAGCTGGATTGTTCCACACTGCCATGTTCTTCCGATAGAATCCTCTAAGTGGAAATCAATCTTAGGTCCATAGAATGCTCCGTCTCCTTCATTTACCACATAATCAAGTCCAAGATCATCTAAAGCTGCACGAAGAGAATCTGTTGCAAGTTCCCAATCTTCGTCACTTCCCATGCTGTCATCTGGACGAGTAGAAAGTTCTACATGATACTTAAATCCAAATAAATTGTAAACCTGATCGATCAATCCTGCAACACCTTTGATCTCATCTTTGATCTGATCTGGTGTCATAAAGATATGTGCATCATCCTGTGTAAAACAACGAACACGCATTAATCCATGTAACTGACCAGATTTTTCATGACGATGTACTAAACCTAATTCTCCCATTCTTAATGGAAGATCTCTATATGAACGTGGTTCAGAATCATAAACAAGAACTCCACCTGGGCAGTTCATAGGTTTGATTGCAAAATCCTGATCATCAATAACTGTTGTATACATATTTTCTTTGTAATGATCCCAATGTCCTGATGTTTCCCATAAATGACGACTTAACATGATAGGTGTTGAGATTTCAACGTATCCTGCTTTCTGATGAATTTCACGCCAGTAGTCTAATAATGTGTTTTTAAGAACCATACCTTTTGGAAGGAAGAATGGGAATCCAGGTCCTTCTTCTCTCATCATAAACAGACCAAGTTCTTTTCCAAGTTTACGATGGTCACGCTTTCTAGCCTCTTCCATCATTGTAAGGTATGCATCTAATTCTGCTTTCTTTGTAAATGCAGTACCATAGATTCTTGTAAGCATCTGATTATGCTCATCTCCACGCCAGTAAGCACCTGCAATACTTGTAAGTTTGAATGCTTTCACTAGTTTTGTAGTCATTAAGTGAGGTCCTGCACAAAGATCAACAAATTCACCCTGCTGATAGAAGCTGATCACAGAATCTTCTGGAAGATCTTCAATCAATTCTACTTTGTAAGGTTCGTTTCTTTCTTTCATAAATGCAATCGCTTCATCTCTAGGTTTTGTAAAGCTTGTGATTTCAAGATTTTCTTTGACGATCTTCTTCATTTCTTTTTCAATCTTCTCAAGGTCTTCCTGTGTAAATGGAGTATCTTTCTCCATATCATAGTAAAAACCATTGTCGATAGAAGGTCCGATCGCAAGTTTTGTTTCTGGATATAAACGTTTTACTGCCTGAGCTAAAATATGGGATGCTGTATGACGGAATGCGTGTTTTCCTTCATCAGAATCAAATGTTAAGATATTTAATTCGCAGTCTTTGTCAATGACAGTTCTAAGGTCAACAACTTCTCCATCAACCTCACCCGCACAGGCAACTCTTGCCAGTCCTTCACTGATATCTTTTGCAATATCAATGACAGACATATTGTTTTCATACTCTTTTACAGATCCATCTTTTAATGTAATCTTCATCTTCTTATTCATCCTTTCTTGATATATAACGTTTTATTTATCCTGTCACAATTCTCTATAGATTTCTTCTATAATAAATCTATAACAGAAATAAAAAATCCCATGGACTAATAAAAATCCATGGGACGAGTTATCGCGGTTCCACCCTGGTTATCTGTTTCATATCCTTTGATCATAAACTCCAGAAACAGATCACTTAATCGACGATTAACGGTGTCAGCCGGGCTGGTTTACAGCCACTCCGAGGTGGTCTTCCTTTGTTTGTCTGCTTAGGATACTTTCAGCAAATGTATCCCTCTCTGGAAGCTTTCCACAAAGTACTCTTCTCATCAACGTTTTCTTCTTTTTGATTTCTTGTAAATTATAGCATTGTGATTCTATAAAATCAATACAAAAATAGAAAATTATAAACGATTCATTAATAAATAAGCATTCTTTACAACTGCTGCCGCCCATTCTCCGCCAACACAGTAATGTTTGTTCACTGCTGCCGCAGAAGTTCCAACATAGTAACTTCCACCTGATGTCAGGTATTTTTCATGTAAAGTTTCTGCAGTTGCTAAAAGTCCTGCTTCTTTCGTTGATTTGTTAATTCCTTTTGCATGATCCGATGTTACACCATATCCTGTCAGATTATTATCTTCCCTCGCACGGCGGCTCGTGCCCCATGCACTTTCATGTGCAGCGATTCCCATCAAAAAGACTGCATTCACATGATATTTTTCTTCCGCCTTGACATAAGCTTTCGCATCATCATACAAAGCAGTTCCTTCCAAGATATGTTTAGCGTCTGAAACTGTGATATGACTTAGAGCACTGACATCATTTGGATTAAAATATCTTGTCTGTTCCTCTTTTTTGATCTCTCCTTTGAACTTCTTGATCTGCTTCTTGATCGTCTGAACCTTTTCTTCCATTGGTTTGATCGGAAGTATCTGTTCGTTCTTTAAATACTGATCAAGCTGAATCGTTTCATTCTTATCAAGCAAAGTCTCAAAATCCGGATGATTGATTCCAAAAACATATTTGCTTGCGATCGTTCTCAGATTCTCATCTCCAAATAAATCTGCAAGCTCATATAAATCATCTCTTAACTGCTCATCTTTTTTAGAAATCTTCATAGAAGGAGTGATCTCCTGCCCATATAAAGCAATCTCCGCCTTGGAATTTGCTGTATACTTTTTGTAAAATTCATTTATAGATCGTGCTTTTTGCTGTTCCAGGCGAATCTCTTCCTCAATCTTTGCTTTTTGTTTTTTCAACTGTTTCACTTTCGCCTGTTTATCCTTGATCCTTCCTTCGATCGTATCCGAAGAACTCTTACTGATCACTTGTGTTGGCATTGGAATGACTTTGTTTTCTTCCTTTTTCTTTAATTTTGTCTTCTTTGTCTTAGTATGTTTCTTGCTTGTTGTCTTTTTCTTCTGCTGTTCTTTACTTTGCGTTCTTTTTGTTTCTTGCACCGTTGCTGCTGTTTCGGTAGAAACTTCTGTTGTCACTGCCTGATCGGTCTGTGTATCATCTGCATAAACCGGTATTACAGAGATTGTCATAATCGCGCATACAAATGCTGTCATAATCTTACGTCTCATGATTGCTTCCTCCCTTTGTTTGAACATTGTTATGACATGATCATCTTTCTAATACTCAATTTTATCTGGTAATTTCTACCTTACTCCTTTTTGTATAAAAATTCAAGTACGCAGTGTTACCTACTTGTAAATTTTTATTCTTTATGATGCAGGAAACAACCTTCCTCATGTGACTCGACCACTCCCACTGCCTGCAGATAGGAATAAATGATCGTTGTACCGACAAATTTCATTCCACGTTTCTTTAAATCCTTTGAAATCTGGTCGGATAATTCTGAAGATGTTTTTCCCGTCTCATGGATGATCTTATGATCTGTAAACTTCCATAAATATTCAGAAAAGGTTCCGTATTGTTCCTGGATTTTCATAAAAATAGTCGCATTTGATACGGCAGCAGATATTTTTCTTTGGTTTCTTATAATTCCTTTATTTTCTTTTAATTGCGCTTGTTTCTCCTCATCATATGCACTCACTTTATATACATCAAAATCATCAAACGCTTCTCTGAACGCTTCTCGTTTATTTAACACACACTCCCACGATAATCCTGCCTGAAACGATTCCAAGATCAGCATTTCAAACAATTTATGGTCGTCATAGACAGGCACTCCCCATTCTTTATCGTGATAATCAATATATATCGGATTCTTTGGATTAGCCCAACTGCATCTGTCTTTTCCATCGTTATATTTCATAAAAATGTCTTCCTCCATTATGTTTATTATAGTATAACTGACATCTTTGTCAGATCATCTAAAATCCACATTCACAACCACAATCTCCGCTTTCGTTCCGACCCTCATATTCGGGCCAAATAAACCGACACCTGAAGTTACGATCTGATGCGCATTTCCAACCTTACGATATCCATACGGATTCTTCCAAAACAAATGAATTGTAATATTCCCAGGGAACAGCTGTCCATCATGCGTATGCCCGCAAAGATCAATGTCTACTCCTGCCTGATTTAACTCTTCCAACTGCCTTGGCTCATGATCCAGTACGATCACAGGCTTTTTAAGATCCATTCCATTTACCAGTTCTTTTGGAGTCTTACGTCTGCTGATCCCACGGCCTACTTTCTCAGCATCTGGTCTTCCATAGAGATAAAAGCTTTGATCAATACAGACAGATTCATCTCTTAATAACTTCATTCCTGCCCTTTTTACAAATTCATCCATTCTTGGATCGCTGACCTTTTTCTTCTGGCCTCTGCCAAACGTAAATCCTGCAAGAATCTTTTCATCAATATCATGATTTCCATAAACTGCATAAACACCATATTGACTCTTTAGCTGTCGAAATATCTTAACCAACTGATCTGGATCATCTAATGCATCATATTCATTATCAAAAATGTCTCCTGCGACCACGATCAGATCTGGACTTTGCTGATTTACTTTCATTACCATCTGTTTCATCTGAGAACATCCAATATTGTATCCAAGATGAAGATCTGCAAGTAAAATGATCTTTAGCTTTTTATGATTTCCTGCTTTTTTATGTATCATTACGTGGTAGCTTGTTGTCCTGATATTCCTTGCATTACACACTCCGTAAAAACTGGTTGATACGATCAAGATCATACAAATGCTTCCAACAATTTTGAAAACTTTTGGTGTCCGAAACTTTTCCTGATCTGCTTTTACAAAATAGATCAAGATCAGGCGGATCAGATCCGCAATAAGGATCGTAAGCGCCAAATACATCAAAACACCCAGCCAGTAATTACTGATCAGTTTCATAGCTCGCCGTATCGTTCCTTGTGGAAACAAAAATGCGATCAGAATACTGAATGCAAGAAATACATAGATCATGACCAAAACTGCTTTGATCCATTTCTTTTTAAAATAAACATGACAAGTCTCTAACCATTTCAATATTCGGAATAAAAAATAGAAATTTAACAGCAGATAAAGTGGTGCTAAATATATTGCGATCATCTTATTTTCTGCACCCTCTTTCTTACTATATTTTTATTGATTTTTTATCAAATTCATTGTAATCGGATAAACTGTCGCCTGGTTTGTCAATGGATCTCTATTCTGATAATCAAACAATAGGATGGTTTTTGTTTCTTTAAAATCTTCATTTACCGCATGATCGAATTGTTCCATATGGGAAAATTTCCGCATATTCTTTTGTCCAAAATATGCAAGTCGTTCATCTTTTAATAAAATCTCTTCGTTGATATAACGAAGCTCGTCCTTTTGTAATGTATAATCTCCTGCAAAATCCGGACGTTTCTTTACATTTTCACGAAGATATAAGTCATACGTTAACAACTCTTTATATAATACAAGATTCTCTTCTGCTGTAATGGTTTGTATAAATTCATATAAGATTTCAAATCGGGCAATCCGGCTGTGGCTGACCTTGTCATAACCTTTCTCCTCATAAAATCTGGCAAGTGTATCATATAAAGCAAATGCAGTGTCAAATTCTTTTTCCAACAACCGCAAGGTGTTCGAAAACTGGCTGCTATTATAATAAACTTCCACCATTTCTTCCACTTTCTTTAAAACCAGTACATCTTCATAAGGCAGCCATTTTGTATAAAGGACTTCATAAGGCGGTGTATCTTTATAAACAAGCCCATAGTTCTCTTTTTGTTTTTCCATATAAGAACCTTTTAATACTTTTAAAAAGCCTAACTGTAATTGTTCTGGACGTACTTCATAGACATCCTGAAATGACTGTTTAAAACTTTCAAGATCTTCATAGGGCAGTCCTGCGATCAGATCCAAATGTTGATGTATATTATGTCCAGCATTGATCCTTGTTACGATATCTGCAACTTTCTTAAAATCCATTTTCCTGTGAATCTCAGTGATCGTATCGATGTTCGTTGACTGAACGCCAATCTCTAACTGAATCAGTCCCGGACGCATATCAGAGATCAATTCAATTTCATCATCCTTTAAGACATCTGCTGCCACTTCAAAATGGAAATTGGTAATGCCGTTATCATGTTCCTTTATATAACGCCAGATTTCCATTGCATGATCATGTCGACAGTTAAAGGTACGATCGACAAATTTGACCTGTGGCACTTTATGATCTAAGAAAAACTGTAATTCCTTTTTGACAAGAGAAAGATTTCGGAAGCGCAGGCATTTATCGATCGAAGATAAACAATAACTACATGAAAATGGACAGCCCCTGCTTGATTCATAGTAGATGATCTTATGTTCAAAATCTTCAATATGTTCATACACAAATGGAACTTTACTTAAGTCCATCACTGGACGCCATGGTGTTTCTACGATCTCATCTTCATTTCTATAAGTTAGTCCAGGAATCTTGCTAAGATCATCTCTCTTTCCATGATAATGATCAAGCACTTCAAGGAATGTAACTTCTCCTTCCCCTTTCATCACACCCGTTACCTGTGGAAGTCGTCTTAAAACTTCTCTGGAATCATAGGAAACTTCTGGTCCTCCAAGCCAGATTGGAACATCCGGCAGTAGTTTATGGATTTCCCTGATCACGCGTTCTATGTATTCAATATTCCAGATATAACAGGAAAAACAAAGGATATCTGGATGTTTCTGATACAGACTCATCAGGATATCATCCACCTGCTGATTGATCGTATATTCTGCAATCTCGACTTCATCGATATATGGCTTTGCGTAGGCACGAAGGCAGTAAACTGCAAGGTTCGAATGAATGTATTTCGAATTGATCGCTGTTAATATTGTGTGTTTCTTTGTCATATTATTTATCTCGCACTTTCTTTAATTTGTTTCATTCTGAATATCTTTTTGTTTTGTCTTACTCTGAAAATAGATAAACGAATCCGCCGCATCAAGAATATCACTAAATTCATCTCTTGGTGCGATCTCAATATATTTCTTTAATAAATCTTTCTCTTCTTTTTTATATCTTCCATAAAAAATGTCAAACAGATTATGACCCCGCATATAGGTTTTGATCTCTTCCATATGTTCTTTCATATCTTGCGGTGATGTAAAATCACGTCCCATCATCTGTATCAAATGAACTCCACTTTTGATCCTATGCAGATATTCTCTCCATTTATCATATAAAATCTCATAAAAAGCATCTTCAGATTCTATAACTCCAAGTTTTGACATGATCTCTGGATTTAAAAAATAATTTTCAAAAGAATAATATTTTAAGATCAATACATTTTTCCTTGTCACTTTTGGTAAATGATCAACATCCACAAGATTTCTCTCATCATAATATTTACAAAGTTGTCTTCCAAGCATATCTCGATCCTTACCATCACTATCACGGATCATTAAAAAACGATCCTTCATATAAAGCTGATTTATATATTTTAAGTTGGCATACGTCTTGATATTGGTACAGCTGTTTGTTGTCAGGATCGCTACACGATTTAATCTGCCGTCTTCATCATAAATTTCAGAATAATAATGATTTAACAACAATGGCAAACGGTATTTATCTTGTTTTCCTTCTACGATAAAAACAAAATCGACATTCATAAGATCGGAAGCATTATATCCAAGATCGTCTAATATCGAACTAATGTTCGTTTTCTTCTTTGCAACAGAATATGAATCTTCATCCAATATGATCTGACATAATTGTCTACTGCTAAAATTGGCTAATAAGTGTGGAGAATGTGTTGTAAAGATCACCTGATTCTTCTGTGCCAGACGATAAAGGATCTCACTGGCTGTCTTTTGCAGTTGTGGATGCAAAAACATCTCTGGTTCCTCTACCAGAATGATCGATGAAAGACTATTCTCATCCATTACATAAGCTTCCAGAAGAGAAAGCATATAAATACTTTTCATTCCACGCCCCAATCGTTCCACAGAAATTGAAATATCACGTTCTTTGTTATAAGCTTCTGCATTAACTTGAAGCATCTGGTCAACATCATAATTCATAGAGAAAATAATATCCTCAAATCCACCGTTCTTATGGAAGCTTTCATTAATACGTTTCTCAAACTGGTCAATGTTCATCTCATACAATTTATATTCAAATAGCTTTGCAGCCTCAAATGCATTCAGTTCTTTTGGATTCTTCTGATCGATCAGACCGATACACTGAAAACAATGGGTACATGGTTTCACAGGATCAAACATACAGCAGTTTGTACGCATGATCTTAAGCAAACTGTCTTCCTGTAGCATAAAAAGATCATCCTGTATCTGTTTTAAATTACGGTTCGTTCCAATGAAATAAATGGTTGGGAAAATTTCCCGAATATACTTATTATGTTTCTTCTTTCCATCGTAAAACCGCTGTTTGCCTTCTTTATTGGCAATGAATGTAAAGGTGATCTCTTCATTTTTGTAAGATGGAAGTTTACTCTCAAAATCCTTTTTCCAAAGATCGTATTTTTTATACTGGCTCACTATACCATTTTTATGAAAAATATGAAGATCTTCTTCTGTAATGGATAATATAAATCCAATCTCTATATTTTGCATTGTCTCGTTAAAATCATCCAATGAGATTTCATAAGATCCTTCGACTGCACGCAGGGCATGAAGGATGGATGATTTTCCTGTATTATTCTTTCCAACAAGAATCAGAGCATTCTGGATATCTGATATTTCCATATGCCGGATTGATTTAAAATTCTTAATTGATAGATATTTAATTTCCATAAGATGCTCCTTTCTTTTTTATCTTTATTATCTCATTTTTTATATTTAAAATCCAGTCACAAACAGACATATGTTAAGAAATGTTACGATCAGTGCAATCATAAAAAGTATGATCTTTAATCGTTTCGAATTCGCATATTTCCCCATGACTTTCTTTGAGGATGTCAGATAAATCTGAGTAAAGATCGTAATCGGAAGTTGAACTGCCAAAAACATCTGGGAATAGATCAATCCATCGAATGGAGCTTTTATCAGTAAAATAATCAATGTTGCCGGAATCATCGTAATAAGAACTCCTAATTTCGTATCTTTATGATGAATATCATAAGGATGATCATAAATTCCAGAAAAAATCGTTCCGCCGGCCATTCCTGCTGTAATACTTGATGAAATTCCAGCAAGTAATAATGCAAGTGCAAAAATAATTGATGCTGCATTTCCAAGAAGTGGTGTTAACATGGAACCTGCTAAATGAATATCATCAATAGAATGACCATTTCCATGATACAGGGTAGCTGCTGCCATTAAGATCATTGCACTGTTAATTGCCCATCCTATGATCATGGAAAATAAGGTATCTTTAAACTCGTATTTTAACTGCTGTTCTATCACATTTTCATCTTTTAGATTCCATTCTCTGCTCTGAATGACCTCTGAATGTAAAAACAGGTTATGTGGCATCACGACTGCTCCTAGAACACTCATGACAACTGGAAGGGAACCTTTTGGAACTTCTGGCTTTACCCATCCGATCAGTGCCTGTTTCCATTCAATATCTGCAATACAGATTTCAAACAGGAATGAAAACCCGATCAATGATACAAATAAGATGATCAATTTCTCGATTCTGCTATAGGCATTTGTAAACTGACAGATCAACACGATCCCTAAAATGATAAATGTACCAATCTTTACTGGAATATGAAACAGCATTTCTAATGCCATTGCACCACCTAAAAGTTCTGCCATTGCAGTTGCGATCGATGCTGCAACTGCTGTTAATAAAATGATATTCTTAAGACCTTTGTTGATATACAAACTTGTTGCTTCTGATAAACATTTTCCTGTGACGATTCCTAGGTGGGCTGCATTATGCTGTAAGATAATGAGCATGATCGTTGATAATGTGACCATCCATAATAACGTATATCCATAACCGGAACCTGCTGCGATATTACTTGCCCAGTTTCCGGGATCTATAAAACCTACGGTGACTAGTAAACCTGGTCCGACATATCTTAGGAAGTTCATCGTTTCTTTTGTTGATGATTTAAATAATTGCATCATACACGAAATGTTCCTTTCTTTTTATTTTTATTCTAGTTAGTCTTGACTAACTATTATTATACATAGAAGGGGAAAGTTTGCAAGCTTTGTGAAAAATTGATAGAATAAGTCATGTATTATTTTCATTTACTACTACTGAATAGCCGTAAATGGTATGCTAAATAAATAAGAAACAGGTGAATTTTATGAAATCATTACCATATTATGACGATCTGACTGCAAGACAGACGATCAAATTACGTGAACTTATTAAAACACTCCCGCCTTTTGCGAAAGAATTCTTCCGTGCAATTGATTCTACCACACAAGTAAGAACTCGAATTGCTTATGCATATGATCTGAGAGTGTTCTTTCATTTTCTAATCGATGAAAATCCTGCTTACCGTAATTACTCTGTACTGGATTTTAAAGTAAGTGATCTTGATAAGATTGAATCCGTTGATTTGGAAGAATATATGGAATATTTAAAGGTTTACATCTCGGAAGAACAACATAAGCATATGCAGAATACTGAACAAGGTGTTTTTCGTAAGATGTCTGCACTCCGTTCTTTTTACGGATATTTTTACAAACGACAGCTGATTGAGAAAAATCCAACATTGCTTGTTGATATGCCAAAAATCCGTGAGAAGGAAATTATCCGTTTAGAAGCCGATGAAGTTGCTTCTTTGCTTGATTTTGTAGAACACGGTGGTGACCATTTAACTGGGCAGAAACGTGCTTATTATGAAAAGACAAAAGAACGTGATCTTGCGATCATTACACTTCTTCTTGGGACTGGAATCCGTGTATCTGAATTAGTGGGTCTAAACATTGATGATGTTGATTTCCGCAATAACGGTCTTCATCTGATCCGAAAAGGCCGAAAAGAAATGACCGTTTATTTTGGAAATGAAGTTGCAGATGCTTTAGAACAATATATTGAGGGCAGCAGAAAACTCATCATTCCAAAGGAAGGACATGAAGATGCTTTATTTTATTCTATGCAAAGACGAAGAATTGGTGTGCAGGCGGTCCAGAATCTTGTGAAAAAATATGCGAAGGAAGTCACTCCACTAAAGAAGATCACGCCTCATAAACTGCGTAGTACTTATGGTACTGCTCTTTATCAGGAGACCGATGATATTTATCTTGTAGCGGAAGTTCTTGGACACTCTGATGTTAATACGACCCGAAAACATTATGCTGCTATGTCCGATACACGGCGGCGTCAGGCAGCAGGAAAAGTTGTATTGAGAGAATCCGTTTCTCATGATTCTGAGGATTCAAATTCATAAATTTTTAATAAGAAAAAGCAGAGAAATCCAAAATGGACTCTTTCTTAACTTTGGGTATAACGGTTAAAATGCAAGCTGGTATTATTTCAATACCAGCCCCTTGTTTTATAATAGTGCAGAAAGAGAAAAATCTCGATCCCTTGGAAGAAAAGCCAGTTTACATTTTTTCTCCAGATTGACTAATCCACTTCTTCCGTATACAATACGTTTGAGGACTTTGAATTTGTTGTTATATCCTTTTTTTATCCGTGGCTTTGTCAATCTCCTCCAATAATCCTGTATTTTCCAGTCAAACTTACACTTTAACATTTACTCTCGGTATAAAAATGTTACACTCTATCATTGTGCAAATAAGGGATAATACATCAATTCCCCCTTATTATTTGATTCCTTTCGAGGATATTCTGTATATGAACAACTGCCTATTGTAAAATCATTTTCATTTAATTTGCATATTTTTTCTTCTCCACCATCATGATAAGATACTTGTTTTGCATTCTCTACATGAAACAACTCTAATGAATTATCCTTCCAAATATCTGAATTTGGATAATTTCTTATCTCCAACGTATTAGATATCAAGTCTAAGATATACAATTTCTTTTTCCTCACAGGATTCAAATAAATCTTTCCACCATTTTTATCTACGGCTATTTCACAGTAATTATCCCCTTGTGTATAATTGCACTCAATATATTCCAAATCTAACGACTGTACAATTGTTCTGGAATTTTTGTCATAGACAAATAATCCATAAGTGCCACCAAAAATAATCTTTCCTGCATCAACATAATATAATATTGTACCATCCGCTCCTGTATTTTCATTTAGATTAACTGAAGCCGGTTTTATGTCCAATGTTACAAAACCTGTATTTATCTCTTCTTGATTTTTCATTTCCCCTGCTCCTCGTGTCTTAGGAACAGTAAAGAAACAAACTGATACTATCATTCCAAAAAGCATTGTAATAGTAAACAGCACAATTGATGGTTTTTTCCATTGTTTCATGCGAATCACCCTTTTTTTAATTCCAATTTTTCCAAATGCCAGTGGATATACACTGGCACGCCTTTTTACTGCACAACAGTTCAAAAGTGCCAGCAAATAATTTTTTCTTTCCCTCTTATCCATATTCAAAACAGCTTTTTCATCACAGGCATATTCAATATCCCGCCCCAGACAAACATAAGCGACCCAAACCAGCGGATGAAACCAATATATAGATAGAATAAAATAAGCCACTACTTTTAATATATGGTCTTTCCGTTTCAAATGAGCCCGTTCATGGGCTAAAACATAAACAAGTTGTTCCTCATCTATTCCATACGGAATATATATTTTGGGACAAAACACTCCAAAGATATATGGCGAAATCACAAACTCGCTCTCCCATATATTTTCCTTAAAGTATGTAGCAGTTTTTGTTCTATTTGACAAATAAAAACAACTTAAAACAAAGTAAAGAAGCATAGCAAACAGACCGCACACCCAAACTACCGCAAAAAAACGAAGTCTGGAACTATTCAGCATTACTTGTTTTTCTATGCTATCTGCCAAAGCATTGCTAGCATTTAGTTCCGCCTTATCCCCTCTTATCCTGTCTGTGTTGTTCGACTGGTAGATATGCTTTTCTGATTCTCTATTACGCTTTATAAAAGAATTACGTTCTATACGAATATATGCCATATCCTTTTCATCTTTCAAAGTATTTTTTTCAGAATCATTCAATGGCACTTCCATTTGAATTGGAACAAGGCTAATAGTGCTTTCTATGTTATAAGGGCATAAGAGCCTTATTCCTACCAAAAACCACATAAAGCATGCAATCCATTTTGGAGACTTCCAAAACACTATACGCAAGCACAAGATAGCCAATATCATCCAACTGGCATTCATGCCAATTGATAAAATTTTTAAAAAAACACTCTGCATATCTTCCTCCTGTGTTAAATAATCTGAGTACAGGTAAATTTATTCTATCTTTTAATCAATCTTTTTCAATCATCCTTCTTATGTCCTCAATTTCTTTCTCAGACAACTTTTCATGTCTTCCAAATGCAGAAATAAATGCTGGCAGAGAACCTTCAAATGTTTTCTCCACCATATTTACTATTTCTGCCTCCTGTATTTGTTCTTTTGAAACAATGGAAGAAACAATCGTATTTTCATTCTTTATTACTCCCCTCTCAGATAACCTTTTTATTACCGTATACGTTGTTGTACTTTTCCAACCTAATCTTTCTTTGCAAAGTTTTACCAAATTACCACTTTTTATGGGTTCATTTTCCCATAATATAAGGCAAAACTTATATTCACTTTCAAAAACTTTAGGTGTCTCCATCATACTATTCCTTTCTTTATGATATTATAGTTTCTATCAATGACTACTCTATACACTTTTCCAAGTATTCCAATAATTCCTTTGCATCCCCAAGTTTTTCATAAGTACATTCCCGATTGGGCAAAGGTATAAAATACTTTGCATCTTCTCCTTCCAGCGGATACAACCATGACTGATAGTTAATTGATACTTTTTTATAGTCATTACTCTTGCCTCCAGTATAAATCTTATAACACTGTTTGGCAAATTTTATTTCCAATGCCTTTCCTCTTTCCTGCAAAGTTGAAACTTTTTTCTTTAATTTATTCTTCCGCAAAACATGTTCTCCTGTATTGACATAACGCTGTTTTGCCATAAGAATAATTTGTTTTCCCTCCTCTGTATCCGGCGCTATTGTATGCTTTTTACCATCTTTGTAATATATAATATCCTTAACTTTTTCCTTAAAGTAATTTGCTTCTGCATATCCAACAGGTGCATCCTCTTTCTTGTTATGATTCTCTGTAGGTAAAGTGGTGGGAATTGCCGTTGTCGGAACAGCAGTAGAGACAATGGAAGATGGTTTCGTCGTAGAATCTGATGTTTTCTCATTTGAAAACGATGTTTTTTTACTTTCTTCCATATTATTATTTTGATGGTTACACCCTGAGATAAGCACGACCATTATTAGCATAAGATACACTATTTTCTTTGCTTTCATTATAAATAATCTCCTCTCTGTATATTTTTATTAAAATTGCACAAGAAAGCCTTGATTTATCAGCTTTCCTGATACTATTTAAGTTAATTAGTTGATCTAAATATAACCTTATAGATAGTGAATAGGGTATCTTTTTGTACCATTCATAGAAAAATTGATACTAAAAGAAGACGTCTTGGTTTTTCTTATGATTGCCTTCTTTGTCCACCCATTTTTCCTACAGCAACAAACCTCTCATGTCTGACAGGATCATCCATCTGCTACGATTGGAGTCCTAAATTCCTTCGTTCTGTCTATCCATAGCTGGGCTGCCACTTATGCTTTCTAACAGGATCTTTGTCCTATGGAGTGTATCTCCTGTGGCTAAACTGGCTATACTTTTTTCAACTATACAGTTACATCCCTGTTCACAGCACCAATCTCCTTGGCGGACGCTTTCCTGTTTTCAGGTTATTTCTTTCTTGTTACGCTGCCTGTGGCAGTTGTGTTGGACGATGGATATCCTCTATCATTTTTGTTCCATTAAAGACAACACCCTTCGTCATGATCGCAAAGAACACTCGAATCAGCTTACATCCAACGGCTATCATTGCCTGTCGGCCTTTCAACGGATTCTTTATCCGTTTTCTGTAATAATCATAGATCGATCCGAATTCTTGATTGATCCGTATCAATGGTAATACTACTTGATATATGATCTTTCGACCTCGTTTACTGATCGTTGTACGACCTTTGTGTTTTCCAGAACTGTTCTCTACCAGCTCAAATCCAGCATACTTCTGTATCTGTTTCGGGTTCTTAAAGCGACTGATATCCCCGACTTCTGATATAAAACCAGCTACAGTTACTAATCCGATGCCATTCACTGACAGCATCTTATCTGCATTTGGTATCTGCATGGTCAATTCTTCCATCACAGATGTGACCATTTCCAGTTGTTGCTTCTTTACCTTATAATCTTCCAACAACATCTGAATCTCCATGACTGCACCCTGTCCGCCTGGTTTTCCAACACTATCATGCGCAGCATCCACCAGGGTCTTTGCCCTATTCAAACTGGCACCTTTGCCACGCACTTTTTGTTGTCTCCATATCTTTACGATATGATCTGCACCAAGTGCTTTCACCATATCCGGTAATGGTGCTTTCTCTAGGATCATCATTCCTGTTGTCGTATCAAATTTCTTATATACGGTAAGATATTCATAACAACATTCTCCTTTCTACAACTGTGAATTTTATCATTGTGTCAATAACAAAATCCTTTAAACATATACAACTTCCCCACACACCTATAGCAAATTTTATTTATATATAAAATAAGGCATGGAACTCTAATGCATTAGACAATATTACTCTATCACATTAGACCAACACTGTCAATATAAAGATTGTAAAGATTTATAATAACTTAGGATACAAACACACCCCTTCAACTTAACTGCATATAATATTTATATAAAAATAAGACGTTTATCGTTATCTATATTCATTTTTCCTTTCCGATTATAATTATCTACCTCTACTGTCAAAACCAATATTCTCTGAAAACTCACGCATTTTTTCCCCAATAGATTGCAAAAAAACTCTCCAGCATATTCAGCCCATTGATGGTAAACCGCTTCATGAAATCATATGCTTTTTGCAGTTTTTTCTTCAAAGTTTTATTCTCATCCTCCAGTATCATATTTTCCCGCTTCAGCCGCAGCATCTCATCAAACATGGCGGTTCCTCTCTCGCTTGGCTCAACCCGCCGGTATTTCTCATATTGCTGCATAGCCTGCTCCTTCACAAAGTCCGCCTCTGTCTGTACCTCCTCCGCTTTATCAGATTTTCTTTTCTCTAAATTCCGCACCTGTTCTTCAAGGTTTTGTAGTATTTATAGGAATCCTGTGCTTTGTCCTTGTCAATCTGCACTTTCTCCCAACCCTCTTTTGCCTGTTCCGTTTCCTGCCGGATTTTCTTTACTCTCTCCTCATTTTCCTCTAAAATCTGCTGTTGGGATTGCAGGGCTGTCTCGTTGGTTTCCAATATCAAACTCTAGTCTGCTATTATATCTTTCTGACTGGAAATCTCCTGCTCCAGTTCTTCTACTTCTGCTTTCCGCATTTTCTTCTCATATTCGTAAACCGACAAATGCTTTTCATGCGTTCCCTTTTGCAGCCATTCCATTTGGTATCGTTCCATAATCTCTGCAAGACACTGTTTCTCACTCTCCACCCAGCGTTTCCACTCGGTGTCAAACCGCCCCACCCCGACAAATCCCTGTGCCTTCAACGCTCCTTTTAGGGATACTTTGGTGGATAACCCCGCTTATTTCCAGTCGAAAACGGTACATAATCAATATGCAGATGTGGTGTTTCCTCATCCAAGTGCATGATTGCATTAAATACTTTGAGATTGGGATTTCTCTCTGCGAATCCATTCATATATTCTTCCAGTTATAAATGCTAATATAAGAATGTGCAGAAATGATCATTTAAAAATGTACAAAATCACATTATAATAAATTCTCTACGGAGGAATTTATTATGATATATACACCAAAGATTACTAGTGACATTCCTACAGTATCCTCCTCTTTTTCTATCATATCACAATTTTATCAGCTTTTCTCCTTTCAGACATTGCCCATACGAGTACTTTTTCTTATAAATTTTTATAAACCTATTGATTTTATATGATTTGCTCTTTATAATCAAAATGTTTGTAAAAATTAGAGAGGAAAATATTACTATGCTTACTTTTTTAATTGTTTGTCCTGCCGTTTTTCTGGCTGGACTGATTGATGCGATTGGAGGCGGTGGTGGATTGATTTCTCTGCCAATTTATCTGTTGGCAGGATTGCCTCCTCACAGAGCAATTGCTACAAATAAATTAAGTTCTTCCATGGGAACAGCTGCAGCCACAGTACGTTTTGCAAAAATGGGACATATTAATTTTAACATCGCACTAAGTTGTTCTGTTACGGCTATTTTAGGATCATTTTTGGGAGCTTCATTATCTGTTTATACGAATGAACGTATTATTCAGATTTTTATTTTAGTACTACTTCCAATCCTGTTTGTATATCTTTTATTTACAAAGAAAGATTTTGATTCTTTTGTCCTTGAAATTTCTAAATCAACTTATATCGCAAGTATTTTATCTGCTTTTGTGATCGGTATTTATGATGGATTTTATGGACCTGGAACTGGAACATTTTTATTACTTTGCCTGACACGTTTTGCAGGTCTAGATGTATTAACTGCTTCTGGTGTCACGAAATTTATTAATCTTGTTACAAACTTAACAGCATTAGTTACTTTCTTATTTTATGGAAAAGTGTATTTGCTGCTTGGATTTGTTGCTGGTCTGTGTTCTATTCTTGGGAATCTGATCGGTTCTGGAATGCTTACAAAGAATGCTGATAAGGTTTTAAAACCTGCGATTCTCGGTGTTATTTGTATTTTCTTTGTAAGAACGATCACGACATTTTAATTATTTTATATAAAATTTTGTAAATCAACGTTTTTTTAACTGAGGAATAAAATCATTCGCACTTCATTGCTATTTCTTATTAATTATAGTAAAATTGGTATAGTTTGATTCCATAGGAATCGTATTAAAAATGAATAAAAATAAAGGAAGTGCAGAAAATGGAAACTATCGGAAGAAATGATGCATGCTGGTGTGGCAGTGGAAAAAAATATAAAAAATGCCACTGTCAGTTTGATGAGAAATTAAAAGAATTACAGCAGGAAGGACATATCATCCCATCTCACGATATGATCAAAACTCCAGAACAGATTGAGAAGATCAAAGAAAGTGGAAAGATCAATATCGCTGTTTTGGATTATGTTGCAGAGCATATTAAAGCTGGAGTTACAACACAGCAGATTGATGACTGGGTATATGAACAGACAACATCTCGTGGTGCAATCCCTGCTCCATTAAATTATGAGGGATTTCCTAAGAGCGTTTGTACTTCAGTAAATGATCAAGTATGTCACGGAATTCCTTCAGAAGATGTCGTTTTACAAGAAGGTGATATCATCAACGTCGATGTTTCTACGATCTATCATGGATATTTCTCAGATTCTTCTCGTATGTTCTGTATTGGTGAAGTTTCTAAAGAAAAGAAAAAATTAGTTGATGTTACAAAAGAATGTGTTGAGATTGGTCTTAAAAATGTAAAACCTTGGGGACTTCTCGGTGATATGGGACATGCAGTGCATATGCACGCTGTAGAAAATGGTTACACTGTTGTCAAAGAAATCGGTGGGCATGGTGTTGGTCTTCAGTTCCATGAAGATCCTTATGTAAGCTATGTTTCTGAACCTGGTACTGGTATGGTTATGGCTCCAGGTATGATGTTTACGATCGAACCAATGGTTAATATGGGGACCGACGAGTTTTATGTTGATGAAGTTGACGAATGGCAGATCTATACTGATGATGGACAGCCTTCTGCACAGTGGGAAGTTCAGGTTCTTGTAACAGAAGATGGTTATGAACTGATTGCTTATTAATATTCTGATATAAGCCCAAATACTATTTAAAAAATGAAGTATTATGAATAAATAACGTTCATAATACTTCATTTTTGCTATTTTAATATCTTTATATTACTCCATGCACTATAATGTAATTGCTTTCCATCTACTTTATAAGCACGAATTCTTACATAATACGATTTTTTCTTTTTCATTCCATAAATCTTAGGATTGAACTTATAAGTTGAAATTTCTTTTATCTTAGACTTGTTATTCTTAAATTTCTTAGATGTAGAGATTTGAATCTTATAACCATCTGCTTTTTTATTTTCCTTCCATACAATTTTGTATCTTGTATTTTGAGATTTCTTTATATTACTGATCACTGGAGCCTTCAAATATAAAATCTTCTTTGTAGTACTTTTTGTTCCAGTTGACTCTATAAAATCAATGGAATTAGAAGCATATGCATAAATCTTATATTGATATTTCTTACCATTCTCTACTGTTTTATCCGTATATTGATTTTCTTTTAGTATTTTCAGATCTTTCCACTTACTATTTCCTAATTTTCTCTGAATACGATATCCATGCGCATTATTTACTTTCTTCCATTGAACTTTAATTCCTTTGTTCGTATTCAATATATTCATGATTTTTGAAGCAGAAAGATATTGGGGTAATGCTGGTCCTGGATCTATGATATCTTCTGGCCAATTGCATATTATATCAGTTTCTGTATTTTGTTCTTCATTCTTTTCTTCTGCAAATACATCACAATCATACGAATTTACGTTACAACTTATTAATATAACTAATGAAATAACCACGATACTTCCATATTTTATGAATTTTTTCATCTTTTTACCCCTTCTTTTTATCTATCTGATAATATATATTATACCACAAAGAAAGAATACCGCATAGAAGGATTTTTTCTCTGTGCCGGAACATTCTAATGAAACGAAAAAAAACATCCTTATCTCTAAGAATGCTTAAATCTTCATATTAAATCTATATATAAAGGATATACCTTCAAAACAACATACAAGAATCTTTCTACATCTCTTACACTTCAGCCTTCTTTGGTTAAAGCCTCGACCGATTAGTAACAGTCAGCTCCATACGTTACCGTACTTCCACCTCTGCCCTATCTACCTCGTCGTCTTCAAGGGGTCTTACTACCTTTCGGTATGGGAAATCTTATCTTTAGGGGGGCTTCACGCTTAGATGCCTTCAGCGTTTATCCCTTCCAGACTTGGCTACTCTGCTATGCACTTGGCAGTACAACAGATACACCAGCGGTCCGTCCATCCCGGTCCTCTCGTACTAAGGACAGCTCCTATCAAATTTCCTCCGCCTGCGCCGGATAGGGACCGAACTGTCTCACGACGTTCTGAACCCAGCTCGCGTACCGCTTTAATGGGCGAACAGCCCAACCCTTGGAACCTGCTACAGCTCCAGGATGCGATGAGCCGACATCGAGGTGCCAAACCACTCCGTCGATGTGAACTCTTGGGAGTGATAAGCCTGTTATCCCCAGGGTAGCTTTTATCCGTTGAGCGATGGCAATCCCACTTTATACCACCGGATCACTAAGTCCTACTTTCGTACCTGCTCCACCCGTCGGTGTCACAGTCAAGCTCCCTTCTGCCTTTGCACTCTTCGAATGGTTTCCAACCATTCTGAGGGAACCTTTGAGCGCCTCCGATACCCTTTCGGAGGCGACCGCCCCAGTCAAACTCCCCGCCTGACATTGTCCCCTGACCGGCTTACGGCCACAGGTTAGAAATCCAACATGGTAAGGGTGGTATCCCAACAGCGACTCCGGTACAACTGACGTCATACCTTCTCAGTCTCCCACCTATCCTGTACATACCATGCCGAATCCCAGTATCAAACTGGAGTAAAGCTCCATGGGGTCTTTCCGTCCTGGCGCAGGTAACCAGCATCTTCACTGGTATTTCAATTTCACCGGGTGTATCGTTGAGACAGTGCCCAAATCATTACGCCTTTCGTGCGGGTCGGAACTTACCCGACAAGGAATTTCGCTACCTTAGGACCGTTATAGTTACGGCCGCCGTTTACTGGGGCTTAAGTTCAAAGCTTCGCTTGCGCTAACCTCTCCCCTTAACCTTCCAGCACCGGGCAGGCGTCAGCCCATATACTTCACCTTGCGGTTTTGCATAGACCTGTGTTTTTGCTAAACAGTTGCTTGGGCCATTTCTCTGCGGCCACTCTCATGGCACTCCTTCTCCCGAAGTTACGGAGTCATTTTGCCGAGTTCCTTAACAATACTTCTCCCGTCGGCCTTAGGATTCTCTCCTCATCCACCTGTGTCGGTTTGCGGTACGGGCACATATAAAACGATAGCGGCTTTTCTTGACAGCCAGGGGCCTGGACTTCCCTACTTATGTTCGGTACGCGTCACGTCTTCAGATCGTGCTGCGGATTTGCCAACAGCACTCCTACCTCGCTTGCACCGGGATATCCATTCCCGGATTCCATTCCCTGTCTGTGTCCCCACAGTTCTGTTTATATGCGGTACAGGAATTTCAACCTGTTATCCATCGACTACGTCTTTCGACCTCGCCTTAGGTCCCGACTTACCCAGAGCAGATCAGCTTTACTCTGGAAACCTTAGATATTCGGCCTGAAGGATTCTCACCTTCATCTCGCTACTCATTCCGGCATTCTCTCTTCCTAGCAGTCCACCACTCCTTACGGTATGGCTTCATCCCGCTAGCAATGCTCCTCTACCAATGTTTACACATTCCTAAGCTTCGGTGTCGTGTTTCAGCCCCGGACATTTTCGGCGCAGGGACTCTCGACTAGTGAGCTATTACGCACTCTTTCAATGAATGGCTGCTTCTAAGCCAACGTCCTAGTTGTCTTAGAATCCCCACATCCTTTTCCACTTAACACGTACTTTGGGACCTTAGCTGTAGGTCTGGGCTCTTTCCCTTTTGACCATCCAACTTATCTCGTATGGTCTGACTCCCATGAATCATCTTGATGGCATTCGGAGTTTGATATGCTTTGGTAAGCTTTGACGCCCCCTAGGCAATTCAGTGCTCTACCTCCATAAGACTCTCATGAGGCTAGCCCTAAAGCTATTTCGAGGAGAACCAGCTATCTCCGGGTTCGATTGGAATTTCTCCGCTATCCACACCTCATCCCCACCCTTTTCAACGGATGTGGGTTCGGTCCTCCACTTCCTCTTACGGAAGCTTCAACCTGGACATGGATAGGTCACCCGGTTTCGGGTCTGCACTCACTGACTTGACGCGCTATTAACGCTTGCTTTCACTTCGGCTCCGGACCTTAAGTCCTTAACCTCGCCAGTACGCACAACTCGCCGGACCGTTCTACAAAAAGTACGCAGTCCCTCATATAAAGAGGTCCCACAGCTTGTAGACACAGGGTTTCAGGTTCTCTTTCACTCCCCTCCCGGGGTACTTTTCACCTTTCCTTCACAGTACTATGCGCTATCGGTCACTAAGAAGTATTTAGCCTTACGGGGTGGTCCCCGCTCGTTCAGACAAGGTTTCTCGTGTCTCGTCCTACTCTGGATCCTGCTAGGCGACTTGGGATTTCGGATACGAGGCTTTCACTCTCTCCGGCCGGACTTCCCAGTCCGTTCTCCTATCTTACGTCTGCCACAACGCAGTCCGAACCCCGCGATGCACGCATCACGGTTTGGGCTCTTTCCATTTCGCTCGCCGCTACTTTGGAAATCGATAAATTTTCTTTCTCTTCCTCCGGGTACTTAGATGTTTCAGTTCCCCGGGTTCCCTACGTACAGCTATGTATTCACTGCACGCTGACAGAGGTTTCCTCTGCCGGGTTTCCCCATTCAGATATCTCCGGATCATTGGATATGTGCTCCTCCCCGAAGCTTTTCGCAGCTTATCACGTCTTTCATCGGCTCTTAGTGCCAAGGCATCCACCCTGCGCCCTTACTACTTTAACCGTAGCAGGAACGATCGAATCTCTTGATTCTCTGTTTCCTCACTGATGTATAGCGTTACATCAGCGGGCTTTGTGTTTCTTTCATTTTCCTATCTCGTTATTAACGATGAAATTTGAATTTCTTTGATGTCTTGACTCATTTCCATTTCTGAAAATGAATTCTATCTTAATTCTTGTATGAAGTTTTCAAGGTACATCCGTGTTTCAGAAACAATATCCTGTATCTTCGACACTTCTGGTCTTATCGACCATGCCATCCAAGAATGTTTATTCTTAGATCGAATCATCGATAAGTGCAAAACTCTTTTATAGATCCGGCAGCCACCTATCTTCCCGGGCCGTCTCCAGCCAAGTATTGTCGGCCGCGTCAGTCTTAACCATCGTGTTCGGGATGGGAACGGGTGTGACCCCGACGCGCATCGCCACCGGAATATTCAGTTTTAAGCCTTTGACAGCTCAACAATAAAACAACCTTTACTTCTTCTTCCTTAGAAAGGAGGTGATCCAGCCGCACCTTCCGATACGGCTACCTTGTTACGACTTCACCCCAGTTATCGGTCCCGCCTTCGGCAGCTCCCTCCTTACGGTTGGGTCACTGACTTCGGGCGTTACTGACTCCCATGGTGTGACGGGCGGTGTGTACAAGACCCGGGAACGTATTCACCGCGACATTCTGATTCGCGATTACTAGCGATTCCAGCTTCATGTAGTCGAGTTGCAGACTACAATCCGAACTGAGACGTTATTTTTGGGATTTGCTCACTCTCACGAGGCTGCTTCCCTCTGTTTACGCCATTGTAGCACGTGTGTAGCCCTGGTCATAAGGGGCATGATGATTTGACGTCGTCCCCACCTTCCTCCAGGTTATCCCTGGCAGTCTCTCTAGAGTGCCCACCTTATATGCTGGCTACTAAAGATAGGGGTTGCGCTCGTTGCGGGACTTAACCCAACATCTCACGACACGAGCTGACGACAACCATGCACCACCTGTCACTCCTGTCCCGAAGGAAAGGTCCGGTTAAGGACCGGCCAGAAGGATGTCAAGACCAGGTAAGGTTCTTCGCGTTGCTTCGAATTAAACCACATGCTCCACCGCTTGTGCGGGTCCCCGTCAATTCCTTTGAGTTTCATTCTTGCGAACGTACTCCCCAGGTGGAATACTTACTGCGTTGGCTGCGGCACCGAAGCCTCTACGGCCCCGACACCTAGTATTCATCGTTTACGGCGTGGACTACCAGGGTATCTAATCCTGTTTGCTCCCCACGCTTTCGTGCCTCAGTGTCAGTTTCAGTCCAGTAAGCCGCCTTCGCCACTGATGTTCCTCCTAATATCTACGCATTTCACCGCTACACTAGGAATTCCGCTTACCTCTCCTGCACTCCAGTCTGACAGTTTCAAAAGCAGTCCCAGAGTTAAGCCCTGGGTTTTCACTTCTGACTTGCCATACCACCTACGCACCCTTTACACCCAGTAATTCCGGATAACGCTTGCCCCCTACGTATTACCGCGGCTGCTGGCACGTAGTTAGCCGGGGCTTCTTAGTCAGGTACCGTCATTTTCTTCCCTGCTGATAGAGCTTTACATACCGAGATACTTCTTCACTCACGCGGCGTCGCTGCATCAGGGTTTCCCCCATTGTGCAATATTCCCCACTGCTGCCTCCCGTAGGAGTTTGGGCCGTGTCTCAGTCCCAATGTGGCCGTTCACTCTCTCAAGCCGGCTACTGATCGTCGCCTTGGTGAGCCGTTACCTCACCAACCAGCTAATCAGACGCGGGTCCATCCTGTACCACCGGAGTTTTTACCCCTGCACCATGCGGTGCTGTGGTCTTATGCGGTATTAGCAGTCATTTCTGACTGTTATCCCCCTGTACAGGGCAGGTTACCCACGCGTTACTCACCCGTCCGCCACTCAATCACCAAATCTTCAGTTCCGAAGAAAATCAAATAAGGTGTTTCGTTCGACTTGCATGTGTTAAGCACGCCGCCAGCGTTCATCCTGAGCCAGGATCAAACTCTCATGTTCAATGTTGATCCAAGTTCAAGAAGCACTAGCTTCTTTATCCTTGTTAATTACTGTTCTCTATAAAGAACGTTCGTTGATTTTTACTAAAATCATCTGAAAAATTCATTAGAATTTTCAAGGTTGTCTTATTGTTCAGTTGTCAAAGATCTTTTTGTGATCCGCTTCTTATGTACAAGAAGCTTTATTATTTTATCACAGTTCTTTTTGTTTGTCAAGAACTTTTTTAATTTATTTTGTTGTTCTGAGCTGTTCTGCTCTGCAACAACTTTTATATAGTATCATTTCTGATCTCATCTGTCAAGAACTTTTTAACTTTTCTTTCAGATCTGATCTCTATTGTTCTGATCGTTCTCCGTCAGCAACTTTTATAGATTATCACATCTGATCACTTGTGTCAAGAAGTTTTTTTATTCTTTTCAGAAGCCAGATCAGCTCTGATGTTATATTTTCCTGCCGCTCTTTCAGCGACGTTGATTATCTTACCATAGATGTATACAGTATGTCAACAACTTTTTTTCTATTTTTTTAACTATTTTTTACATCTTTGAATATGTTGTTTTTGCACTGATTCCTTCTACTTTTCCAAGTTTTCCAGCTAACGTATTAATAATATCCTGCGGTGCATCAATTGCGATGCTGATAATGTTAACCCCCTTCTCGTGGTATGGTATCCCCATTCTTCCCAGAATATACATTCCATAATCATGTAAAATATCATTTACCTTTGAAGATGCATCTATGTCTTCTACGATAATTCCTATGATCGCTATTCTACTTTCCATCTATATTCTCCTTATTATCTTCTTATTTCAGAAATGTATCCTGCACGAAACTCCATATTGATTTCTCTTAGTTCTTTCTTTCCATCAATATAGTCTTGATACATTTCCACAATACCTACACTACACCCATCACATGCACCTGCAATATTTCCAATAGATTCCTCTACGATTTTTGCTCGTTCTTCTTTTGTTGTATCTTTAATCAATATACTCATAGTCTTCTCCTTCTTTTTAAATATATAAATGCGATCCCGCACACAATAACTGATAATAATGATCCTGCTGGTGCTGCACATCCCATAGGATATAAAGTATCTATAAACCATTTAGAAGCAAAATAAGCCCCTGGAATACGAATCAGTACAATCGATAATACATTATGAAGAAAAGAAATTCCCGACTTTCCATATGCGCAAAAATACCCGCTAAAACTAAAATGAATTCCAGCGATCATGCAATCCCATATGTAACTTCGAATATACTGGCTTCCCATGTGAATAACCATGGTATCGACTGTAAAGATTCCCACAACAAAATTTGAAATAAACTGCATCAGCACTGCAACACATAATCCAAAACTCATAGAAATCATAATCGCATATTTTAATGTCTTTGTTGCACGTTCATCTTTTCCAGCGCCAATATTTTGTGCTGCAATCGCAGAAACTGCTGACAGCATAGAAGATGGCACTAAAAATACAAAACTGATGATCTTTTCAACGATTCCTACAGCTGCAGCATCATTTAATCCCCTTTGATTTACAATGATCGTAATTACAATAAAGGAAATCTGTATAAACCCATCTTGCAAGGAAATTGGAATTCCAATCCCTAAAATATTCTTCAATGTTTTTCCTTCTGGTTTTAAATCACTGCGTTTTAATGAAATACCAGTATCTTTCTTCCGAATTGCAATAAGTGCAACGATCACACTGATCGTCTGTGCTAACGTAGTTCCAAGTGCTGCACCTGAAGCTCCAAAATGAAGTCCTCCAATAAAAACATAATCCAGAACGATATTCACTCCACAAGCAACTGCTATAAAATACATTGGACTTTTTGAATCTCCCAATCCCCTGAAAATGGAACTGATGATATTATATGCAGTGATCAAAGGAATTCCCGCAAAACATATGGTTAAATATGCGGTTGTTCCTTCTACTGCCTGTTGCGGTGTTGACATGATATGAACAATTGGATGAACAAAAAATAATAACACCACTGTAAGTACAACAGAAAGACATACAAACAAACTGACAGTATTTCCAATGATCTTTGAAGTTTCTTTCTTTTGTTTTGCACCTACGGATTTACCGATCATAACGGTAGTCCCCATCGCAATTCCAACGATCATAACCGTGATCATATGCATTACCTGACTTCCGATAGAAACAGCGGTTGTGCTAGCAACTCCATTAAATTGTCCAATAATAAACAAATCCGCCATTCCATATAAAGTCTGTAAAAAATATGACAAAAAATACGGAAGTGAAAATTTCAAAATATTCCTTCCAATACTTCCAGTCGTTAAGTCTCTTTCCATGAAATATCTCCTGTATCTTAATTCCTTATGCCCGTAACTCCTTCGAACGCTCCTTTAAATGTTTAGTCTATATATTCTTCGATCAAACGGACCGCTTTTGATTTATACAATGCTGTAATAATCACAGCTGCGATCACAGTCCCACAAAGCGTACTTGCAAGGAATGGCCCTACAAATGTAAATAAAGCTGCTTTCTGTCCCATCATCATAGATGCGATCGGATAGCAAAGCATTCCACCTAAAATTCCTGTTCCAATCACTTCTCCAAGATATGCACCAATCTTAGATCTTGTATATTTAAAAATCATAGCACTGACAAATGCCCCAACCATACTTCCAGGGAACGCAAGCAGACTTCCTGTTCCGAGTAAATTTCTGATCAGTGCTGTGCAAAACGCCATAGAAACTCCGTATACAGGACCTAGAAACACTGCAGCCAGTACGTTGACCATGTGCTGAATCGGAAAGCATCTGCTCGGTCCGATCGGGATTGAAAATGATGATAAGATAACCGCTACAGCTACCAACATTGCGGATATTGTTAATTTTTTTAAATTCATATAATGTCACACTCCTTTATTGTTCTTCCAAGGTCTTTTTTCTCGATCCCAGCCTTTTTTACTCCAATAGGCAAGGTCGGCCTCATCCCAGCCTCTGGTATGAAGCATTCTCATAAAATAAAAGCAAATCTTTGTCTTTATTCCTGTTTTCACATGCCCAGCATTCTTCTTAATCTGATATGCCATTTTACTTGTATCTTTTTCAATTTTTGCTTTTATTTTTGGTTTTATGTCTTTATACGAAGTTGCCATAACACGAACACCGTATTTATATACCTTTGGCACTCCCCAGTAAAAAAAGCTGTCTGCCATATCTTTATTTGTACTCTTCATTCCTGCACCAGCAGCTGTTGATATACATACCGCCTGTTTGTGAAACATTGATTCTTCTGGTCTATGCAACATCCATCGATAACCATAATGATCTAAAAACGCTTTCATAGAACCAGTCACATGATAAACATACACTGGACTTTCAAAAATCAATACATCTGCTTCATCAAGTGCTTCTGTTAATGGATTGATCTTTTCATAATGTGGACATAATGTCTCGGATTTACGAAAACATTGTGTACATCCAATACAGAATTCCCCAAAATCTCTTGGCAGAAAAAACTCCTTGACTTCCCCGCCAATCTTGTCTGCCAGAATTTTGGAAATATGATATGTAGAGCCTTTATGACTCTGTCCATGTATAATTGTTACTTTCATTTTATACTCTTTTCTATTTCTGATCTGCTTCGCTCTCTGGCTGCACAGATGTACAATGAGGACATCTCGTTGCACGAATATCGATCTCACTCATACAAAATGGACAGATTTTTGTAGTTGGCTGTGCAGGTTCCTCTGGTTTTGAACCAAATGACATGACCTTATTCATTGCTTTTAAAAGACAAAATAAGATAAACGCCATGATCAGGAAATTCACAACCGAAGACCCGAATGCTGATGCATACCCTGAAATCTCTTCTAATGTGTATACTTTTCCTGTCATAACCAATTTTATGATTGGCTGAATAAAATTATCTGTAAGTGATGTAACAATTCCTGAAAAAGCACCACCGATCAATACACCGACTGCCATATCCATAACATTACCACGGAGTGCAAACGACTTAAATTCTTCTAAAAATTTTTTCATATGTCTCTCTCCTTTATATAATTTTTTATAACGTTTTCTATTTTAACACATCTTTCGACAAAACAATATACTCTCTTATAATTTGCAGCTTAAAATACGATAAAAAGATTCAAAATGCCCTCAAAAAAAGACCATATTAAAAATAATACGGCCTTTAAAATCATCTTATATTGTTGATTACTTCTCTGATTCTTTCATTGCAATTATTTTCTTTATCAGATCAACACTTCCATCAATTCCTAAATAACTGCTGTTTAAGCAAAGATCATATGATTTTGCATCCCCCCACTTATTAGAACTGTAATAGTTGTAATAGCTGGAACGTTGTTTATCTTTCTTCATCAGCATCTCTTTGCTCTTTCCATTCGGAATTCCATATTCATTCTCAATTCGTTTGATACGATCCTCAAATGGTGCATGTACATATACACTGATGCAATTATCAAAGTCTTCTAACGCATAATCTGCACATCTTCCAACGAACACACAAGGTCCCTTTGATGCCAGTTCCTTAATCGTATCAAAAGCTGCCAAAAACACCTTATGATTCAATGGCAAGTCAAAAGAATTGGAATTGTATCCTAATGAATAAGGATCCATTACCAGAGAGTAAAGAAAACTAGTCGTTGGTTTTTCATCAAAACTTTCAAAGATCTCTTCACAAATGCCGCTTTCCTTTGCAGCAACTTTAATCAGTTCACTGTCATAAAAAGGGATTCCTAAACTTTCGGCAAGCTTCTCTCCAATCAAGTGTCCTCCGCTTCCATATTGTCGTTCGATTGTAATAATTGTGTTAGTACTCATATGAATCGCTCCTTTCCCCAAAGGATAAAATATTCAAGTTATTCTTTGTTATGAATATTATACTACAAATAAGTGATTTTTAAAAGAAAAATTGTACATTTTTATGTTCAATTATGCTTCATATCCATAATGTTCTTTTGCATATCTTCTTGCAAATTCTGCATCCTCATGCATCTGCTGGCTTAAAGATTCTAGAGAATCAAATTTCATTTCTGGTCTTTTAAAACACAATAATTCCACTTCTATTTCTTTATGATAGATATTCTTATGGAAATCTAAAATATATGTTTCAACTCCCATATGTTTCTTTCCTTCGATCGTTGGCTTTACTCCAACATTACTAATTCCGTAATACGTTTCATCTTTATAATGGATTCTTGAAACATATACTCCATTTGGAGGCAATAACTTATCCTCCAATGGAATCTGATTCGCTGTTGGCATTTGAAGTACTTCTGCTCCCATATGATTTCCATGAACTACAGATCCACAGATCATAAACGGATCTTCCATCAGACGATTAGCTTCCTCCACTTTACCCTCAGATAGCAAATGACGGATTCTTGTGCTTGATACAATTTCTCCTTCTAATTCAAGTTTGGGAATAACGATCAATTTAAAATCATATTCCTTTGACATCCGTTCAAGTAATTCTACGTTTCCTTGACGTTTATAACCAAACCCACAATCATCACCAACAACTAAAACTTTCATTCCTGTTTTTTCAAGAAGTACTTTGATCACAAAATCTTCTGGTGATAAATGCGAGAATTCATCTGTAAATGGATGTTCGATATAAATATCAATTCCTCTTCTTGCAAGAAGTTTTATCTTTTCGTTGGTCGTGTAGATCACTCTCATATGTTTGTGTTTTAACATATTAAGTGGTGGACGGTCAAAAGAAAATACAGCCGCCTGATATCCCAGTTGCTTATACTGAATCAGTTCATCAAAGATCAACTGATGCCCTTTATGCATTCCGTCAAATTTGCCAAGAGCTACCACTGTATTATGAAATTGAAATTGTTCTGTATTATGAATGTATTCCATGGCTTCCTCTCATTGGTTGTTGTCATAAAAAATCTTATCTGGGAAAAACATATTTTTTTTCCAGTAATATATTCCGATAAACTGTTCACTTTCATCATATACCCGAAGTTTCTTTGTTGTATCGAGATCTATTTCATAAAACATCTCTTTCTTTAAAGGATTTCCGTTAAATAAAACCTTATCATAGTCTTTCTTTACGGTACCTTTTTGATATTTTAGAAAAACCTTTTCAATTGGAATTATCCATTCTTCGATTTTTCCAGTTTTCACTGCTTCCTCAATCTCTGATAATGTATGAGCATATTCTAATTGAAAACCACTGGATCTTGTACGGACTAACTTTGTCATACACGCTCCATTTTGAAGCTTATGTCCAATATCCCTGCAAAGACTTCGGATATATGTACCTTTGCTGCATGTAACTGTCATTGTAACTTCTGGATAAGAGATTTCAATATCTGAAATATCATAGATCCTGATCCGTTCTGGTTTGCGCTCGATAATTTTTCCTTCTCTGGCAAGTTCATACAGCTTCTTTCCATTAATTTTCTTTGCAGAATACATAGGTGGTACCTGATCATATTCTCCAACGAAAGACAAGATCGTATCTTTGATCGGTGCATCTTGTTTTAACGGTTCATGTGTTTTCGTAACAGTTCCCCATATATCTTCTGTATCTGTCTCTTTTTCAAACACAAAGCTTACCTTATACTGTTTCTTCGTTCCTGTTAACATATCGCATAACTTTGTTCCTTTTCCAAGACAGACCGGCAATACTCCTTCTGCATTTGGATCCAAAGTTCCTGTATGACCAATCTTTTTCTGACGTAAGATCCCTCGAAGTTTTGCGACAACATCATGCGATGTAAAATCTTTTTCTTTATATATATTCAATAATCCGTTGTACATAAAAACCTCTACCTTATAATTGTTCTGTGATCTCGCTTATGATCGTACTTTGAATGTCTTTCAATGTTCCTTTCATGGAACATCCTGCTGCACGGATATGTCCTCCACCTCCATGTGTTTTAGCAATCTCTGAAACCTTAACTTTCTCATTCGAACGCATACTTACTTTATAGCCATTTTCGATCGGATATAGAAAAATTGCTGCTTCCACACCTTTTGTAATTCGCAGCTGATCAATGATCCCATCACTGTCGGATGTTGATGCATGAAGCTCTTCAAAATCTTGTTCTGAAAGATTCGAAATAATAATCTGTCCATCTGCATAAAGTTGACTTTTTAACAATGCTTTCCCTAACAACTGATTTTGTACAAATGTCTTCTGATAAAATGTCTCATCAATGATCTTTGTAGTTGAAACACCCTTCTCCAGTAACATTCCCGCATATTCCATCGTTTTACGTGTTGTATTTGAATGCTTAAACACTCCGGTATCGTGCACGATTCCTGTGTATAGGCACTGGGCACATTCTTTTGAAATCTTATCCTCTTCAAAAATCTGGCACAAAACTTCACAAGTTGCACTCGCCTGTGGATCGATCTTATAAAAGTCCCCAAATCCATCATTACTGATATGATGATCGATTCCGATCAATGTTTTTGCACCTCTGACCATTGTTGCAAATGGTTCATAACGATCTTCAGAGCCACAATCTAAAACAAAAAACAGATCATAGCTTTCATCATCTTTCGACTCCGTGATGATCTCCTGCGCATGACTTAAAAAACGAAACTCTGTGCTGATCGATTCTAAATAAACATCAACTTTCTTCCCAGAATAATTATCTAAAATATACTGTTTTAAGGCAAGGCAACTGCCAATACAGTCTCCATCCGGATGGATGTGTCCTGTAATGGCAATTGTTTTAGCCTTTGAAATCTGTTCATTAAAGTGTTTCATTCTCACTCCCATGATTTAATTCATCTATCTTCTTTGACATATTTACTCCATATTCAATGGAATCATCTAAAATAAATGTAATCTCTGGTGTATTTCTTAAATTAATAGAGTGTGCAAGTTCTCGGCGGATATAACCTACCGCACTGTTTAAGCCTTTCATCGTTTCTTCTTTTTCTTCATCATTTCCAAGAACACTGATATATGCTTTGCACTGTTTCAGATCCGATGTCACAACGGCATCAACAACAGATGTCATTGGTGCAATTCTTGGATCTTTGATCTCTCTGCTGATGATACGGCTTAATTCTCTCTGAACTTCACCATTGATCCTTGTATTTTTAATGCTGTTTTTTCTCATATTGCTACTCCCTTCAGGAAATTATCTTGGGACCTCTTCCATAATAAAGGATTCGATCTGATCCCCTTCTTTGATGTCATTATAGCTTTCCATAACAAGACCACATTCAAATCCGCTGCGAACTTCTTTGACCGCATCTTTTCCACGTTGGATAGATGCAAGTTTTCCTTCATGAACAACAATACCATCACGAATAATACGTGCTGAGCTGTCACGCTGAATTGTTCCATCTAATACATAAGATCCTGCGATCGTTCCAACTCCAGAGGCTTTGAAAATCTGACGTACTTCTGCATGCCCTGTAACTTTCTCTACAAATTCAGGATCTAGCATACCCTTCATAGCTGCTTCAATATCTTCAATCGCATTGTAGATGACACGATACAGACGAAGGTCTACTTTCTCTGCACTTGCTGCATCTTTAGCCGCTGGTTCTGGACGAACATTAAATCCGATAATGATCGCATTAGAAGCTGCTGCTAAGTTTACATCAGATTCTGTGATAGCACCTACACCACCATGAATGACTTTGACTGCAACTTCATCATTAGAAAGTTTTACAAGACTCTGTTTAACCGCTTCTACAGATCCCTGTACATCGGCTTTTACAATGATATTCAATTCTTTGACGCTTCCTGCCTGGATCTGGTTAAATAGATCATCTAATGATAACTGCTGTTTTGTCTCAGATAACATTTTTTCACGTCCATAAGCAATAAATTTCTCTGCTACGGATCTTGCTTCTTTTTCGCTATCCATAACCATCATAACTTCTCCAGCATTTGGAACTTCACTTAAACCTAAGATCTCAACTGGTGTAGATGGTCCTGCTGTTTTAATACGTTTTCCTTTGTCATTTATCATTGCACGAACTTTACCATGAGCACTTCCGATTGCTACTGCATCACCAACATGTAATGTACCTTTCTGTACTAATACAGTTGCAACTGGTCCACGACCTTTATCAAGTTGTGCTTCTAAGACAATACCTCTTGCTTTACGATTTGGATTTGCTTTTAATTCCAAAACTTCTGCTGTTAAAGAAACCATATCTAATAATTCATCGATTCCTTCTCCTGTATGTGCAGATACTGGACAAAAGATCGTGCTTCCACCCCAGTCTTCTGGTACCAATTCATATTCGATCAGTTCCTGTTTTACTCTCTCAATGTTAGCGCTTTCTTTATCAATCTTATTGATCGCAACAATGATCTCGATTCCTGCTGCTTTCGCATGGTTGATCGCTTCGATCGTCTGTGGCATAACACCGTCATCTGCGGCTACGACTAAGATTGCAATATCAGTAGACTGGGCACCTCTCATACGCATAGATGTGAATGCCTCATGTCCTGGTGTATCTAAGAATGTGATCTTTCCATTGGATGTTTCAACAACATAAGCCCCAATATGCTGTGTGATACCACCTGCTTCTCCTGTTGTAACATGAGAAGAACGGATCTTGTCAAGTAAAGAAGTTTTACCATGGTCAACATGACCCATAACACAGACAACTGGTGGTCTTACGATCATATCTGTTTCGTCTTCTTCCTCTTCTTTTAACAGTTCTTCGATCACATCTACCTGTTCTTCCATCTCTACCAGACGATCAAATTCCATTGCGATCTCTTCTGCTTTTTCAAAATCAAGTTCAGAGTTTACATTTAACATTCCAGCTCCGCTGATCAGTAATTTCTTAATGATATCATTTGCAGGAATAGATAATGCATCTGCAAGTTCTTTCAATGTTAATACTGGAGGAATCTTTACTGGCGCATTTGGATCTATTTCCGGTTTCTTTACTGGTTCTGGTTTAATAAAGGCACCAGGTCCTGATGTTTTTTTCTTTTTCTTATGCTCCTGATTCTGGTTCTGGTTTTTATTGTTAAATTTCTTATTCTTTTTATTATTTTTCCCAAACTTCTGAGAGTTCTGAGGATTATCTTTTCTTAAGATCTTTTTATCCCCATCATTATTTTTATTTTTTGAATTATTTTTATTGTTCTTTACTTCCTGAGTTTTTTTATTATTTTTCTTTTCCATATTCTGTGCTTTTTTATTATCTTTTCTTTTTGAATTTTCCTGTTTCTTTGAATTATGATCCTGTTTTGCTTCTTTCTTTGGTTTCAACGCATTCTCGATCATTTTGATCTGCTCATCTCCTATGGTACTCATGTGGTTTTTCACTTCTACATGATTGGCTTTCAAGATTTCTAAAATTTCTTTATTGTCTTTATTATATTTCTTTGCAATTTCATAAACTCTGAATTTTGCCATAAATATACCTCCTGCGATTCTTATTTATCAAGCTGTTTTAAAAGAGCTTCTGCAAAACCTTGATCAGTCACTGCGATCGACGCTCGAAACTCCTTCCCGATCGCATGCCCAAGCTCTTCTTTTAATCCCCAGCAATAAAAAGGTACTTGATAATGTTTACATTGATTCTCAAACATCTTTTTTGTATTATCGGAAGCATCATTGGCTACAATGATAAGAGTTGCTGTCTTTTTCCTGACAGCTTCTCTTGCGGCAAATTCTCCACTGACCAGATTACCGGATCTGAATGCAAGACCTAGAAGAGATAATCCTTTATTCATAAAGTTCTTCCATCTCCTTTTTTAATGTCTCATAGACCGATTCCGGTACTCCTATCTTAAAAGAACGATCTAGTCCTTTTTTCTTAAATGCTTGTTTTAGACACTGTGGATCAGGGCATATATATGCCCCTCTCCCATTTTTCTTTCCAGTCATATCAAGACTGATCTCGCCTTCTTTTGATCTTACGATCCGGACTAATTGATTCTTTTCTTTTAATTCACCGCACCCGATACATTTTCTTGTTGGAATTTTTCGATTCATTTTATCACCTGCTGATATTTCCTATTCTTCAATATCCTCTGCATCAAAATCTTCAACAGCTTCTTCTGTATTCTCTGCATCTTCTACGAAATCATCATTGATCTCTTCGTTAAAAAGATCTTCTTCAATCTCAAATTCATCTGCCTCTGGTTCTTCACTGACTTTTGCTGCTTCTTCAGCTGCCTGTGATTCACTCTTAATGTCAATCTTATAGCCTGTTAATCTTGCAGCTAGTCTCGCATTCTGTCCTTCTTTACCGATTGCTAATGATAACTGGTAATCTGGAACTACAACTTCTGCGCTCTTTTCTTCTACATCAACTGCCACAGAAACAACTTTTGATGGGCTTAATGCATTCTCAATGAATACACAAGGATCTTCATTCCAGTTGATGATATCGATTTTCTCGCCTTTTAAGTCATTGACTATTGCATTCACTCTGGCACCATTTAATCCGACACATGCTCCAACTGGATCTACATTCTTATCATTGGACCATACAGCCATCTTTGTTCTTGATCCTGCTTCACGCACAATGTTCTTGATCTCTACTGTTCCATCCTGAATTTCCGCAACTTCTTTCTCAAATAAACGTTTTACAAGATCTGGATGTGTTCTTGAAACGAGAATACGTGGTCCACGATTTGTTTCTTTTACTTCTACAATATAAAGTTTGATTCTCTCTGTTGGTTTGAACACTTCACCTCTGATCTGTTCAGATTTCATTAACAGAGCATCTGTTTTGTCATCTAAGCTTACACTTACATTCTCTCCAACATAACGCTGAACAACACCTGTTACGATATCTTTTTCTTTGCAGTAGAAATGATCATATACAACTCTTCTTTCTTCTTCTTTGATTTTCTGAACAATAACGCTTCTTGCATGCATTGCTGCAATACGTCCGAAATCTTTTGGTGTGATTTCAATTCTTACAGTATCTCCAAGATTTAAGTTCTGATCGATTGCCTTTGCTTTTCCAAGACTGATCTCCAGTGCAGGATCATAGACTTCGTCTACAACTTCTTTGATCGCATAAACATAAATATCTCCTGTTTCACGATCCATATTAACTACAACGTTATCTGCACTTCCAAAATCTCTTTTACATGCAGCAAGCAGGGAATTTTCAATGGCTTCCATGATAACGTCTTTATCAATACCTTTTTCCTTCTCCAACTGATTTAATGCCGCAATTAATTCACTCATTCTCTTTCTTCCTCCTTAAAAATCTAACGACAAACGAGCACTTGCAATGCTCTTTTTCTCAAATGTAATATCCTGATCTTCGATTGTTAGTACAATCTGATCTTCCATGTTTTCTTTTAAAATACCAGTAAATTCCTTTTGCTTATCAATTGCTTTATAAAGCTTGATGTCAATGGACTTTCCGACACTTCTTACATAATCTTTTTCTTTTTTTAGTGGTCTTCCAAGTCCTGGAGAACTTACTTCTAAAATATATGCATCTTCGATAAAATCTTCTGCATCCAGTTTCTCTTCTAAGCTTCTGCTGATCAGCACGCAGTCATCAATTGCAATTCCACCTTCTTTGTCTGCGTAAACTCTTAAATACCAGTTTGCCCCTTCTTTGACATATTCTACATCCACCAGTTCAAAATTGTTGGCTTCAATGATCGGTAATACCAGTTCTTCTGTTTTTGTTTCAATATCAACTCGTCTTGCCAATGTATCAACCCTTTCTTTTGTAGTGTTATTTCTTCATTGTTACACAAAATAGGAGTGGACATATGCCCACTCCTAAGTCATCTTTTCTTAAGCTATATTTAGTTTAACATGAAAAATATCTCTTGACAAGAGTTTTTTCATATATTATCAAAGAAAATCGAAACTTAACTGATCAGTATCTGATAGATCTCCCATAATTCCAAGTTCTTTCATTTTCTCGATACATGCTTGTGGTGCTTTTGTTCTGTTTCTGAAGTTTTCCAAGGATGTAAATGGTTCTCCTTTGGCTGCTTCTTCTACCTGCTGTGCCGCCTTTTCTCCCATACCATCAATGCTGGTAAGCGCCGGCATGATCTTTCCATCAATGACCTGGAAATCTTTTGCCTTTGCCTTGTAAATATCCAACGGCCAGAATTCATAACCTCTTGCATACATTTCATCTGCGATCTTCATTTCTCGTAGCAGATCAAGATCAGCATTTTTAACTTCATGTTTTGGCGTATTCTTAATAATACTCATCTTTTCATCCAAGCGTTCTTTTCCCAGACACATATCTTCATAAGAAAATGCTTTCGCACGAATACTGAAATATGCTGCATAATATGCTAATGGGTGATAAACCTTATACCATGCGATCCTCCATGCCATCATAACATAAGCTGCCGCATGGGCTTTCGGGAACATATATTTGATCTGTTTACAAGACCAGATATACCAATCTGGCACATTGTGATCTCTCATCATCTGTTCTTGTTCATCTGTAAGTCCCTTTCCTTTTCGGACTCCTTCCATAATCTTAAATGACGCTTCCTGTTCCAATCCCTGATTGATCAGATATACCATGATATCATCTCGACAACAGATTGCTGTGGAAATAACCGCATCTCCATTCTCGATCAATGTCTGAGCATTTCCAAGCCATACATCGGTTCCATGAGACAGCCCAGAAATACGGACAAGATCAGAAAAGCTCTGTGGATGCGTATCCTGAAGCATTTGAATTACAAAGTCTGTCCCAAATTCCGGTACTCCAAGTGATCCAAGCGGTGTCCCATCAATATCTTCTGGTGTGATCCCTAAGGTTTCTGTTCCATGAAATAATCCCATAACGCCTTTATCGTCCATTGGGATCGTCTGTGCATCAATTCCTGTGATATCTTCCATTCTTCGGATCATAGATGGATCGTCATGTCCCAGAATATCAAGTTTTAATAGGTTCTGGTCAATCGAATGGTATTCAAAATGTGTCGTAATGATCGGTGTATTCATATCATTGGCTGGATGTTGTACCGCTGTAAAATCATAAATTTCTTTATCATGCGGTACTACAATGATTCCACCCGGATGCTGACCAGTTGTTCTCTTAACTCCCGTACATCCAAGTGCTAATCTCTCTATTTCGCAACGACGTTTACTGATTCCTCGTTCTTCCAGATATTTCAACACATAACCATAGGCTGTTTTCTCTGCCAGTGTACCGATCGTTCCCGCTCGGAATGCTTTTCCTTTTCCAAAGATAACTTCTACATAAGCATGTGCTTTTCCCTGATATTCTCCTGAGAAGTTTAAGTCGATATCCGGCTCTTTATTTCCTTTAAACCCAAGGAATGTCTCAAACGGGATATCCTGTCCTTCTTTCGTCATCTTTGCTCCACACTTTGGACAGTATGCATCTGGCATGTCAAAACCTGACATACCCATCTTCGCATATTTTTGCACCTGTTCTGAGTCAAAATCCACAAAATGACATTCTGGACAGATATAATGTGCTGGCAACGGATTTACTTCCGTGATCCCTGACATCGTTGCTGCAAAGGAAGATCCTACCGATCCTCGTGATCCTACCAGATACCCATGGTCATTCGAATCCCATACCAATTTCTGTGCGATGATGTACATTACCGCATATCCATTTCCAATAATAGAGTTTAATTCTTTTTCCAAACGACTTGTCACTCGTTCTGGAAGATCATCTCCATAAATCTCATGTGCTCTATTATAACAGATTTCTCTTAATGTTTTGTCTGAATCTGGGATTACCGGCGGGCATTTATCCGGATGGATCGGAGAAATATTTTCAATCATATCATTGATCTTATTCGTGTTTGTTATGACAACTTCTTTGGCTTTCTCACTTCCAAGATACGCAAACTCATCTAACATCTCCTGTGTTGTCCTAAAATAAAGCGGTGCCTGCTGGTCAGCATCTTTAAATCCTTTTCCAGCTAATAAAATAGAACGATAGATTGCATCATCTGGATTTAGAAAATGTACATCACATGTCGCAACGACTGGCTTATGGAATTGTTCTCCAAGATCTACGATCTTTTGATTGAATTTCTGAATATCTTCAATCGAATTCACATTCTCAACACGTTCGGATCCAATCATAAATTCATTGTTTCCTACTGGCTGAATCTCCAGATAGTCATAAAATGATACAATATTCGCAATCGTTTCATCTGAGCGTTCATCAAGCAATGCCTGATATAATTCTCCTGCTTCACACGCAGATCCAATGATCAGTCCATCTCTGTATTTATTGATCAGGGACTTTGGCATTCTTGGGCGACGGTTAAAGTAATTTAAATGTGATTCGGATACCAAGCGGTTTAAATTAACACGCCCTGTATTATTCTTAACCAGAATAATTCCATGATACATGCGTCCTTTTTTGATCAGATCGACATTATCATTTGCAAATTCGTTGACCTGATCTAGATCTGTAATATCTTTTTCTTTTAACATAGAAATGAATTCTACAAAAATCTTTCCTGTTGCTGTTGCATCATCAACTGCTCTATGGTGTGTTTCCAGTATGATATTTAAATGTTTACAAATATTATCCAGTGTAAATTTACCAAGATGTCCCATTAGACATCTTGCAAGTCCCAGTGTATCCACGACTGTATGATCATATGGAAGATTCAATCTTTTCGCATTTTCGCGGATAAACCCTGTATCAAATCCTGCATTATGTGCAACCAAAACAGATCCCTCACAGAATCTTAAAAACTGTGGAAGGATTTCTTCGATCGTTCCCGCATCTTTTACCATATCATCTGTGATCGTTGTCAGCTGAGTGATCTTATATGGAATTGGTCGCTCTGGATTGACAAATTCACTGAATGTTTCTTTAATCTCTCCTTCTACGACTCTTACCGCACCAATTTCTATAATTCGGTCATTGACACTGTTAAATCCTGTTGTCTCAATATCGAATACAACATAACTGTCCATTAGTGACTGCCCTTTTGAATCAATGATCAAATCTCCAAGGTCATCAACGAAATATCCTTCTACCCCATAAATGATCTTAAATGAATCATCTTCTTTTAGTCTCAAGTCTTCGTATGCATGACGTGCGATCGGAAATCCCTGCAATACACCGTGATCTGTAATTGCAACCGCCGGATGCCCCCATTCATAGGCGCGATTTACAATATCTTTGATCTGTACCACACTGTCATTATCGCTCATCACTGTATGGAGATGTAATTCCACACGTTTTTCCATGGATGTATCCTGACGTTTTTCCCTGAAATCTGTAATCGCCTTGATTCCTGCCACAGATCCCAGAGAGATCTCATGATCAAATTTGTCATACATCGCAACTGCTTTGATACGATAGAATCCACCTTTTTTCAAACCATCTAAAATATCAGGCAGCTGTTCATTTCTTACGAAAACCTTGCAGCTGATCGTATCTGTAAAATCGGTAATATGAAAAATGATGATTGTTTTTTCATTACGGATCTCTCGTGTTTCAAGAAATGTGATCTGCCCATGAATCACAACTTCCCCGATTTCATCATAGATATCCTTGATCTCCATCAGCTCGCCATCACAATTTCGTCCATATAATAATGTTGGATCGTCTGAATATTTTGGTTTTTTCTTAAATGTATGTTCTTTTTTCGTTGCAGCTGCTTTCTTTCTTGCTTTTTTCTCTTCTTTTTGTTCTTTCTCCACGATATCTGCGTGCTCTACGATCGTATGGATTTCTTGTTGTAAGCGATAATCACTTTCCATTTTAAGGCTTCGATCGATCGTCTTAGAGAAATCAAAGCCGACTTTTGCATCGATAGAAAAACGTTCTTTTAATATCACCTCAAAAAATTCTTTGATCTCTGGGGCTTTATTACGGTTTACGAATGTATCTTCAAAGTAAAATGTGATCACATCATCTTCAATTCTATAATCCCCTTTTCTCACGACATTAAAAATAACCTCCCCTTTGCCTTTTAACTCAAAGAGGAAGCTTTTCATGTAATGCTCCATTAGATATTTGAGATTGTATTGTTCTGACAGGTGATAACTTTCCTGAAAACGAATCTTTACAAAACGCTTTGAAAACAGCTGTTCCCGGATCGTGCGTTCCATTCTCCATGTATCGACTCTTGAGATCAGATGATCACACTGAAAAGAAATCTTAAGCATGTTTTCTTTTTTCTTTAGTGTGATCTCTCTAATATTCGCATCTTCAAACAAAGATCTTACATCGTCAGAAACTTTCAGATCTGGAAATACACTGAAAAATGGTTTTGTTGTCACTTTCATTTTATTCACCCCAGTGTTCTAATTCATATCTTAAAGTATCAAGTAATTGGTCTTCTGGTACTTTGCGGATAACCTCACCTTTCTTGATCAGAAGTCCCTCTCCATTTCCACCAGCGATTCCTACATCTGCTTCTTTGGCCTCTCCTGGTCCGTTCACAACGCACCCCATAACAGCAACCTTGAGATTCAGATTTTCAAAATCTGCAGCCATTGTCTCTACCTGATTGGCAAGTGGAATCAGATCGATATTCGTACGTCCACATGTTGGGCAGGATACAACTTCAATTCCTCCGGAACGAAGTCCTAATGTCTTTAAGATCAGTTTCGCACTGGCAATCTCGTTGACTGGATCTCCTGTCAATGATACACGGATCGTATCACCAATTCCCTGATTTAAGATAATTCCAAGTCCTACAGCTGATTTGATATTACCACTAAAAACTGTTCCAGCTTCTGTGATCCCTACATGCAGAGGATAATCGATTTTATCTGCGACTAGGCGGTATGCTTGTGCACACATCAAAACATCAGAAGACTTAATACTGACTACCATATCATGAAAATCATATTTTTCAAGCATAGCAACTTTATCTAAGGCACTTTCTACCAGTCCTTGTGCAGTTACTCCGTTATATTTTTTAACAAGTGGTTTCTCCAATGATCCGCTGTTTACACCAACACGGATTGGTACATGATATTTCTTTGCTGTTTCTACCACTTTGCGGATATTCTCTTCTCCACCGATATTCCCCGGATTGATACGGATCTTATCTGCCCCATGTTCCATCGCTGCAATTGCAAGTTTATAGTCAAAATGAATATCCGCGACCAACGGAATATGAATCTGCTTCTTAATCTCTGTAAAAGCTTCGGCAGCTTTCATTGTTGGAACAGTACAGCGAATGATCTGGCATCCAGCCTTCTCAAGAGCAAGAATCTGTTTGACCGTCTCTTCCACATTTTCTGTCTTTGTATTTGTCATAGACTGGATGGCAACTGGATTGCCTCCTCCAATCTTAACATCTCCAATCGAAATTACTCTTGTCTGATTTCTTGTATACATGCAAATCCCCCTTTACATGAAAATCTTTACAATATCCTGATACATTACAAATACCATCAAAAGCATTAATAAGATCAATCCTGCAGTGTGTACCAGCGCTTCCATATTCTGTGGCACAGCCTTTCCAGTAATTGCTTCTATGATCAAAAACAATAAACGGCCTCCATCAAGTGCTGGTAATGGCAATAAATTCATCACACCAAGGTTTGCGCTGATCAAAATGATCCAGTTTACCATTGTCAAAAATACTGTTTTAAATCCATAGGCGGCAGCCTGTGTATATTGGTCTCCGACCGTTTTGACAATTCCCACTGGTCCTGAAAGATCTTTCACACCAAGTTTTTGTGAAACTAACATCTTTACACTCTTTAAAGTAATCTTTACCTGCAATCCTACTTCTCGGAAACTGTATTCGATCGTTTTTAACGGACCTACTTTCTGATACCCATTCCAGGTAATCCCGATCAGATATTGTCCTCGTTCTTTATCATACTCTGGTGTGACGTTTATATTTTTTTCTTTTCCGTTTTGTAATATCGTGATCGGAATTTTCCCTCCATCATAATCTAAATACATATAATAGGAAAACTCTCTGTAATTGTGCATTTTCTTTCCAGCAACTTTGATCATAGTATCTCCTTTACGGATTCCTGCTTCATATGCTGGTGAATCTTTTTCTACTTTGGAAATCTTCGGAATGTCAGCACCAGACATTCCGATCACTATAATTGAAAATATAAACGCTAAGATAAAGTTAAAAAATGGTCCTCCAAAAATAACTCCCATCCTTGCCCAGACGGACTTATTATTAAACGCATTTTCTTCAGGTCGGTCTTCATCTTCTCCCATCATACATGCACCACCAAATGGCAGCAGTTTGACAGAATAAAAAGTCTCTCCAACCTGCTTTCCTATAATCGTTGGTCCAAGTCCAATGCAAAATTCATCTACCTGAATCCCATTTTTCTTAGCGATCAGAAAATGCCCTAATTCATGCACAATAATAATAATTCCAAAAATCAAAATTGCAATGATAATATTCAATGATCTACCTGCTTTCTATGTGTTCATACACCCATTGCTCTGTCTCTAACACTTCTTCCAGTGTCGGATTCTCAATAACTTTATGGGCATTCATTGTGTCTTCAATGATGTCGTAAATATCTAAAAACTGAATCTTACGGCCTAAAAATAATGCAACTGCTTTTTCATTTGCAGCATTTAAGACTGTTGGCATGCTTCCACCGATCCTACCTGCTTTATATGCATAAGGAAGTCCTTTTAGAACATCCACTGGTGGTTCTTCAAATGTAATTTCTTTTAATTTTGCAAAATCCAGACGTTCTCCCGCAAGATTTCTATGTTGTGGATAAAATAATGCATATTGAATCGGTAATTTCATATCCGGTGTTCCAAGCTGTGCGATCACACTTCCATCCTTAAACTGAATCATAGAATGGATCACACTCTTTGGTTGTACTACAACATGAATATTATCAAAATCCACTCCAAACAACCATTTGGCTTCGATCACTTCGAGTCCTTTATTCACTAACGTTGCGGAATCAATCGTAATCTTTCGTCCCATTGACCAATTTGGATGATTCAGCGCATCTTCTACTGTCACATGTTTTAATTCTTCTGTCGTTTTCTTACGGAACGGTCCCCCTGATGCTGTAATGATCAGAGAATCAAGATCATCTCTTTTCCCGCTCTGTAAACACTGAAAAATTGCAGAATGCTCACTATCTACTGGATAAATAGAAACACCCAATTCTTCCGCCATTGGCATAATGATATGCCCTGCAGTTACCAATGTTTCTTTATTAGCAAGTGCGATGTCTTTCCCAGCCTTCATCGCAGCGATCGTTGGACGAATTCCGATCATTCCGACAATTGCTGTGACAACAACAGAACACTGCTCCTGTGTTGCTGCTTCTAATAATCCATCCATTCCTGCACATACTTTTATACTCGTATCTGCCAGACGAAGTTTCAACTCTTCTGCCTTCTGTTCATTGTATACAGCAACGATCACTGGCTGAAATTCTCTTGCTTGTTTCTCTAACAGATCAATACTTGTTCCTGCTGCTAAGGCTGTAACTTTCAGATCTTTATTACTTCGTACGATATCTAGTGTCTGGGTTCCAATGGAACCTGTAGATCCAATAATTGAAATATATTTCATTCTAGATCGCTCCTCCTGAGATCATAACTGTCAGATAATAAATGACAGGTGCAATAAAAATAATACTATCAAATCGATCAAGAATTCCTCCATGACCAGGGATCAATGTACCATAATCCTTAATTCCTGAATCTCTCTTGATCGCAGATGCTGCCAAATCTCCAATGACTGAAACTGCTCCACCTAGTCCACAAACAATTGGGAACATTGTAACTGGATTAAAACTAAATCTGATATATGTGTTTAGATATAATCCATATAATGCACCAAGAATTGCCGCACCGACAATTCCGCCAACCAAACCTTCTATACTTTTCTTAGGACTTAAAATTGGTGACATCTTATGTTTTCCGATCAACATTCCTGTACAATATGCTAAAGTGTCATTTCCCCATGCTGCAAGGAATAATAATACAACAAATTCTCCTCCATTTTGTAATTCACGGATCTGATAGATAAAGGACATCATAACCGCTACATATACAAATCCAAAGAATCCTGCCATCATCTGGTCCACTTTATACTTTGGAAAACGTACCACATAGCATCCGAGTAAAAAGATTAAAAATAAAATAATGATTGCTGTGGTCCATTGATCAAGATCAAATAACAATGCCACATAATAAAGAATCGTGCCTGTATATCCGATCACTGCCAAAGATGATTTCTCAATATGATAAATCTTTAAAATCTCGCTGTATCCGATCAATGCAACGATCAATGTCATTGCAAACGTCACAATTCCACCCATATATAACCCAAAAGCTGCGATCAATACTAAAATGATCCCACTGATCAGTCTTTGCTTAAACATAAACTTATATTCCTCCAAATCTGCGGTCGCGTCTATTATAGTATTCGATCGCCTTTATTAATTCCTTTTTATTAAAATCAGGCCAGAGCACATCTGTAAAATAAAATTCTGTATATGCTAACTGCCATAACATAAAGTTCGACAATCTTTCTTCCCCACTTGTACGAATCATCAGATCTGGATCTGGAAGTTCTTTTGTATCCAGATATCCATTAAACACTTCTTCCGTGATCATATCTTTGGAAAGATTTCCACTAGAAAGATCATCTGCCATATGTCTCATAGCCCGCACCATCTCATCACGACTTCCATAATTCAGTGCGATCGTAAAATTGATCCCTGTATTATCTTTGGATGCCTTCTCAAGCTCAATGATCTTCTCCTGTAAATCTTCGGAAAGTCCTGTGATATCTCCGATCACTCTGACTTTCATATTATTTTTATTTGCACGCTTGATACATGTCTTTAAATAATCACGAAGCAGTTTCATCAATGCATTTACTTCGTCCTGTGGGCGTTTCCAATTCTCTGTTGAAAAAGCATAAACTGTTAAATATTTAATTCCAAGATCATGTGCATCTTCTATGATCTGTTCCACCACTTTACTTCCCTGTCTATGTCCCATATTCCTAGGTAAATGGCGTTTTTTTGCCCATCTTCCATTCCCATCTAAGATAATGGCCACATGTTGTGGAATATTTAAATTCTCCATTTGGACCTCCTGTGTATCATATATAACTTTCGTTTCTTTCCACATGAAACAAAACAGGGCTGAGATTTCAACCCTGTTGATGATTAAGATTAAACTGTCATGATTTCTTTTGATTTTGCATCAACTGCTTCATCAATCTGTTTGATGTATTTATCTGTCATCTTCTGTACTTTGTCTTCTTCATCTTTTGCCTGATCATCATTTAAATCTCCGGCTTTATTCTGTTTCTTGACAAAATCATTTGCATCACGACGGATATTTCTAACTGCTACCTTTGCTTCTTCTCCACGTTTCTTGACATCTTTTGCAAGCTCTTTTCTTCGTTCTTCTGTAAGATCTGGGAAGTTTAATCGGATTGCTTTACCATCATTTGTTGGTGTGATCCCGATATCAGATACTAAAATCGCTTTCTCGATCTCTTTTAATAAGTTTGGCTCCCATGGCTGAATCATGATCGTTCTTGCTTCAGGTACAGAAACATTACCAACCTGTGCTACAGGAGTTGCAACTCCATAATAATCAACTTTGACTTTATCTAATACATGAGGATTGGCACGTCCTGCACGAATTGTCATAAAATCATTCGCCATACTGTCTAAAGATTTCTGCATCTTGTCTTCAAATTGTTTTAACATGTTTCTTTCGTCCTCCTAATTTATCAAACGGTTACATATGTTCCGTTAAATTCACCTTTCATTAAATTCTCAATGCTGTTTTCTTCATTTAATCCAAAAACTGCTAATGGCATCTTATTTTCAAGGCACATGATCGTTGCTGTTAGGTCGATCACTCCTAATTTCTGATCCAATACTTCTTCCATTGTGATACTGTCATATTTCACCGCATTTTCATTCACAGCAGGATCACTGTCATATACGCCGTCAATTGATTTTGCTAATAAGATCGCATCTGCTTCAATCTCGATCGCACGAAGTGCTGTTGCTGTATCTGTTGAGAAATAAGGATGTCCTGTTCCACCTGCAAAAAATACAACCTTTCCTTCATCTAAAGCTTTGACTGCTTTATCTTTGGAAAATAATTCTGTAAATGCTCCGCATACAAATGGAGTATATACTTCTGTTTCCATTCCTGCTGTTCTGAATGCATCGGATACATAGATACAGTTCATAACTGTCGCAAGCATTCCGATCTGATCAGCTTTTGTACGTTCCATACTCTCGCTTGTACGTCCTCTCCAGAAGTTTCCTCCTCCGATAACGATCGCTACCTGAAGTCCCTCATCTACTAATGTCTTTACCTGACGTGCTGCATCTGCACATGTTGCTTCATCAAATCCTGTCTTCTTATCTCCGGCAAGTGCTTCTCCACTTAACTTTAAAAGCACACGTTTCATATCTTTTAAATCTTTCATTGGTCTACCTCATTTGTTCTTTCTTTGCCAAATCACTATGTGAAATTATATCATATCATCAAGAAAAGAACAACTATAAAAAGGACCTCTTTCGAAATCGAAAAAGACCCTTTTATGTTTACAAATTCTTTCGTCCATTTAATATTGTAAAAAGCATAAACAACACTGGTATGATCAGTGCCTCAAACTGAGTTACTGAATATGCTTTAAATACAACATTTAAAATAATCGTGGCAATCGTAATTGCGATCAGTACAAGACTGACATAAAAACATCTTTTACATCCTTCCTGTGTATTTCCATCTTTAAGACCCGTATATCCACCGACCATTGCTGCTACTGCGTAGCCGCCGATCAAAACAAGTCCAAGATAAAACTTTGTTGCAGAAGTCGTCGTTCTTCCATAACCTACAAGCCCTAACAGATTCAATAACTGCAACACACCCTGAATCAAAACGAGTCCTGAGATTATCTTAAAAAATATATTTTTTGTTTTGTTTTGCATAATCACTAGTTCCTTTTTATTTTTTATGTTGTCGCTGTCTCCTTCATACTACTTCGAAAGATTCCCTCATCTTTGTCTTCTTATTATCCAATTTAATCCAATTTCTGGATCTGTTCTATAACTTTTTGATATTCTTTCTCAATTTCACCGATCACTGGCAATACTTCTTCGCGCTGTCCTGCACGGATCATATCTACTGCTTTCGCACTTTTTTGCTGTAAATGTGTAAACTCCAGATTGCTTGCAATTCCTTTCATCGTATGAGTTGTTCGAAGAATTTCATCATAATCCATCTTATCTACTGCTTCTTTAATCTGTCCATAAGTAGGATCATCTAAAAACTTACGGACAAACTTTTCCACCAGTTTCTGGTTTCCCATCATACGGCTGCTTACATTTTCATAACTTTCATCAATACTGTCATAAAACTCCTGAATATTCATTACTTCTCCTCCATTCAAATTATTTTTGAATAACCTAAAATGGATTATAGCATATTTAACAAAATTCAACAATTTAATTCTATTTTTTATACACCAGAAGTTTTTTCGACACCATATTTCTTTCTACGATATGTTTTTTTGTCACTTTCCATATAGTGATGACTTCTTCTACGGTCTCGTTCTTCATTTTCTTCCAAGATTTCTTGTTTCGCATTCATAACAAGCATCTGCAGACGATTTTCGATATTCGCAAAACTGACATCTGGATCATAGTCTAATGGAAGAATCTGTGCATTTGGATACATTTCTTTTAATTTTTTAGAAATACCTCTTCCAACAACATGGTTTGGCAGGCATCCAAATGGCTGTAAGATCAAGAAATACTTGCATCCATGTTTTGCGTGATGAATGATCTCTCCTGGAATCAGCACACCCTCTCCTGCATCAAATGTATGATGAATGATCGGATCACTGTCTTTTACCAGATCATCCATACGGATCGCTGGTTTATATAAAGGATGTCCTTTTGCAATGGAATCGGTCAGACTGTGTGCAAGATCAAAGAACATGTCTGCTGTCCGAAACCAGATCTTTTGATCCATTGGTTTATTTAAATGATATTCCCTGATCTGTGAATCCTGATAAAAGTATGTCTTACGGATAACATCCGTCATACGTGCTTCAATGATCTCAAATCCATTTTCTTCCAGATATTTTTCAATGTCATGGTTTGCTCCTGGATGAAAGTTCAGAAGATATTCCCCAACGATCAGAATCTGTGGTTTTAAGTTCGTACGATCATAAGAAATATTTTTCATGATAGAAATAGCCTTCTTAAATCCTTTTCTTGCACCAAGAACTCCTGACTTTTCCAATCCATCGATTACAAGATCAAGGGCTTTGTCAAACGCTTCATCCGCACTTCCTTTGACTGTTTCATATGGACGGATCTTTCGTAATAATTCCTCCAATACATCGATCATCGGTAATGCAAATGCGATTTTTACAGAAGATGCCAGATTTAATTTAAATCCTGGGTGCATATTATGAGAATCTGCATCATCATTTGTCAGGATCGGAATATGGTCATATCCTGCATCATCAAGAGCTTTTCTTAGTAGTGCCCCATAATGTGTCAGTCGACAGTCCCCAACATATTTTCCCATAACGATCGCAACATCTTTGTCATCATACTTTCCACTTTCCAGTGCCGCCAATGCTTCTCCGATGACGATCTGTGCTGGGAAACAGATATCATTATGTACATATTTCTTTCCCAAACGAATTGCTTCTTCACGCCCGATATCCAAAGCAACCGCCCGAATTCCTTGTCCTCTTAATGCTGCTGTCATAATTCTGCAAAATGCATGCGATGTATTTGGAACCAATGCGATTTTTTCTTTCCTGTTTTCTTTTGTAAACTTGACTGGATATGGTTCTTGCAACTCTTTTACTTCTAATTTCTGATGTTTCTCACGTCCCATTTTCACTGTCTCCAAGAAAGAACGCACACGGATTCCCAATGGTCCTTGATTATCACTTTCATCTACTTTTAAGATCAATGGTGTTTTCCCGGAAATTTCTTTCATCATTCTCGTGATCTCATCGGATAGATAAGCATCGTGTCCACATCCAAAACTTACGAGCTGTACATATTCCAGATGCTCACTTTGCGCACATAAGATAGCAGAAGATAACATTCTAGCATGATAGTTATTTACAATATCCAGACGGCTTTTTGAGAGTTCTGTCTGATTCACTTCTGGCAGGGAATCTGCGGTTAAGACTGCGATGCCTGCTTTTGTAAACATCTTAGACAGATCGTGATTAACCAGTGTATCGTTCTGATATGGACGAGATGCTAAAACAACTGCAAATTCATTCTTTTCCTTTACTTCATTTAGAATCTCTTCTCCTCGTTTCTTTAACTGTTGGTCAAAAGATTTCTGAGCCTGATCTGCTGTATGCATTGCATTCATAACCTCTTCTTTTGAGACATGATATACTTCTTCCATATATTTTACCAACTGATGCTGTCTGTCCTTTTTGGTATGCCAATGGAATAATGGTGCATCAAATGGCACATTCCATTTATCCTGTGGATTATCAGAATTCCTGATAACGATCGGATAACCTTTTACCACCGCACACATAGACTCACTTGTTTTTTCCATATTCTCTGGCGGTACTGTTGTGATCGATGGCATAAAAATACGATCTACATGATATTTTTTCACCAGATTTCTAAGATGTCCATGCACAAGTTTTGCTGGAAAACATACCGTGTCTGATGTCACTGCTGACAATCCACTTTCATAAATCTCTCTTGTGCTTTCATCCGATAATTGTACTTTGTATCCCAAACTTTTGAAAAAAGTTGTCCAAAATGGCATCGTATCCCAATAGGATAACACTCTTGGAATTCCGATCGTGATATCTCTTTCTGTTTTAGGCACTGGATAAGGATATTCTTTGAACAATAATTTCTTTCGCTCTTGGAATAAATCTGGAACACTCTGTGTTTTTCGGATTGTTTCTTTTAACTGCTTTCCAACCTCATCATTTCTTGGATCTCCGATGATCTCGCCTTTTTCACATCGATTATTTGTTACCCAGGAATTTCCATTTGAAAATTGAACAATTGTTCTTTGACAATGATTCGTACAAAATGGACAAGGTGCATTCGCCTGCTGCTCATAAGAAAATGTATCTAAATCACGAAGATCCCATGTGCTCACTTCTTTCGGATTCTTCTCATATTGCTCTTTTGCGATCAATCCGACACCAATTGCACCCATGATCCCTGGATATGGTGCTCTGATCACTTCTCTTCCTACATATTCTTCCATCGCACGTAAAACCGCATCATTTTCAAAAGTGCCACCTTGTACCACAATCTTAGTTCCAAGAGAATCAAGATTTGATACGCGGATAACCTTTGTAAATACATTCTGGATGATCGATCTGCATAATCCAGCCATGATATCTTCTGGATTCTTACCGTTTCGCTGCTCTGTGATAATACTGCTGTTCATAAATACCGTACAACGACTACCCAAAACTGCTGGGTTTTTAGACGCAAACGCTTTCTTTGCAATCTCTTTTGTCGGAATATGTAAAGAGGATGCGAAGTTTTCAAGGAATGAACCGCATCCAGAAGAGCACGCCTCATTTAATAAAATATTTGTGATAACTCCATCCTCTAACCAGATTGCTTTCATATCCTGTCCACCAATATCCAAAATAAAAGAGGCGTCTTTGACATATTTTTCAGAAGCTCTTGCATGTGCTACCGTCTCAACCGTATGGCAAGGGATTTCAAAAGCTTTGGAAAACAGCATTTCTCCATACCCAGTCGTACCAGCTGATAAAATTTCTAATTCTGCTCCTGCTTCTTCATATCGTTTTCTTAAACAGATCAAGGCCTCTTTCGCTACTTTCAGCGGATCCCCTTCATTCGGTGCATAAAAAGAATCCAGAATTTCTTCTTGTTCATCTAATAATACAAATTTTGTTGTGGTACTTCCTGCATCAATCCCAAGAAAACATCGAACAACCTCTCCTTTTTGTGGTTTCTTCCATGTCACCTGTTTCTTCTTATGTGCTTCTTTAAAAGCATTTTCTTCTTCTTTTGATTCAAAAAATGGTTTTGCAATTTCTCCTGAAACGTGGGAATGATCTTTCTGTGCGTCTTCCAGTATTACTAACATTTTATTCACATCTTTTGGTTTGCTGTCTGCAAACATCTTATCCAAAGATAATGCTGCCCCATATGCAATCATTAATTCTGAATGCTTTGGACAAAGAATCTCATCTTCTTTCAAATTCAGACGTTCAGCAAAAACTTTTACCAGAGTTGGATGAAATGTTAATGGTCCACCTTCAAATGCGACAGGTTTTTTAATCTCCAATCCCTGTGCCAACCCTCCGATCGTCTGTTTCGCGATCGCATGGAATGCGGATAACGCAAGGTCTTCCTTGGCTGCTCCCTGATTCAGAAGTGGTTGGATATCTGTCTTTGCATATACCCCGCATCTTCCAGAAATATCATATAAATGTGTTCCTTTTTGTGCCAACTCATTAAACTGTTCCACTGGTACTTTTAATACGGATGCAATTTCATCAATAAATGCTCCCGTTCCACCCGCACAGCTTCCATTCATACGCATATCGGAAACACTTTGTGACTGTCCATTTTCAGAATCTTTAAAAAAGATCATCTTGGCATCCTGTCCACCTAACTCAATTGCCGTTCCGACCTGGTCAAACTGATCTTGTAATGCGATCGCATTGGCTGCAACTTCCTGCACAAATGGTACTTTTAAAATAGATGCCACTGGTTTTGCCCCAGAGCCAGTCAGACACAATCTGATCTTCTTATCTCTTATATGTCCGCAAAACTTCTTAATGCTTCGGATCACACTTGCGATCTGATTTGCATGATGTCTTGCATAATCAGAAAATAACAGTTGATGACGGTCATTGGCATCAACTGCTACTATTTTGGTTGTCGTAGATCCTACGTCGATCCCGACTAATATATTTTGTTCGTTTGATTTTGTCATTTCGTTATTCATCATTCGTTATCGTCTTTTCTCCTTCTTTTGAGCTTTACGTTTTATCATAACTCAAATTAATAGAAAATGTAAGATAAAAAATGGATTTTAACACTTTCTTCACACTTTTTCATTTAGTTTCTGCTTACGTTCCCTCCAATCTGGAAGAATATGACTCATCAAATCATAAAATCTCTGGTTATGGCTTGGTTCTAAAAGATGACATAATTCATGCACCAAAACATACTCTACACATTCCTCTGGTTTTACAGCCAGCTGCAGATTCATCCGAATCTTTTTACTGTGAATACTACAGCTTCCCCATCTTGTTTTCATATCTCGAATCGTAAAGCCATTCGCATGAACTTTCATGATTGATTCCCATCTCATTGCATATTCTATGATCTTGTCTTCCAGCCATTTCCTTTGTTCCAGATTAATTTCCTGCTGTGATGAATTTTGCCTGTTTTTTACTTTTTCATGGTTTTTTAAAATCCACTCTTCTTTTTTCTTAAGGAAACGAAAAACCTCTTCGTTGGAAACTCTCATTGGAACTGTTACCAAAACATCTCCGTTTGGAGGTTTCACGTAGATATTTATATTTTTAATCTTCCTTCGCTCAATCTCAATATTTAATGTTCCTATTTGTTTTATCATTATTCTTATTTCTTTCTCTGAATCAGCATATGTATCAATACATACAAAACAATCAGAAACCCTGATATAAATCCTGCCACACTAAGATATGGCATTCCTAACACTCTCGGTGTTACATCACTTAGACATAAAATTGCAGAGCTAAACCAAAGTGCCATCACGATCAATACAAGCAACAGATGATCAAATCCTTTTTTTAATTCTCTACCTGCTTTCTCGATCTGCGCAGATTCAATGTTTACCCTTACCTGTCCATTCTTTGTAATGTTCAAAAGATCTGATACCTGTGCTGGTATCTCCAAAGATTTCTTAGATGACCCATAAATATCTCTCAAAGCATGTCTTATCTCTTTCTTTATATCAATCTCATGAAACATATTCGCAGACATATAAGAAGTCAATATCTGTATCATATTCACTTCTGGAGAACATAATTTCAATGTTCCTTCCATAGTCACCATACTTCTTGCAAGCAGCGTAATATCTGGTTCGATCGCAATCTTATGTTTCTTCAAAAGCCCTATTGCATCTTCCATCAATTCTCCAAGATCCATGGTCCCGAAATCCATATTCATGTATTTTCCAACCATATCATCAAGATCCGTATACAAACTAGCATGGTCGATCTTCTCTGTCGGTTTTCCAAACGATAAGAATGCATTCTTAAGTTCATAAATATCATTTTTAAGAATAGCTGTGATCGCACGTTTCATGATCGCACGGTAATGTTCAGATAGATCACCTGCCATTCCAAGATCAAGCCATACGATCTGACCACCACTAATCCATAGATTCCCTGGATGTGGATCTGCATGAAAAAAACCATCCGCCAAAATCTGTTTACAATAGTTTTGTGCTGTTTTCTGGGCAATCTCCTTCCTATCATACCCATTGCGATCAAGTTCCTCGATATGGTCGATCTGGATTCCATCAACATAACTCATCACCAGCAAATGCTCATTCGAATATTCCTTATATACTTTCGGACATGTCACATATGCAACGTCCTTCTGGTTCTCATAAAATCGTTCCAAATGTTGTGCTTCTTTTTCAAAATCCATTTCTTCTTTGGATGTCTCCCACAACTCATCAATAACTTTTCTAAAATCAATCAATTCACCGGTTCCTGTTGCAAAATTTAAAAATCCAGAAGCCTTCTTTAACAGAGCAATATCTTCTGCCATGATCTGTTTAATCTGCGGTCTCTGGATTTTTAATACAACTTTACTGCCATCTCCTAAAACGGCCTCATGGACCTGTGCGATTGATGCACACCCAACTGGTATCTGGTTAATCTTCTGAAATAGTTGACCGGGGTCATTATGAAGTTCTTTATTCAAGATCTTCCATATTTCATTAAAACTCATCGGTTTTACATCCGTGCGAAGTCTCGCTAACTCATGACAATACTTCTCTGGCAATATATCCGAACGCATTGACATGATCTGCCCAAGCTTTACATAAGTTGGACCAAGATCTTCTAAAATACTGCATAACTTCTCTGGATTGATCCCATGTGTGACATTATGCTGATTTAATACATGCAAGATCTCTTTCAGTCTTCCTGTTTCCTGTTTCATAAGTACCTCTTATTGTTCAGTTTCATCCTCTTGTACTTGTGATGTCTCTGAATCTGTTGTTGCTTCACTTTCTTCCACTTCAACATCTTCTTCAGCTTCCTGTTTTTCTTTCTGAAGTGCCTCAGCTTTTGCAATTCTTTCTTTTAAAAGTGCAAGATCTTCTGGGGACATTTCATCAACACATTCAAATGCTTTATCATATTTCTTAGTCACTTGGATAGATACATGTTCTTTGACTTTCTGTTTTGCATTGTGCTTTAATTCCTGATTTAACACTTTTCCATGTTCTACAGTACGTTCACCCTTTTCAATCATTTTCTCAAGAATGTCTTTGGTAACTTCTGCAGTTGTTGCTGCTGCACCTACACTTGCAAGAAATGCTTTTTTCATTCCATTTGTGAAATCCATATGTCATCATCCTTTCTATAATTTAGCATGATCATTTGTCACTTTTATTTTACCACTATAGATCTTCAAGGACAACCGTAAATGGTCCATCATTTATTAAAGCAACTTCCATATGTGCTCCAAAAATACCTGTCTGTACAACATCTATTTCCTTGTTGCATTCCTTAATGATATATTCATATAATTCTTCTGCTTTCTTTGGATCTCCTGCCTGTGTAAAACTTGGACGATTTCCTTTTCTGCAGCTTGCATAAAGCGTAAACTGAGATACTAACAACAATTCTCCATCCACATCTTTTAATGAACAATTTGTTTTTCCATTTTCATCTTCAAAAATACGAAGATTGATCATCTTACGAATATATTTATCGGCTTCTTCTTTTGTATCTTCCTGCCCTACACCGATCAAAACTAAATATCCTTTTTTTATCTTCCCTGTGTATTCATCATCTACTTTTACCGATGCTTCTTTTACTCTCTGAATTACAAATTTCATTGCTTTTCCTTCCTTTAAGGTATTATTTTCTTTAAATATTCCTACATAAAGAAAAAGATCAGAAATTAAAAATCTCTGATCTTTTATATCCTTATGTAAGATAAATAAATCCTAGTTGTTGATTAATTTATCTTCGTTGCTCCAGCTGTATAAGCTACGGATTTCTTTTCCGACAACTTCAGACTGATGTTCAGCAGCTAATTTTCTCATAGCTTTGAAGTGAACCTGAGATCCTGCATCAGACATATCTAATAAGAAGTCTTTAGCGAATGTTCCGTCCTGAATATCTGTAAGAACCTGTTTCATAGCTTTCTTAGTATCTTCTGTGATGATCTTAGGTCCTGTGATGTAATCACCATATTCAGCTGTGTTAGAGATAGAATATCTCATTCCTTCGAATCCTGACTGGTAGATTAAGTCTACGATCAGTTTCATTTCATGGATACACTCAAAGTAAGCGTTTCTTGGATCATATCCAGCTTCTACTAATGTTTCGAAACCAGCCTGCATTAATGCACAAACACCACCGCAAAGTACTGCCTGTTCTCCGAAAAGGTCTGTTTCTGTTTCTGTTCTGAATGTAGTTTCAAGAACACCAGCTCTTGCTCCACCAATTCCTAAAGAATAAGCAAGTGCTAAATCTAATGCTTTACCTGTAGCATCCTGTTCAACAGCTACTAAGCAAGGAGTTCCTTTTCCTGCCTGATATTCGCTTCTTACAGTATGTCCTGGAGCTTTAGGTGCGATCATAGTTACATCCACATCTTTTGGAGGTGTGATGCATCCGAAGTGGATATTGAAACCATGAGCGAACATTAACATATTTCCTGGCTCTAAGTTTGGTTCGATGCTTTCTTTGTATAATTTAGCCTGTTTTTCATCGTTGATCAGAATCATGATGATATCAGCTTTCTTAGCAGCTTCTGCAGATGTGTACACTTCAAATCCCTGTTCTTCTGCTCTCTTCCAAGATCTGCTTCCTTCATAAAGACCGATGATAACATTGCATCCAGACTCTTTTAAGTTAAGGGCATGCGCATGTCCCTGGCTTCCATAACCGATAATAGCGATGGTTTTTCCATCTAAAAGTGATAAGTTACAGTCTTCTTGATAATAAATCTTTGCCATTTTTCATTCCTCCATTTTTTGGCTTTATAGTAAGGGTCCTGACCCGTTACTCTCATCAAAATATATTAGAGTTATCTTCTCCTCTTGATAAACCAGTGATTCCTGTTCTCACAATTTCGATCACTCCAAAATCACTGATCAGATTGATAAATGCTTCTATCTTATTCACATTCCCAGTTAACTCGATCATCAGATTATCCTTAGATACATCCACAACTTTCGCTCTGAAAATATCTGCAATCGTGATAACCTCCTGTTTCTCTGTCTTGTTTGCACGGATCTTTGCAAGGATCAATTCTCTGCAAACAGACTTACTGTTTTCCAGTTCAAAAATCTTCACAACATCTTCCAGTTTTGAAAGTTGATTCTTGATCTGTTTCAAGATCATATCATCACCGCTGACTGCGATCGTAATTCTTGAAAACTTCTGATCTTGTGTCGTACATGCTGTGATGCTGTCTATGTTATACCCTCTTCTTGTAAATAAACCAGAAATTCGGCTTAATACCCCGGGAGTATTCTCTACTAAAATAGAAAGAACGATCTGTCGCATATCTTTTATTTCCTTTCTTTGTCTTATTCTATCACCGTAATGGTATATTACAGGGTATTGGTAACTTTTTTTATTCTACCAATTATACAAATATGTGTCAAGAAAGAATATGATATGACAGTGATTCTACCTTGACACATTTTCATTTTAATTTATTTTTGTTTATTCTTCTTCAACAGAATCACCAGAAGGTGTTGATTCTGTCGCCGCAGCTGTCGTTGTATGATGTGCTGTGGTTGGTCTTGGTGCAGATGTCTGTGGCTGTGACGTTGTACTTTCTGTCACACGTTCTTCTGTACTTCTCGTAGTTGTAGACCTTGTACTATAAGTCGTATGGCTGCTGCTTGTTGTGCTGTAACTTTCCTGCTGATAGCTGCTTCTTGTACTAGATGTTGAATATGATGAACTACTGCTTGTTGAGTCAGATGATGATGTTCCGGAATATCCAAATGTCTCAACAGAAGATATTCCTCCATATTCTTTTGCCCAGTCTTTTTCACTGCCTTTGTCAAATAAGAAATAATTCATGGCTGCTTTATTAGCACTGAAGTTTATAAAGAATACGAACATATTGCTCTGTGCTCTTCCCATCTTATAAGTACCTTCTAATGGCACCCTCATCTGGTCGATTTCTGTCGTCCCCATCTGAACAACTTTCAATACCAGACTCTTCAGGTATTTTGCACTCATATCTGTTGACACATCGGCTAATGAATCTAACGCAATATCTGCGATCTTTGTTGGGCTCTGCTGCAATACTTTATTAAGTGCTGCTTGAAGTACTGCTCTTTGACGACCTGTTCTTCCAAAGTCTCCATCTCCGTATTTCTTAGAAACAACGTAACGAACCCTGGCATATCCTAATGCCTGATTTCCATTCAATGTCTGTTTCCCAACCTTCACATTACGGTATTTCTTCTTTGAAATGTAATTTGTTGTATTCAAGTATTTTGCTTCTTTTTCTTCCAGCGAAATTTCTACACCGCCAACTTTATTGATAACTTTCTCAAATGTTGAGAAATCAACAACACAATACTTGTCGATCTTAATCCCAAAGTTCTTAGCGATCGTCTGGTATAATAATTCTACACCACCAAATGCATAGGCTGCATTTAACTTGTTATGTCCATGTCCTGGAATCTCAACATACATATCTCTCATCAAAGAAGTGAGCTTTAATTCTTTTGTCTTAAAATTGACCGTTGCGATCATAATACTGTCAGATCTTCCGTGATCACCTTTGATTGCTCCATGATCAGATCCAACTAATAAGATATTAATAACATTCTTATTAAATGTCAGATTATCATCTACCTTTACGTCTGTCAGTGTACTTCCATTCTTATTATTCACTGCTGCTTCTAATCTTGCATCATAATATCCAAGCACTCCCCCTGCAGCAATTCCTATGATCAAAAACAGACTTAGGATAATTTTAAACTTCTTAATCTTCATTCGTGTCCTCCTCACAATTATCTGCTTATCATTGTAGATTATATCATATCATACAAAAAAACAGTAGGTGATTTTATTAAGTTTTTGTTAAGCTTTCCAATAAGTCTGATTCATCGTAAGCTTTAAAACCATCCATTTTGGCAGTTTTTTATAATTTCTTCCAAGTTTATATCCGATCAATTTAAATCCTGTATCGATCACATACTTTGGAATAAGATATATTTTCCCCTTTTTAAAAAGATGCTTGATCGTCGCGATAACCATTTTTACACCTTCCGATTCTGATCTCACTTTAAGAAACAATCCTCCATGATCTACTTGTGACACTGCAAGATCGAAATTCCTATGTAACTGTTGTATCGCCTTGTAATCATGCCAATGCCATACCCTTGCATCTGCCTGATAGGCAACTGCCTTTCCATCTTCGATCATCTTTGAAGCCATGATCATGTCCTCGTTAAAAATTGTTTTATGCTCGAAGCCTCCCATTGCATCATACTCTGATCTTCGATAAGCACTGCATACATTTGAACAGAAAAATGTTTTGATCCCCAGAGTATCCAGATCCTCTTTTGTTTTAACTCTGCTTTCTAGAGGATAATTAAAGATTCTTGTATAATACTCAATATAATTTTTTTCAGGATCAGCCATCTGCCTTCCATAAGCAGCTGTTACTATTGGATCATCAAATGCTTTAATCAGATTTTCCACCATATATTTATCTTTTGGAATCGCATCATCTGTCATAAACATTAAAATGTCAGCTTCTTTGGCAAGCGATGCTCCATAATCTCTTGTTTTCCCATGATCAAATTCTTCTTTTTTAATATGATGAACTTCTACATTATCATATGGAGTGATCATTTCCTCGTCAAAAAATTCTGCCTCTGTGTTAACTAAAATAATGCGGTCTGGTTTTCTTGTCTGCAATGCAAGTCGTTTTAATGATTCCTGAAACTTATCTCCTGGCTTATATGTTGGTATGATCAAGTCAATTACCATGATTTTTCCTTTCTATCTTAGATCTATCTGCGGACTTTAGTTCCTTTGCTATCTCTTTTTGATAGTTTTAACCGATGAAATTCCAGTTCTTTTTCTTTATATACGATAGAACTGATATTCTGTGCTGCCATCACATAAATATTCGTTAGTGAATCATCTTTTGATAACTTCATTCCACGAACACCTAATGCACTCTTCTTCTTTTTTGGAATCTCGGAAAGCAAGAATTTTAAGAAAACTCCTTCTTTCGTCTGAAGGACTACTTTGTCTTCGGATCCTTCCATCCAGTCTATCGGAATCACTTCGATCAACTCATCTTCCGATAATTTGGTTGCCTGCACAGTTCTCTTTGCTGCATTTAACAACTCTCCATCCATCACTTTTAACATACTTTTTGCTGTTGCAAATAAAAGTGATGAATGAATCATTGATTCTGCATCCAGCACTTGGATGATATATTCTTTTGTACTGTCATAATTACATAAATTATCAATTGGTACCCCTTTATCCCTGAATTTTCCGGCTGGAATATCCAGTACCTTGATCTGGTGCATCACACCGAGATTGGTAAAGATACAGATCTTATCTGTATTCATACAAGGCACAATAAACTTGTATTCTTTTAAGATATTTTCCTTATTTCTCTGATAAGTTGCCTTATCCATTGTCTTGGAATATCCAAAACGATCCATCACAAAATAAACCGTCTCTTCTTTGACTGGTGCAGCAACATAAACTGCCTCTTTTCCATCTTCGACCACAGTTCTTCTTTCGCGTCCAAATTCTTTTTTAATCTTATCTAATTCTTTACGAATCACGTTCTTTAAAGATTTCTCGTTATTTAAGATATCTTCATATTCTTCGATCTTTGCAAGAATCTCTTCATATTCTTCTTTTAACATCAAAATCTCTAATCCGATCAATCGGTATAATTTAAGATCAAGGATCGCACTTGCCTGTTTGTCTGTAAAAGAAAGCTTGGTTGCTTCGATCATAGAATCTGAAGACTTGAAATTAATATTTCCAACATCTCCTTTGGTAAGGCATGCCTTCACTTCCTTCTGACTCTTACTTCCACGAATGATTTCAATGATCAGATCAATCATATCACATGCTTTGATCAACCCTTCTTTAATTTCTCTTTGTTCATATAATTTTGATAGTAATGTTTTATATTTTCTTCTTGTTACTTCATAATAAAACTGCGTATGATTTTCAATGATTCCCTTAAGATCCAGTGTCTCCGGACGTCCATCAACAATCGCCAGCATATTCACACCAAATGTATCCTCAAGTTTTGTTTTCTTATATAAGAGATTTTTTAAGCGTTCAACATCTGCACCCTTTCGAAGTTCTAATACAATTCGGATTCCATCTTTAGAGGATTCATTGGAAATATCCAAAATATCTGTTGTCACTTTGTTCTCTATGAGTGCTACGGTATCTGATAAAAACTTGGAAATATTATTTCCGATCATTGTGTATGGAATTTCTGAAATTACCAGTTTATCTTTTTCCCCACGTTTCTTTGCTGGTTCAAAAGTTACTTTTCCTCTTAATTTTAATTTACCTGTTCCTGAAGAATAAATATTTAACAAATCTTTCTTATTGATCACAAGGCCGCCTGTTGGAAAATCCGGACCTTTTATATATTCCATGAGTTCTTCGTTTGTGATGCTTTCTTTTCGCATATATGCTTTCACTGCATCAACAACTTCCCCTAAATTATGTGGTGGAATACTCGTTGTCATACCAACAGCGATTCCATCTGCTCCATTTACCAATAAGTTTGGCACCTTAACTGGAAGTACTTCAGGTTCTTTTTCTGTTTCATCAAAGTTCGATACAAAATCAACTACATTTTTGTCAAGGTCTGCAAGATATGCTTCCTGTGTGATCTTCTGAAGTCGTGCTTCTGTATATCGCATAGCCGCAGCGCCGTCTCCCTCTATGGAACCAAAGTTTCCATGTCCATCAACAAGAGGGACTCCTTTTTTGAAATCCTGAGACATAACAACTAAGGATTCGTAGATGGAACTGTCACCATGTGGATGATATTTACCCATGGTATCCCCGACAATTCTTGCAGATTTTCGATGTGGCCTGTCATAACGAAGTCCTAATTCATCCATGGAATATAAAACTCTTCTCTGTACTGGCTTTAATCCATCTCTGGCATCTGGAAGTGCTCTTGCACAAATAACACTCATCGCATAATCGATATATGATTTTTGCATAACCTCAGAAAATTCTGCTTTAATAATATGTTCTGACATTATCTATTGTTTCCTTTCTATTTATATATCTAACATCGCTTCATTTGCATTTTCATAAATGAACTGTCTGCGAGGTGGTACGTCGCTTCCCATCAGCATAGAAGTAATATCGGAGGCCATTCTAGCATCTTCGATCTCAATCTGTTTTAATGTACGACTTTCTGGATTCAGCGTTGTCTCCCATAACTGTTGTGCATCCATCTCTCCTAAACCTTTATAACGTTGTAAAGTAAAGTTTCCCTTATGTTCTGCACGATATCTTGTCAGTGCTGCATCATCAAACAGATAAGTTTCTTCGCCCTTTTGGGGCATTGCTTTGTAAAGCGGCGGTGTTGCAAGAAATACATGTCCATGCGTGATCAATTCTGGCATAAAACGATAAAAGAACGTCAAAAGCAATGTTGCGATATGTGCACCATCCACATCAGCATCTGTCATAATAATGATCTTGTGATAACGAAGCTTACTGATATCAAAATCATTTCCATATCCTTCAGAAAAACCACATCCAAATGCATTGATCATCGTTTTAATTTCTGCATTCGCAAGAACTTTATCCATCGTAGCTTTCTCTACATTTAAGATTTTTCCTCGAATTGGAAGGATTGCCTGTGTCTTTCGATTTCTTGCTGTTTTTGCAGAACCACCAGCAGAATCTCCCTCGACAATAAAAATCTCACAGTCTTGTGCTTTACGACTTTCACAGTTCGCCAGTTTTCCGTTGCTGTCAATTGACAACTTCTGTTTTACCAGCATATTCGTCTTCGCTTTTTCTTCCGCTTTACGGATCTTCGCTGATTTTTCCGCACATGCCAGCACTTTTTTTAAAGTATCTAGATTCTTATCAAAATAAAGAACCAATTCTTCTCCCGCGATCTCTCCAACTGCTTTGGCTGCATCTGGATTATCCAGTTTCGTCTTCGTCTGTCCTTCAAATCTTGGTTCTGGATGTTTGACGGAAACGATTGCTGTCATACCATTTCTCACATCTGTTCCAGTAAAATTCGAATCTTTTTCTTTTAATACCCCGATCTCTCTGGCATATTGATTCATGATCGTAGTGAATTTCGTCTTAAACCCTGTGATATGTGTTCCACCTTCGATCGTATAAATGTTATTACAAAATCCCAGAATATTCTCCCCAAAATCCTCTGTATACTGAAATGCCACTTCTGCCTCAATTCCATCAATCATTCTTTTAAAATATACTGGTTCATGAAGCATTTGTTTTCCTTCATTTAATTTCTTTACATAAGCGCAGATTCCTTCTGGCTCATGATAATCAACTGTTGTTTCTTCACCTTCTCGTTCATTCACATAATGAATCGTAAGTTTTGGATTCAAATACGCAGTCTCATGCAAACGGTTTCTAACCATTGCTGCTTTAAAATATGTCTTATCAAAAATCTCTGGGTCTGGTAAAAACTGGACGTTTGTTCCCGTATCTGATTTTCTACAGGTACCGATCACCTCAAGAGGTGTTATGATCTTTCCACGCTCATATCTCTGCTGGTAAATCTTTCCTCCCTGTTTTACAGTTACCGTAAGCCATGTTGAAAGGGCATTAACAACGGATGCACCAACTCCATGCAGTCCTCCAGAAATCTTATATCCTCCATCTCCAAACTTACCTCCTGCATGTAACATGGTAAATACCATCTCTACCGCTGTTTTTCCTGTTCTTTCATTAATTCCGACCGGAATTCCTCGTCCATTGTCCGTAATAGTTGCTGTTCCATCTTTATTTAAAGATACTGTGATCTCATCACAATATCCTGCCAGAAATTCATCGACCGAATTGTCTACTATCTCATATATTAAATGATTCAATCCCTTGGTAGATACACTTCCAATGTACATTCCAGGGCGTTTTCTAACAGCTTCTAGTCCTTCTAAAACCGAAATACTATTAGCATCATATGTCTTATTTGCCATAAATACGCAACTCTCCTTTTTCTCTTTCGGTTATCTAGTGTATCACACAATGATCTTCTTCGTCAATTGAGCTGTTTCTTATAGCCGTCATTCGACAGTAATTGACTTTACCTCCCAAAATCTCTATAATGAAATATGAATAAACTAGAAAGGAACAATAAGTATGAAACGTAGGATTTTCAAACAGTTCCTATCCGGTATATTAGGGATCATATTACTGCTATCCCTTGCTGGATGTGGACAGAGTACAAGTAACTCAAAACCTGATGACACCATGGAGGCATTCTATGATCTGATCATAAAACAAGATACAACATCGATGACAGATCTTGGAATTGATAATTCTGAAGCATCTGATACTTTAAAAACATATCAGACATCCATGATATCAACTCTTCAGAAGAGTTTTAAGAATGCAGGCGTTACGATCACTAAGAAACAAGCAAATGAAATCTATAAAGCGATCAGCAGCAAACTTTCTTCCTTAGACCACAAGATCACGGTAACAGGTCAAGATAAGAAAAATGCAACAGTTAAGGTGTCTAGCCAATACATCAATTATCTGGACATTTTTAAACAAGCAAAACAGACTACTTTGGATGAATTAAAACCTCTTCACATTGAGAACTTATCCGATGCAAAGAAACAATTAGTATCTAATGTGATCGAAGCTTTCAATTCTATTGATGTATCCTCTGATATGCATACACAAACATTTAAATTAAAACTACAGAAGATCAAAAGCGGTAAAAATACCCTTCATATCTTCTTCCCGGATAATTATGAAGAAGTCGGATCTAAACTCATGAAAAATGCAACAAATCAATAAATATAAAAGGTTAGCAGTATGATCACACTGCTAACCTTTTTATATTGATCCTAATTACAATTCGTCTGCTTCCATCATCTGCCTAAGCAGTTCCCTTGCTTCTCTGCAGCGATTTTTAACACTTCGCTCTGTAATTCTAAATAAATCTGCAATTTCTTTACATTTCAATCCATAAACATATCGAAATAAAATCGTATCTCGATGTCTTCGTGGTAATGCCGCCAGATTCTGTTTTAAAGATTCCAGATCGATCATCTGCAGATAATTATCTCTAGGATCTTCAACAAAATCCCCTTCTGACCCGTCTTCATATGTAAGACTCTCGTGTTCATTATTCTTTTCATTTTTCAACAATGTAAAGGATTCATTCTTTGTTATTGCCGTAAGAAAATAAAATACTTCTTCCTCTGGCACCTTCAAAATACTTTCCGGATATACCAATGCTTTTTCAAATACACTTTGCACCACGTCTTGTGCTAGATCATTGTCTTTCACATGATTCTTTGCAATACAAAATAACTTCCTTGAATATGCCTCATACAATTTCTCTATGTATTTGATCGTCTTTTTCCCTATTGGTTTTCTCTTTCGAATTCTCATAATATTTCACTTTCAATTTTCTTAAATTGTTTTTTTCTGAACTATTATAAAGATATATTGTTCTATTACAAATGTTTGTATAATGATCTATCCAAATAATAGCTCTTCAAAAATGATTTCCATGTTTTCTTGCGAATATTCAATCTCTTTTGAGTAAATTCGAGCAATCTCCTGCGGTGTCTTCAAAATATGATTTCTCTTACAATATTCATTCATCTGTTCAATTATCAAACAGCTTAAAATTGCGAACTTAACTTTATCGATCAGATTATTATCTTCACAGGATTTCATAAAGTAACGATAAATAAAATAACTCATCAAATGTTCCATATATGACTCATCGATTCCTTGTTCTTTGATCATGCATGGCATTGGTTCCATCTTGCAAAACATCTTCTGAATCTTTGGCTCCATAAAATCTAATTCCTGATATATAGATATCCAGTTTTTGATATATGTTTCTTCTCGCATTTGACTTAATATATGATTCTTCTTTATAGGATCATTTTTCCATGTATTCAGAATCTCACCCGTTTGGTTCAAATGATCCTGGATTCCCTGCACCACATCAAATATCTGTTCTATTCTTTGTTCCACTGGGTTTTCTTTCTTTTTCAGCAAATCCAATATCCATAATTGAATTTCTAAAACTGATTCATCAAAGTCATCCGTTGACTCTGTATTCGTTCCCTGAATCTGGCATAATCCAAATTCCTTTGTCTCAAACATCAGCCGTGTAGCTTCTTCGCATGCCATTCCAAGACCTGTCTGGCGAATATTTCCATATTCATTATGAAATCTCGGATGCTGTGTACATATCTCACACAAAGCGTCTTCTCCTAATTCAATATAAATATCACATAAATTTTTCTGATTCAAAAACACACAGCGGTCACGATCATCAAGATGAAATGCTGGAGTGCCTTCGTGATCAATGCCTTTCATCAGCCTGTCACGAAATTCTCCTTTAACATTCTGATATTTTTTATAGGACTTAGAATCGATCATGATCTCCCATCCAATGCAGCAACTATCTTTGCATTTATCTGCAATGCACTGAAAATCCTTATAATAATCAGGAATATATTCTTTCATCTTATCCTCCAAAATATTTTCATTCTTATGAAACTTTTATCTGATGTTCCAGCCGCATCCAATCTGCAACTGCTGCAATAAATTGTGAATTTGTCGGACGTTCCTGTCCTTCCATCACAAATGTTCCAAAAATCTCTTTTAAAAGTTCTTGATTTCCTTTGGTCCATACAATATCGATCGCATGGCGGATCGCCCGTTCAACACTACTGGTCGTTGTTTTACATTTCTTTGCAATCTCAGGGTATAATAATTTTGTAATATAATTTATACGATTACAGTCTTCTATCGCCATTAGAATCGCATATTTCATATAACGGCACCCTTTAATATGTGCAGGCACCCCTAAATTCCTAACCAAAAAGCTAATCTGCCTTCGAACATCATTCGTTCCACACATGCTACACATTCTTTTTGATCGTCCATGCAATGCTTTCTCATTTTTTTGAATATCATTATTTACTGAACGTATCCGTATCATCTGTGAAATTCTCTCTGCAAGAATTCCTGCCTGAAACGGTTTCATCATACAATAATCAACTTTTAACCGTCTGATACACTCCATCAGCTCTCTATTTTCGAGCATTGTTAATGCAATAAATGCTGGAATTTTATCTGGTTCTATCAATTCCCTGCATTTTTCGATTACACCAATTCCGTCAATCTCTGAAAGCATCAGATCAATAACTACAAGATCAGGTTTTAATTTTATAATATCATCCAATGTATCCACCCCATTATCTCTTACTGATATTACATTATATTTTCCTGATAATTCTTTCTTTAATTGTTCTGCCTCGTCCGGATAACTGTCTGCAATTAAAACTCTATGTCTTTCATCCATATTTTCTCCTTCAGACAATCTCCCTGTATTCGTCCATATGCATCTTATATTATCTCATCATCATCATCTTAAGATGCATTCATATGATAATCGAGTCTTAGTTTATCCGCGATCAATGCAATAAACTCTGAATTTGTCGGCTTTCCCTTTCCAGAACTTATCGTATAACCAAACATTTCTTCCAGCAATTCAACTTTTCCACGACTCCATGCCACCTCAATCGCATGCCGAATCGCCCTCTCTACGCTGCTTGATGTCGTTTTGTATTTTTTCGCAATTGTTGGATATAATAACTTTGTAATATAATTCATCATATTAATATCCTCAATTGCCATGATAATTCCCTCTCTAATATACTGATACCCCTTTATATGAGCCGGAATTCCAAGATCTCTTATGATCTTTGTCACATCCTGTTTCATATGAAATTCATGATCGATCACTGTTCTTTGATCATTTTTCTTAAAATTATTTTCTGTTTCTTTCTGAATGATTTTCTGATCCAATCCTTTGATTTTTGCAACTTGTTTGATCCTGCGGCACAGTACCTCATTCTTAAATGGTCTCATCATACAATAATCAATGTCCATATGATTGACGCATTCGATCAATTTCTCAGTACCGATCGATGTTAAAACAATAAATACTGGTAATTGTTCATATTCCATACATTCTCTGCATTTTTCGATCACCCCGACTCCATCGATATATGGCAGCATGATATCAATTAAGACAACTTCTGGTTTCTTTCTAATGATCTCATCAACTGCTTTCATTCCATCGAATACTGTTCCAACAATATCAAACTCTCTATTCAGTTCATTTTCTAACTCCTCTGCTTCTGATACGTCCCCATCCACAATTAAAATATTTAACTTCTTTTCCAACTTTTTCAACCTCCTGATCATGATTATGATGTCTTATGCTGTTATTTTTCCTCGATCAGTACTTCATCTCCATATTCCAGGCGTATTTTATCCGCGATCAATGCAATAAACTCTGAATTCGTAGGTTTTCCTTTTCCTGCATGAATCGTATAGCCAAACAATGCATCGATCGTGTCCATATTTCCTCTTCCCCAGGCAACCTCGATCGCATGTCTGATCGCTCGTTCTACCCTGCTTGGTGTCGTATCAAACTTCTGTGCGATTGACGGATACAGCTGTTTTGTTATGGAATTTAAAATATCCATATCACAGACTGCCATCATGATCGAATCTCTTAAGTACTGATAACCTTTGATATGAGCCGGAACCCCGATCTCATGAATCATATTCGTTATGATGATCTCCAACTGGTTTTCTGTCAATCCATGAATCTTCTCTGGTACAGAAACGAATGGTCTTTCAGGAATCTGCTGTTTTATCTTTGCCTGCTTGATCTGCTTAATGATCGTTCTTAGATCAAACGGCTTTAAAATAAAATAAGATGCTCCTAATTCCATAGCCTCTTCGCAGACATTTTCCTGCCCCATTGCGGAGACCATAATAATGATCGGTCTTTTACTTAGATCTTCTGTTTGCAAACGTTCTAATACACCAATTCCATCGAGTTTCGGCATAATGATATCCAGTAATACAACATCCGGTTGTTTTTCCTTGATGATACGCAATGCTTCTTCTCCATCATCCGCACTTGCGATTACTTCAATATCACTTTCCTGCTCTAACAGTTCTGTCATCATCTCAACAGTTCTCTGGTTGTCATCTGCAATAGCCACATTAATCTTGTTCATCTTCAGTCCTCCCATTCTGTTTTTCTCTACAAATTAATTATATATTTGATTTAAGTTTACAAACAACCCATATTTCTTCGCAAGTTTTGGTTGATTTCCAAAGGATTCGACATAATTCGACAAAATTAATTCTATTTTTTAAAATCTATGTCATATTTCGCTGCGTAAATTGTTAAATATATAATTTCTCACTTCGATGATTCCATATGACATCCAGTAACTCTGTTGTTGTCACAACAATCTGATCTGCTTCGGCATGCATCAGCTCCTCTCTGTTCTCAAATCTGTACAATGTTCTAATGTTTGACAGATTATTTTCTTTCTTTCCTAGTATATCATGTCTTCGACTTCCTGTCATAAGAATTTGCAATTCCTTTTTATTTCACTTTACTTCCTGCATGATCTTTATAAACTTCAATCTTTTGATCGATCTGATCTTTCAATTCATCGACATGTGAAATTATGCCAACCAGCTTATTTCCTTCCAAAGACAGTGAATTTATGATCTGCATCGCCTTATTTAAAGAATCCGCATCTAAAGTACCAAATCCCTCATCAATAAAGATCGTATCAACCTGTATCCCGCCTTTTTTGTTCTGGATCACATCACTTAATCCTAACGCAAGAGATAATGCTGCTTTAAATGATTCTCCTCCAGATAATGATCTTACATTTCTTCTTTTTCCTGTCCATTCATCAAGAATCTCCAATTCCAGACCAGAAGATCCTTTGTTTATATCATTTTCTTCTTTTCGAAGCAGATAATATCTTTGTTCACTCATAACGGACAACCGTTCATTGGCTGCTGCCAAGATCAGATCAAAATATACTGACTGCACAAAACGTTCAAATGAAATCTTTGTCTTTCCTTTTTGTTCTCCATTTGCTGTATCTGACAGATCTTTTAACAGTGTATAGTTCATTTCTGTTTCTTTATACTCTTCCATCTTCTTGTCCATAAATCTTATCGATTGTTCGTTTACAGAGATATGTTGATTTAATTGTTCCAGATTCTGATTTTGTTTTTGTATTTCTTTTTTCATCTGATGAAGTTTTGTTTCAAATTTTCTAAAATCTGAAATTTCTTCATTCATCTCTTTGTGTTCTTCCAACTGTTTTGTAACACTCGAAAGTGTATTTTCTTTTTCTTCAATGGCCGCTTTGATATGAACTCCCTGTATTTCAACACTTTCTTTTTTCTTTTCTATTTCTTCTTTATTAAATTTCATCTGATCGATCTCATCAGATAATCGCTGCTGTTCTTCACTGGCATCTTTATATGTTTTATATTCAAGATTCTTACAGATTTCTTCTATTCTGGCCTCTGTCTGCTTATATAAACTATCTTTTTCATGTGATTTTCCGGCAATTTCCTGCAGTTTTTCCACATAGTTCAATTGTTTTTCTTTGGATTTTTCAACTTTTACTCTTTGTTCTGCTATCTTTTCTTTCTGTTTTTTGATTCTTTCAAATTCTTTTTTTACTTTTTTATATTGTCGTAAAGAGATTTCATAGATCTCGTCAAGCTTTTCAAACTCTTCTGATCTTTTCCCACTTTTTTTGCAAAGCTGTTCTTTACATATCTCAACAATACCTTTACTCTGTTTTACTTTCGCAAATGCAGTATTATATTGCCGATCGATCAATTCCGTTTCTTCACGAAGTGCACGAAGCATCTCCTGCGTAATATCACTTTCTTTAAAATCTGCTGTTTTTGGATGATGTAATGATCCACAAACCGGACATGGATGACCGTCTATCAGATTTCTTGCCAGAAGTCCTGCTTGATTACAGTCATATCGATCCTGCCAGTCTGACAATCGATCTCTGTATTCTTTTCTTTGCATTCTGATCTTATCATAGACTTCTCCAGCCTCTTCATAAATCCGAAGTTTCTCAAAATAAGCTTCTTTCTCCTTACACAATTCATGATTTTTTTCTGTCTGAACATGAAGTTTCAATTCTTCTTTTTGCAAATGATCGTATTGTGTTTCAATCTCATCTGCCTGTCTAAGAAATTCTAGTAGTTTTAATTCTCTTTGTCTTTCGTTCTCTTTTTTTTTCTCCGTTTCTTCCTGCTGTCTGATCATACGTTCTTTCGCATTCTTTAAAGATTCCTTTTTTTTCTCTAATGCTTCCAGCTCTTTATATTGTTTTATCTGTTTTTGGAGTTCTTGAAACCTTAATTCCTTTTTATGTAGTTTCGGCAGTTCCTTTTGGATCTGATCATATTCTTTTTTGATCGCTCGCTGTTCTGCTTTATTTTCTTTTTCTTGTACTATAAGTTCTTTAATTTCTTCTTTTATATCTTTGATCTTCTGTCTCTTCTCCGTTATCTGTGAAAAAACAATCCGTTGCTTCTGATATAGTTCTTCTTGTGTTTCTTTTTGTTTCTGGAAATTCTCATATTCTTGTTGTTTTCGATACTGATATCTTTTTACTACATCCATAAATTCTACAATTTGATGTTTTTGTTTTAAATACCGTGTATATTCTTCATATTCTTCTGCATCTTTTGATACAAAAATGTTATCTTCCTGCTCTAACAAGGTATTCCCAAGATTCTCATATTCGTATTTACAAGAAAGATGTCTACGTTTGATCTTTTCCTGAAATTCATACAGATACCATGTTCCAAAAATCTTACGAAAGATTTCACTCCGTTCTTTTCCTTTCGCGTAAAGAAGTTTTAAAAATTCTCCTTGTGCGATCATTGAAATCTGCTGATACTGCATACGGTCCATTCCAAGAATTTCTTCCATCTGCGCGGTCACTTGCTGACTTCCTGTTGTTACAATCTCATCTTCTTGATATAATACTGCATACGGAGACTGTCGTGTCATTTTGTCTCCTCGTTTGCTCTTTCGCATATAGGATGGATTTCTTTCAATCTTGTACTGCTTTTTGCGATGCGAAAATAAGAATACCACTTTCGTCTCTGTCTCATCTTTGGCAAAATCACTTCTTAGCATATCCTGTTTTCGATAAGAACCACTTGGCTCACCGTATAAAGCAAAACAGATTCCATCAAAAATAGTCGTTTTCCCTGCACCTGTTTCTCCTGAGATCAAAAAAATCCCATCTTTAAATCTGGTAAAATCAATCACTGTTTCCTCTGCAAATGGTCCAAATGCAGATAATATTAATTTTTGCGGTCTCAACGAATCACCTCCTCAAAAATGGATATTGCCATCTGTGCTCTTTTTTCATCCAGATCAATATGATTTTGCATTTTATAAAACTGTTCAAATAATTCCATTGGATTTTGATCTGCGATCTGGTTTTCTTTCATCTGAATGGTTTCATATTGCATCATATGACGACGGTTTTTAAAGCTGATCTGCATAACATTCGGATAAACCGTACGTACTTTCCCGATCGCATCTAAAATCTGCTCCTCATCCGTCAGAATGACATGCATATAATCTTCTTCATTTCCAATTTCACATTTTCTTTTTAACAATGATTCTAACGAACATTCCATTTCCCTCATATCACGTAATGGTTTTAGCAAATGATGGGATAGGGAGATCTGCTTGTTTTTACTGATCGTAAGGATCGTTGCCTGTTTGTCTTTGTAAATTTCTGAAAAAGAATATTTTAAGATCGATCCAGCATACCTTACCATTTCACGTCCCATTGCCTGCGGCTTGTGGATATGTCCAAGTGCTACATAGTCAAATGCATCAAATAGACGGTAATCAATATTATCAATCCCTCCAAGGCTGCTTGTTTCTGAATCTGACAATTCTGGAGAATTCTTTCCAACCGTTACAAACTGATGCGCCAGCAGGATATTCGTCTCATCTTCGTTGATCTTCACTTGTTCCATTAGATGCTTGAAGCATTCTTCATAGGTTTCTGTCTGAATTTTTAATACATGATTGATATACGCTGGCTTTACAAATGGAAGCATATAAAAATTAATATTGTATCCATCTTCCTTGATCGTAATCTTTTCAATTTCCTGATTAAATTGTGATGCAATATATAAATTAGATCGTTTAAATAAGTTTCTTCCAAATGACAATCTTTCCGAAGAATCATGATTTCCGCTGATCATCAATACTTTTACTTTAAGATCACTCAGTTCTTCTAAAAATTCATCCAGCAGATGAATCGCCTCGATCGTCGGTATTGCCTTATCATAGATATCCCCACATAATAAAATAACATCTATCTTTTCTTCTTTTACTAATGTAACGATCTGATCCAATATAAATTTCTGATCTTCAATCATGGATATCTCATTCACTCTCTTTCCGAGATGCAGATCTCCAAGATGCAAAATCTTCATGTCTCTTACCCTCCCTTTTTTCTATTGTAGCAAACTTATATTTTAAAAACAGCTTTCATTTCCCTTTGCTCTAATTTTCCATCTCATAGAGCATTGTTTCCATAAGAATAGCATACCCTTTCATCGGGTCATTTACAAAAACATGTGTAACAGCACCAATAAGTTTCCCATTCTGCAAGATTGGACTGCCACTCATTCCCTGTATGATCCCGTTGGTAAGTTTTAATAATTCTTTGTCTGTCACTTCAATCTCCATACTTTTTAACACATCCTTGTCGGATGGCACGATCTTATTGATCTGGATCTCATATTGTTTCATAGTACCGCTTACATTGGAGAGAATATAAGCTTTCCCTGGTTTGATATCTTGACGATATCCTATCTTGTATGCTTTTTGTTGTTTCTTTGGTATTGTTCCATAAATTCCTTTTTCCGTATTTTTTTTGATGGAACCTAAAATATTCTCTTCCTTGTATTCAATACTTCCAACAATCTCTCCCGGCGTTCCTGATTTTCCTTTTTTAATGGAATAAATCTGTGGATCCAGCAAAAGACCACCTTTGATCTTTAAAAGTGTGCCTGTATCCATATCATAAATACCGTGTCCCAACCCTCCAAATGACGTACCTTTTACATAAGTCATCGTACCGATTCCCTGCGTGTTATCCCTGATCCATGTTCCAATTTTATACATGTGATCCGTCTTTGAACGTTCTGGCTTGATCTTGATCTGCATCATCTTTGCCTTTCTTTGGACTGTTAATATCACAGATTCTCCTTGACCTTGATTGATTTTTTCGATGAATTGTTTTTTTGATACAATATCTTTTCCATCAATCTTTTTGATATAATCTCCACGATATAATTTATTTTTACTCGGTGCATATTCCATGCTGTTTTCCCCGGTAAACTGATCCGTATCAAGCACAAACAATCCATCTGTTTCTACATAGACACCGATCACTTCACCGCTTGGCGTGATCTTTTGGTCATCTACGACCTTCACTTTAATCTTCTTTAATGGAATCGCGCCAAATAAATTGGTTTTCATTTCATACTGACCCATGTGACATTGTTTGAATACAATGGGCTGATTTAATCGTATCGTTTGATGATCGATCGTTGCACTAACTGGTACATCATAACAAAGAGAGACTGTTTCGCCCTTGTTGATATGAATCGTATCTGGAAGTCTTGCATTGCAGTATTTTATATAAACTGCAGTTATTGCGATTAAATTGATCATAAAAAGTAGAATTAAAAATTTGCGGTAAGTGTATTTTTTCATATTTTTCCTCCTAAAAAAGGACATATCGTCATTGATATATCCTTTTTATTATATGAAGATCACCGCTTACATACTCAGTATAATTTTGTTTCATCTGCCAAAGATTTCATTTCTTTTGCATGTTCCATAGACGTTTCACTCCATTGATCCCCGCTGATCATTCTTGAAATCTCTTTTAACGATTCTGATTCATTTAATTTTCGGATCATTGTCTGCGTATTCTTCTGATCGGTTTGTTTTCTAATGAAGTAGTGACTATCTGCCATCGCTGCGATCTGTGGAAGATGTGTGATCGCGATCACCTGATGATCCTTTGAGATCACTGCCATCTTTTTAGCTACACGATTGGCAGTTTCCCCACTGATCCCAGTATCAATTTCGTCAAAGATCAACGTATCTACTCCATCTGCCTGTGCTGCTACTGATTTGAGTGCAAGCATGATTCTTGATAATTCACCACCAGATGCTACTTCTTGTACCGGACGCATTGGAAGACCTGGGTTGGTCGATATCATAAAACGGATCTGATCCATTCCATCTGCTGAAATCTGGTCTTTTTTCGTAACTTCGATTTCAAATCTGACATCTAAAAAGTTCAGATCTTCTAATGCTTTTGTGATATTGCTTCCAAGTGTCTTTGCTACCTTACATCTTTGTTCTGACAGATTCTTTGCTTCCTTAAGATATCGTTCCCTGATGCGTTCCTGTTCATTCTTTAATATTTCAATCTCATGTTCTGCATCACACAACATATTATATCGTTTTTCTGCCTTTTGTCCATATGCTGTAACATCTTCAATCGATGGACCATATTTGTCTTTTAAGGAATTAATGACATTCAGACGTTCTTCCACTTCCTGATATGTCTGCTCATCAAATTCCATATTCTCCATATATGTCGTCAATTCCTGATGAAAACCATTTAACAGATCTTCCACTGACAACAGTTGTTCATAAAATTCTGAGATCTGAGGATCTAAATGACTGATCTCCTGCATTCTTCTGATGCTTTCACTTAACTGATTGCCAATCGATGTTTCTTCCTCATATCCCGTCAGCATACGTGCTGCCTGACAAGAAATAATGATATCTCGGCTATGGACGATCTTTTGATATACCGTTTCTAATTCCTCGTCTTCTCCTTTGACAAGATTGGCATTCTCAATCTCTGAAATCTCATGTTTTAAGAAGTCCATCTCTCTTAATCTTTGCTGGTCATCTATTGATATTTCTTTTATCTTTGTTGAAATCTCGTGATATTCTCCTGCAAGATTTTTGCACTGTTCTAAGGAATATCTTGCATTTTCAGGTAAAAAATGATCCATCATACTTAAATGATTTTTCTCTTTTAACAGTACTTGATGTTCTTGCTGACCATGCAGATCAAATAAACGTCTGGAAACTTCTCTTAACGTATTGAGTGTCACCGTACTATCGTTAATCTTATTAATACTTCTCTTCTCGTTGATCACACGTTTGATGAAGATCTGACCGTCTTCTACTTCCAGATCCAGAGCTTCGATTTCTTTGATCAGCTTTTGATCTTCAATCCAAAAAAGCAGTTCAATGACTGCTTCTTTTGCTCCCGGTCGGATCATATCTTTTGATATTTTTTTCCCAAGTGCACTTTCTATAGAACCTATCAAGACAGATTTTCCTGCACCGGTTTCTCCAGTCAGTATATTCAAATGTTCATCAAATGTAATTTCCAATTCATTGATCAACGCAAGATTCTTTACATGTAAATTCTGAAGCATAGATTTCCTCTCTGTATATTTATTCTTTTAATTTTTTGATCATATGATCGATCTCAGCAATTGCAGTTCTTCCAATATTCTTATCTTTCATAACACACATGATCGTATCATCTCCCGCGATCGTACCAACCATTCCAATGATGTTTAAAGAATCAAGTGCAGCAGCAGACGCCATTGCCATTCCCGATACGGTTTTTACAACCAGCATATTCTCTGCTAGTTCCATGGAAATGATCGCTTCTGCTAAAATCCTCTGATACTTTCTTGAAGTCTCATCTTCCTGATCGATCAGACAATAAATCTGCTTCCCATCTGCATCCGGTTTCTTGATCAATGCCAGTTCTCTGATATCTCTTGAAATCGTTGCCTGCGTTGTCTTAAAGCCAATCTGATTTAATCTTGACAACAACTCTTCCTGTGTCTCAATTGGATATTGCTGGATCAATTCAATGATCGCTTCCTGCCTATTTTTCTTCATTCTGACCTCCAACTTTGATTCGAAGGATTCTGTAAAAGCTGTCTCCTTTCACTTTAATGATCCTTGCGATCTTCTTTGATTTACGCACCTGAAGAACATCTCCTGGCTGAAGTTTTCTCGCAACCTGACCGTCAAAGGTAACGTAGGCTTCCTCTAACTGAGATTCTCTCACGTTCTCAATATAAATATCAATCTCATCTTCTGGAGAAAGAACAAGACTGTTTGACTGCAGCGAATGTGGACAGATCGGAGTGATCAAAATAACATTTGCTTTTGGATTCACTACCGGCCCACCTGCTGATAAATTATATCCTGTAGATCCTGTCGGCGTCGAAACAATAATCCCATCTGCTTCATATACATCTAACAATTTGCCATTGACCATAATACGAAACGAGATGATTCTTGAAAAACCACTTCTTGCGATCACGACGTCATTGAGTGCTGGAAGATGATCTGTCTCATGATCCGCATGGATCACGCGCCCATCTAACATCATTCTCTCCTCGATCTGGAAAGTATCATTTAACAATCCGTCCAATCCGTCATAAAGTTTAGATAACTCAATCTCTGTTAAGAATCCTAAGGTACCGAGATTTACTCCAACCATCGGAATATCATGATCTACGATCAATCTTGCCGCATGAAGCATCGTCCCATCTCCACCTAAAACGATCACACACTCTGTGTCTTTTGTGATGCAGTTCATATCTTTTTGAACATGTCTTGTAAAATCACACATTCTCTGGCTGATTCCACCTTGTTTTTCAATATAATCCTGGATCTTTTTGGAAATACGCAGTCCTGGATCTTTTTTCTCGTTCGTTAAAATCAAAAAATTCTTCATGTTATTCCTTATTCTTTGCCAGATCCGCATGTGATGCATCCACCACTTCCTTGATCTGATCTGTCATTGTATGTCCATTCTCCATTGTCTCTGTTTTTCTCATATGTAATAAATACTCGATATTTCCCTCTGGACCTTTGATCGGAGAATAATCAAGGTGTAATAATTCAAACCCGTTCGTAGATGCGAAATCACAGATCTTCTCAATGACTTCTTCATGAACTTTTGGATCTCGTACAACACCTTTCTTTCCAACTTTTTCTCTTCCTGCTTCAAACTGCGGTTTGATCAGTGCAACAACTTCTCCTCCCGTATTCAAAATTCGATATACCGCTGGAAGAATCTTTGTCAGTGAAATAAAAGAAACATCAATAGATACAAACGATGCCTTTTCATCGATATCGTCTTCCGTCATATAACGCATATTCGTACGTTCCATACAAACAACTCTCTCATCGTTTCTTAGTTTCCAGTCCAACTGTCCATGCCCGACATCAACTGAATATACTTTCACTGCACCATTTTGCAACATACAGTCTGTAAATCCACCTGTAGATGCTCCAACATCCATGCAGACTTTGTCTTTTAATACAATATCAAAGTTCTTCATAGCCTTCTCAAGCTTTAATCCACCTCGACTGACATATTTTAAAGTTTTTCCCTTTACAATGATCTCCTGCTTTTCATCAAAAGTTGATCCTGCTTTATCCTCTCTCTGTCCATCTACAAAAACGATTCCTGACATAATGATCGCTTTTGCTTTTTCTCTGGAAGACGCAAGCCCTTTCTTGACAAGCAGTACATCTAAACGTTCTTTCTTCATTTTTCTATTCCTTCATCCATTGTCTGATGGAGTCTGCAATACTTTCTCCATCAATCTTCAACATTCTTCTTAACTCACTTACAGAACCATGTTCCACAAACTGGTCATCTATTCCAAGGCATCTGACTTCACCTTTGTAATCATGCTCACTCAGAAATTCATTCACCATCATTCCAAATCCACCGTTTAATACGCCTTCTTCTGCGATCATGATCTTATCATAGGTCTGTGACAGTTTCATGATCAACTCCTGATCAAATGGTTTGATATATCTTGGATTAACTAAACCAATCTCATATCCTTCTTCTTTAAGGATCTTTTCCGCCTTATCTGCCTCTTCAAAGATATTTCCAACTGCAATGATCACAGCTTCCTTTCCTTCTTTAAGTATCTGGCCTTTTCCATAGTGTAACTCTTCAAATTGATCTTCATACAAAGAGCTTGCTTCTCCTCTGGAATATTTGATCGCGGTCGGTCCTTTTGCATGATGGAGCGTATGTTTTAGCATCTCAGATAATTCCCTTCCGTTGATCGGAGCCATCACCGTCACATTTGGAATGATAGATAAATACGGAATATCAAAAATACCTTGATGAGTTTCTCCATCCGCTCCAACAAGTCCTGAGCGGTCCAATCCAAATATAACTGGATAATTCCCGATTGCCACATCATGTAAGATCTGATCAAAACCTCTTTGTAGAAATGTTGAATACACTGCAAATACAGGCTTTAGACCTCTTGATGCCATTCCGGCACAAAATGTAACTGCATGTTGTTCGGCAATCCCTACATCAAAGAAACGATCTGGAAAATGATTTTTAAACTTTCCAAGACCTGTTCCATCCGGCATTGCGGCAGTTACCGCAACAATCTTCTTATCTTTCTTCGCCTCTTTGATCAGTGTATCTGAAAATACCGCTGTGTTCGATGGATTGTCCGATTTCTTTAAAACTTCCCCTGTCTTTAAGGAAAATGGACTGATTCCGTGAAATTTGGCTGGATTCTGCTCCGCAGGACGATATCCTTTTCCTTTCTTCGTTACCACGTGAATAATGATCGGCTCATCTAATTGTTTCGCTCTATTTAACGTGTCTACCATCAAGGGAACATTATGCCCGTCAATAGGTCCAATATACGTGATCCCCATATCTTCAAAATACATTCCCGGAACAAATAATTGTTTGATCGAATCTTTTGATTTCTTAAGAATTGTTGTTAATTCCTTCCCGATTCCCGGAATTCTTAATAAGGATTGTTCCACATTTCCTTTAAATTCCACATATTCTTTTCTTGTTCGTACTTTATTCAAATACGCAGACATTCCACCGACATTCTCCGCAATAGACATCTTGTTATCGTTCAGGATAATGATCAGATTCTTCTTCTCCTTGCGTAGTCTTGCCATATTATTTAATGCTTCATATGCCATTCCGCCAGACAACGCACCATCTCCGATTACCGCAACAATCGTCTCATCCGTATGATTGATATCTCTTGCTGTAACCATCCCAAGTGCTGCTGATAACGACATGGAGCTGTGTCCACTGTGAAACGCATCACAATCGCTTTCTTTTCTCTTCGGGAATCCACTCATCCCATGAAATTGCCTCAGATTCTCAAATCCATTCTTTCTTCCTGTTAAGATCTTGTGCACATAAGACTGATGTCCTACATCAAAGATCAGCTGGTCTTTTGGAAAATCCAAAACAAGATGCAGCGCCATCGTTAGTTCTACAATTCCAAGATTCGATGCCAGATGCCCCCCTGTGCGACTAACATTTCTTAATAGAAAACGACGTATATCTTTCGCCAGAAGTTTATAGTCCTCTGGCTGAATCTGTTTAATATCATTCGGATCATTAATATACTCTAGCATAATGCTCCCTCTTCCTCTCTGCCTTAGTGTGTTCGATGGATCAAAAATCTTGTAAGATTTGTAAGATAACAATCTCCCTTATCATATTTTTCTAAAATATCAATTGCTTTCTTTGAAATATCTTCTACATCTCTTTGTGAACGTTCTAATCCTTTTAATGTCACATAAGTTGTTTTGTGATTCTTTTCATCACTTCCAACCGGTTTCCCAATCTCTTCTTCATCTCCTGTAAGATCCAGAATATCGTCTTGAATCTGAAACGCAAGTCCGATATATTCTCCACATTCTTCCATCTTCAGAACATCTTCTTTGGATGCTCCTGCAAGAACTGCTCCGATCATCATACATGCTTCGATCAATGCAGACGTCTTATTCTTATGAATAAATAAAATCTGCTCCATACTAAGCGGTGTACCTTCCAGTTCAACATCTGCAACCTGCCCACCGATCATTCCATAGATTCCAGGTTTGCTGGCGAGAATCTTGATCGCTTCAACTACATTCATGATCTGGTCTTTCTCCGCAAGATCAAATGCTTTCGTTGCAACTTCATACGCATAATTAAGAAGTGCATCTCCTGCAAGGATCGCCATATCTTCTCCATAAACGATATGACATGTTTTCTGACCTCTTCTGTAATCATCATTGTCAAGTGCTGGAAGATCATCATGAATCAGAGAATACGTATGGATCATTTCAATCGCTGCCATAAATGGCTTTACAATATCTCCCTTTCCGCCAAACATCTGATATGTCTCGTTGATCAGCATTGGACGAAGACGCTTTCCTCCCGCCTTAACGGTTGTGTTCATTGCAGTTAAAACTGTTTTTTGTAACCCTTCCTGTGCTGGCAGATATTCATCTAAAATAATTTCAATCTGTGCAACCTTTTGTTTCATCTCATCCTTAAAGTTCATGTTCTTCCCCATTCTCTTCTAATACGATCAATTCTTTTTCTACTTTATCCAGAGAATCCTTACACTGTTTCACAAGATTTACTCCTTCAGTATATAGTTTGACAGCCTCTGGAAGTTTGATTTCTTCACTGGAAAGCTTTGTAAGAATTTCATCTAACTGATGAAAACCCTGATCAATATCAAATTTCTTCTTTGTCATAATAAACTTCCTCTTTCTTACTTCCCTTTTTCATCCATTGTTCTGATCTGCTTTGCCATTGCAAGGATCGTTCCATCTGAAATCGTTAAGGAAATCTGATCTCCCTCTTTCACTTTGTGAACGCTTGTAACTGGCTCACCATTCTGATCTTCTAAATATCCAAATCCATTGATCAATTTCGCTGTTGGTGATAACCCATGAAGTTCTTTTGCGTACAATTCCAGTTTGTGCTTATACCCTGTCATCTTATTCTTCATCACTTGCTGAATCTGTTCTTCTAATTCTGACAAACGCATCTTCTGTTCCTGAAGTTGAAATCGTGGATCGTAATTTGCAATGGTGATCTGATACTTCTGCAATTTCATCTGATAACGCCGGATGATCTGTTTTAACAACGCATCCATTGTATATTCTCTGTTTGCGATTCCTTCCATCACTTCTGTGATATCTGGAACTGCAAGTTCACAGGCTGCTGTCGGTGTTGCCGCGCGAAGATCTGCCGCATAATCCGCAATGGTAGTATCCACCTCATGCCCTGTTCCAGAAATGATCGGTGTCTTTGCTTCGTAGATCGCTCTTGCGACATTCTCTTCATTAAATGCCCACAAGTCCTCGATCGAGCCCCCACCTCTTCCGATGATAATGGTATCAACTCCATACTGGTCCAGAGTGCGAATTCCAGATACGATCGTATCAGATGCACCTTCTCCCTGTACTTTAGCAGGATATAATACTAACTGTACATACGGATTCCTGCGCTTTGCTGTACTAATGATATCATGAATTGCTGCTCCTGTTCTTGCCGTTACCACACCGATCTTCTTTGGATTCTTTGGAATCGGCTTCTTGATCTCGTGGTCAAACAATCCTTCTTCATAAAGCTTCTGTTTTAACATCTCATATGCAACATATAATTCTCCGATTCCATTTAAACGAATCTCCTGTGCATATAGCTGATAACTTCCGCCACGCTCATAGACACTGACATTTCCATCCACAATGACTTCCTGTCCATCTTCTAATTCAAACTGCAATCCATTATATCTTGCACTCGCAAACATTACACAAGAAATCTGGCTTTCTTCATCTTTCAATGAAAAATAAATATGCCCAGAAGAATGATACTTACAGTTTGACACCTGTCCCTTGATTGAAATCCTCCTTAAGGCATAATCACTTTGAAACATTCGTTTGATATAAGTATTAATCTGTGTTACAGAAAAAACTTTACTCTTCATCCATATCCTGTCCAATCTTACTTAAGACACCATTGATAAATGGTGCTGCCTTTTCATTGCAGTATTTCTTTGCAAGTTCTACTGCCTCATTGATCGCTACTTTTCTTGGCACCTGTTCATCTAATAAGATTTCATAGGTTGCAAGTCTTAAAATAGATAATTCAGCTTTTCCAAGTCTCTCTAAATTCCATGCATTCGTATGTGCAGAAATCTGTTCATCGATTTCATCTAAATGTTCGATCAGATTCTCTGTTTTCTCTGTAATTTCTTTCTGTGTCTTCTCATTGATATTTTCATGTCCATGAAAATATAATTCAACCTGATCTTCAAATTCTTCTTTCTCACAAAATTCTACACAAAATAAAATTCTGAAAATATGTTCTCTTACCTCACTTCTTTTCATTAGGGTTCCTTTCTGCGATACAAAGACGGAACTGTGATCAGTCCCGTCTGACTTTGCTTTATATTCTTTCTTACTCTTCTTCTGCTGCAACGCCTGTGACACGGACGTTAACTTCTCTGACCTTTAATCCTGTCATGTTCTCGATTGCTGCTTTCACACGATCTTGAACTTTCTTAGAAATCTCTGGAATACTAACTCCATAGTCAAGTTCTAATGCAAGATTGACTCTTACATGATGATTCTCTACGACAACTTTGACTCCCTTGGACAGATTATTCACTCCAAGTTTACTTACCAGTTCATTCGTGATATTCCCACACATTCTGGCAACTCCTGTCACTTCAGTTGCTGCGATTCCTGCGATCACTGCAATCACATCATCTGCAATTTTCACTTCCCCGAGCACTCCCTGCTCGCTTATCTGGTAACTACTTTTATTCTCCATAGTAAAAGCCTCCTGTATTTCTGCATACTGATATGATTTATTATACCAAAGATGAATATGTTATTCAAACTATTTTATAACATTCTTTTTGATCTTATCTCTTTAAAATGTTAAGAATAATTGATTTTCTTCCATATTTGTAAGATAATACTTTTGGCAGATATCCTTTGCGAATCTGACCTTTTATTAAAGGAGATCATATAATATGAAAAAATTAACAAGACAGGAGAAACATGAACAGTGTATGCGTGAGATCCGTGGAACATTGATCGTTGTATTGATCTGCTGTGCTTGGCATATTGCCAGTGCGTTTTTGTTAAATGGTACTGGTCTTTATTTTCTAGGTATGCCCGCATGGTTTAGTGTGTCAACATTCGGAACGATCATACTTTCTTTGATCGGTGTCTGGTACCTATTAAAACATGTATTTATTAATTTTGAATATGACGATGAAGAGGAGGGAGAAGAATAAATGTCAGCAAATCAGAAAATCATTCTTGCAATTTTTATTGTTTACCTTGCCTTAAATGCTGCGATCGGTATCATTTTCAGTAACCGTCAGAATAAAAAACAGCATACATCCTCCGAGAAAAAATTCTTCATCGGTGGAAGAAATATGAACGGACTTCTTCTGGCAATGACAACCATGGCAACTTATACTTCTGTAAGTTCCTTTATTTCTGGTCCAGGAGCTGCTGGTCTTACTTATGGATATGCACAGGCATGGATCGCTACAGTTCAAGTTCCGATCACATTTCTGGTACTAGGTGTCCTTGGTAACAAACTTGCTTTAGTTTCCAGAAGAACTGGTGCCGTTACTGTTGTAGGTTATTTAAAGGCTCGTTATAAAAATGATGTTTTAGTTATTGTAACCAGCTTACTTATGGTTGCCTTCTTCATGGCACAGATGATTGGACAATTTACTGGCGGAGCAACTTTGATCTCTTCTATCACTGGACTTGATCATGTTGTTTCTTTATTGATCTTTGGAGCAGTTGTTATCATTTATACATCTTTTGGTGGTTTCAGTGCTGTTGCGATCACAGATACGATTCAGGGAATTATCATGTGTGTCGGTACATTTTTACTTTTATTCTTTGTATTAAAAGCTGGCGGCGGACTTGCTGGTATTGATACCGGACTGGCACAGAATCTGCCTGGAGTATATGATGATCTATTTTCAAAGTACAGTCCCGGTACGCTACTTAGTTTCTGGATTCTTGTAGGATTTGGTACACTTGGACTTCCTCAGACAGCCGTTCGTTCTATGGGATTTAAAAATACAAAGAGTCTTCATTCTGCGATGTGGATCGGTGCTGTTACCTGCAGTTTTATCATCGTTGGTATGCATATGGCTGGTACATGGGCCGGTGCACTGGTAGATACTAAGAACCTTCCGACGTCTGATTACTTTATCCCATACATCGTTCAGAAGATCATGCCCGTCGGACTTGCAGGAACTTTCCTAGCTGCTCCTATGGCTGCTGTTATGTCTACCGCTGATTCTCTTTTGATCCTTGCTTCTGCAGCGATCGTGAAAGATCTATGGCGTAACTATGTTGTCAAAGATGATCCTGTGAAAATTCAGTCTTATAACAAAAATGTTGGGAAAATGAGCACGCTCGTTACGTTCGCATTTGGTGTGATCGTTATCTTACTTACGATCAATCCACCTGATATCATTTTCTTTCTGAATCTATTTGCCTTAGGTGGTCTGGAATGCAGTTTTTTCTGGCCTTTGGTCGGAGGATTGTTCTGGAAGAAAGGAACAAAACAGGCAGCAATCTTTAGTTCTCTCGGTGCTGCGATCACTTATGTATTTTGTTATTATAACGTACAGATTGCTGGAATCAATGCTGTTGTATGGGGACTTCTTGCTGGTGGAATCTTATATTTTGTGATAGGAAATATCACTTGTAAAAATGGTCTTGACGAAGATATCATCAAAAATTGTTTCTAAATTTTAAAGCATAGAAACTATCTTAAAAGCAATACACATTAAAAATCCCCCATGTATGATATATGAAACTTCTTATTAATATCATACATGAGGGATTTTATCATTTTCATCCTTATTGCAATATATAATTCTCCAACATAATTTCCTGATACGCTGCCTTTTTTTGATACTTCATATCTTCTTTGATTTCTTGAAGTTCTTCAATGAATATCTGATCCAGCTGCTTTAATCTTCGTTTATTTAATGTTACATCTGACAGATTTTGCTCATAAAGATCCATCGAATAATTCCATAAAGTTAATCGTTCTTTATAACGTAATTTTAATTTTTGAGCAATCAATAATCCTTCTGGATCATGATCACCAGAATAAAACAGGTCCGATGTTCTGGATAAATGATCTAATAATACAAAAGCCGAGAACCTTAACTGTCCATTGGTGCAAACAAAACTTTTCTCTGGATATTGCTGGCAAAGCCAGGAAAAGACAGATGGGTTCTCCAGAATATAAATTTCTTTCTCTCCATAAACCTCTTTCAATCTGCTTAATGTATACAATGTGAGCAATATTGGTTCTTTCCTGTCAAAAAATCCTTCGATCCCTGAATGTAAAATAGAATCTGTATCTTTTGCATGAATTCCATAAACTGTTACATAATTTGAAAGATCATCTCTTATGATTCCTGCCGTATAATACTGCTGATTGCGATATTCCATATCTGATAGTCCTTCTCCATTTTGCATATGAAAATGATAAGATATAAAATCAAACAGGAAAATCTCCGCAATTGTATTCGAGTCAAAGAAATGCGGATTGCCTGTCACCTGTGCCGCATATACAGCAAGCCTTTCTTTCTTATCGAAAAACACAGGTAGATTTGTTATCCCTGATTCTATAGAACGCAACAATACTTTTAGTGTATCTGGACAATTCTTGTATTCCTTTTGCAGTCGTTGATAGATCAATGATCTTTCTCTGATCCGGTCATTTAGCCATTCTCTTACAAGATCCGATTTTATTTCTTTTAGAAGCAGAGCAAAAAACAGCTCTCGTTTTTCATTTTCCTTTTGTAACATTTCTTTTTTCCAGATCATTTTATGGTCAAAGTATTCTTCCAGAATATCCATCCATTCAAGTGATTCAAATTTACTATCTTTTAATGCTTTCTCCATCCTCTGCATAGAAATAGAGATCGTTTTATTCTTGTAAAAATCTCTTTGAAAGAATCCCGATAACTGCATTTTCTCATCTTTCGTCAAATTTTTAATAACAACTGTACCTCCAAGATGCCCAAGACTTTCGTATTTTTTACAAAAGCCTGAAAATATCTTGTGAAATACTGGATATTTTTTAAAATATATGATTGCTTCTTGCAGCAACTGATTATATTCTGAGTTTTTATCCTCTCTCAATTTCATCACCTATTTTATCTACCAGACTTCGAACTTTTCCATTCCATACATATGAGATCACAGTCACGTATTTGACATTCTCTGGGCGGATCAGCTGATATACTGCGATCACTGGAACAGTTTCATAATCTCCCCATAGAATCTGTGAATTCATCATAAAATCAAATTCAAATTCGACCATCAGACGGAACATATCTTTGATATTCATCTCATCCACACCAGCAAATGCTTCATCTAGGGAAATCATCCTTGGTGCATCCTCTCTTGCACCTTCATATTTTGCCGCAACCGCTGAAAATAATGGAACATACATTGCCATTGCTTTTTCTCCTCCACTAAATGTAAAGAAAGTTCGGTCTGTAAGTTCTCTTTTCTTTTCGCCTGTTTTTTGATATTCCAACTGGAATTCGAACCATTTACGGTAATCAAGAACGTCCTTCATAATACTGTGGAAAGACTGTACTCCATCAGATTCACTTGACATTTTACGTGCTTCATCGATCTTTGAACGGAAATGCTGGCTTAATTGTAGAACTTCTTCTTCCCTCATGATATCATAATCTTTTTGTAAAATATCTACTAATTTTCTTGTATCTAACTGTTCTTCTTTTCCCGCTTTCTTACTCTTCCATTTCAAACTTAACTTTAATCCACTGGATGTCTGCATAGATTCCATCAGCTGATTCATGTTATCAACCCATCGCTTACTCGATTGAATCTTTGCACGGATTTTCTTACTTAATGTATTGGCAAGAATATCTTCAAACAATTCTCTGTCTCGGTCACTTAATAATCTTGCTTGTTCCTCAACATCCACATTTAATCTCTCCACAAGTTTCTTAAATTCAATTGTGACACCTCTGTATTTTCCAGTGATATTGATTCGATTGATCTGGAATTCCCCTAAGCTTTCTGGTACCAAAATATCATCAAACATCGTATGAATCGTCGGAAAATATTCATGCAGATATACTTTATTTTTCTGGAAATTTTCCTGAATCAGTGCAAATGCATCATTTTGTGTTCTTCTTTCTGCAATATCTCGATATGTTTTACAGATCATATTAGACAATTGTCGGATTCCTTCTTCCGTTTGAATATCTGCTTTTAAATCAAGCTCAACCAACCCCTGCTTTAACTCCTTGCAAAATGCATCTTTCAAAAATCCAACAATGATCGCTTGTTGTTCCTGATCGATATTTTTCATTTCCAGATCTTGTTTGAATCTCTCCAGATCCTTTCGTAAAGAAGTACTTCTCACTATAGATCTTTCTATTTCTGCTGGCAGTTTTGCAATACGTTCCAGACACTGGTCTAACTGATGCCTGATCTCTTCATAATCTGTTAAACTCAATTGATCGATCACAAGATCTCTTTGCACTTTGATTTCACGGCACTGTCTTTTTGCCTGTCCTTGATCGTATAAGATCTCATCAATATCTACTTCGATATCCTGTGCATATTCTTGCTTTCCTTTAATATCTGATAATCTGTTCAAATACGTCTGATGCTCTAACTGTAGTTTCATTAACAGATTCTGATATTCAGCAAGACTTTCTTTCACTTTCATAAAAACATCAAAACGCACTGCAAGATAAATTCCGCTACAGATTGTTTGAACTTCCAGATGAATCGCATTTAAGGATTTTGCTGAAGTTTCTACAACTTCTTGTTGCTCCTTTACCTGATGTTCAACCATAGAAAGTATATGTTCCTTTTGATCAAACTCTTTCGCTGCAAGCTTTAGATCCTGAAATTCAGGAAATGTTTCCTCTTCTTTATGTAATAATATAATCTGTTCATTGTTTTGTCTGATTTCTTCTTGTTTGACATCTAACTCATGCTGCAGATTCTCACAGATTTCCTCTAAAAGATGTTCCTGTTCCATGCGGTAACGTTCTCTTGACATTGCTCCAATATATTTTGCCTGATAATTTCCTGTGATCGTCCCTTCCAGAATTCCGATTTTAAAATTACCATTTTCATGGATCCAAGTAGATGCTTCTTTCTCATTTGAACTTATATATCCAATGGAAGAAAGTACATTTGAGATCTTTTGATAAAATAAAATGTCATTCTCTTCATTATCAATATTTAACAATTCCAACATATTGTTCTTTACATGCTCTACACTTCCATAAATATAAGTATCGCAAGTTCCCTGATCTAATGATTCAATTCTTGGACGGTCTTCTTCCTCTACGATCAGCGCATTCAAAACTCCCATTCTGTAAAGTGCTTCTTCTAAATGATTCCTCTGTTCATCATTTAATCGATCCGCAAAATCAATCGCTTTGTAAAATGGAATTGCCTCAATCTGATATTCTTTTAAAAGTTCACGATTCTCGTAAACTTCTTCTGAAAGTTGAGGTTCTGGATCTTTTTTATTCTGCCATTCTTCTAATTGTGCCCTTTTTTCTTTTAATTGTGTCTCAACGTCTTCTTTGTGAGCAGTTAAAATTCTCTGTTGATCTCTCAATTGATCTTCCTTGATATATTTTTGATGACGAACGATCTCATAAATCTTTCCTTCATCTGTTCCAAATATATACCCTTTGATCATCCGGCTGATCGCTTGCAGCTGTTCGTCTTCTAACTTCAGTAATTTTGTATCTTTCTCCCAATGATAAACCTTCTCCGTCAGTTCTTCTTTGATCTCTTGAAATTGATTCTCATACTGATGATATCCTCTTTCTGCACTTTCTCTTTGAGCACGGAATTCATCTAATTTCTTAAGATGTTCGTCATACTGATCTTGTGCTTTTCTCTCTTTTTCAAGCACATCGATTCCATCCTGAATCTTTTGCTGATATCTTTCTAATATCTGACGATGTGCATGAAAATCAAAACCTTCATCTTCTGATTTCTCAAATTCGTCTTTCATGAAATTAAATTCATCAAACGCTGCTTCTGAAATACATTCTTCCATCTCATCAAATATATCTTTGGTTTCTTCTTTTGACTGTTCTTTTTCATCTTGAAGTCTCTTTAAACGATCATCATTTTGAATCTGTTTTTCTCTTTTCTGCTCCAATTGACGTTGTTTTTCTTCAATCTTTTGTTCCAGATCTGAGATCTGTTTTGTAAGTGCTTGTTCTTGCTCTTTTAATTTCGTTGCATCATTATGTTCAAGAGAACGTCTCTCTTCCTGTCTTGCAGATTGTTCTGTACTTAATTCTTCATGATGTTGTAATTCCTGTTCATATTTTTCTTTTGTTTCCTTAATCGTTATTTCTAAAGTTTTTAACTGATCTTTTATCTTATTGTACTGGACAGTTTCTTTTTTATATTTTGCTGCTTTGTGGTATAACACAATCTGATTATATTGATCGTATACTTTCTCTATCTGTTTTGCTGCTTCCAGACTTTCCTTTAGATTGTCAAGATTCGTCTTTAATCCATCCATATTTTCAATGGCTTCTGACATCGGACGCAGATCATCTTCTGATAATGTCTGTAGAGAATTCCCAAGAATATCATTGATCACCGTTGGTTTAAAATCTTTGGATAACTTTGGTGTACGCAACTGGATCAACAATTCTAACATCTCTCGATATTCATCCATTGTCTCAAAACCAAAAAGTACCTGATTCACATATGCAGCATACTCTTTCTGACTTTCAAAAATACGTCCGCCATCTCCAATCCTGTTTCTTAATTCCATTTTTGAATATGCAATCTTTTCTTTTAAATCCTTGTACAGAAAAATATCTTTACCAACTCTTCTGCCATCTGTAATGCAAAAATACCAAGGATCTAATTTCTTTCCTCTTCTGGCTCTCAACCCAATACCGATCGTTAAAAAATTTTCAACATCTTTTCGTTTAAATTCCATATAGAGATATCCTGTTCGTTCATCTCTTTCATCACCGTCTTCTAACAGATAGTTTTCCATTTTACGTGCTCTGGAGCCAAATGGATCTAGTCGTTCCGGACGCATATTGCCATCTAAAAGAAGCGGAATAAAGCTTTGCATGGTAACTGATTTTCCAGAACCATTAGAACCTCTTAATAACATTCTTCCGTCCAGAAAATAAAACTCCTGATCATCGTAATACCAGAAATCCAGTAATCCTATTTTGTTCATTTTCCACCGACTATTATTCATTTGTTTCACCACCTTTAAAATCCTTTGGATAACATCCTGCTACTTTTCCAACAATCGGATACACTATGATCTGGTCATATTTTTCCATGATCATCTCCATAAAGATCATGTATTCTTTTAATTTTTTACAAAATTCACCCATTGTCATCTCCCTGTATGTTTTGATCCATCCACTTCCGTACTGCCTCTTGCACTCTTCCGATATCGTCAGAAACTGCTGCCTTGAAATCACAATATCTTCCCCTGCTGGTACTTCTATGCTTCCATCCGCAATCTTCTGTCGGAATAAATTACACCATAACAAAACAATATCTGATAATGTATTCTCCTCTGGGAATGATCTCCCCAGATTGCTATCTTCTCCCATGATCAAAAATGCACTAGTCTTATGCACTTGCAATTCACAATCAAAAAACCGATTTAGCTCTTCCTCGATCATTCCACGATAATGCCTGACATATGCAAAATCTTCTTCTGTATCATCATTTAAATAAATTCCAGGTGACATCAAAAGAGAACGATAAACTCTCTGTCTTCTTATAATTCCACGATCTTCATTCATCCCGATCCATTCTTCTTTTAAGAAATCCTCCTGACTTTGATAATCAGAAATATCTCGTGAGAAGTTCTTCATAAAATATCTGGAGGCTCCTGTGTTCTGATATAAAACTTCTCCCTCATCACTTTTTATAAAACTATCTTCACTTCCATCATCAATCTCAAGAATTCCAATCTTGACACAGTATTTCATCACTTTGACAAGATGCCTTCGATAACTGTAGATCGTCCAGTCAATCTGTTCTTCTTTGATATTTGCTTGAATATATTCTGTCAACATTGATAACACGAATTGCTCTCTTGCATCACGATCTTCCAAAAACATCAAGATCATACATAGGAAGATGTATTCCAAATGATCCGAAAAATCCTGAATTCCCATCCAGTTTTGTGCATAAGCTGGTATCTTCTCTAATTTTATAAGATTTTGGGTTATGATCGCCTGATATCCTAACTTCTCTGTCAGAAAGTCTCTGCTTTTTCCAATCTCATCTTTTAACTGATAATATAATTCTTTCTCTCGATCCTTCAAGATCCATCGCTTACTTAATAGTATCTCCAATGGTTTCATAATCCCTACTCCTCATTAAATACGATCGTATATGCTGGCATTTCAAATGTCCCATCACTACACTTGAGTATACATCTTCTATCTTGCTGTGGTTTTTCAATATAATATGTTCTTCCATCTTCTGTCTTCGCTTGTTGTTCTTTACATTCTAAAGCTTTTGACAGCCACATTAAAAAAGTATCTCTTACATAGGGTTCGATCTCTGGCAGGCAAGCAAACTCCAGACGATTTCCTTTAACATAACTATCTAATAATTCCTGCTGTTGTTTTAGTTTCTTTAAATTCTCCTGTTTCATTTTCTCTTTTTCTTTTGTGCGATCAACGATTCCTTTTCGTTGTGACTTCTCACGATAAATCCGTACTCTTGGAACAACTGTAAACAGCGCTGGTTTTTCTTCATATACACCGCTATTGATACTTTCCGTTTCTCTTTTGATATCCCCCTTTAAATGCAATGGTTTCTCAATTCCAAAGACAACTGCCGATAATCGATGTGCTTCTTCCAGTGTCTCACAATTCCGAAATAGTTGTGCGATCTTTACATATTCTTCACGTCTATTAGCTCCGCTATTGTTTTGTTCACTGATACGTGTTGCATATCTTGTAATTCTTCGAATGATCTCATTGGTCGTATCAAATACCTTTCCTGCTTCAGAACCTGAACCTGTGCTTCCTAAAAACCAATTCTCAATACTAGCCCAACGTCCATGAATTTTATCCCATAATTGCTGTCTCGTCACTTCCACATCAATCCTTGGAATAGATAATTCGTATTCCGTCAGTCGTTCTAAGATCATTTGAATCTGATCTTTTGGCAGTTTTGAAAGCAGTTGTTCGATATTCGTTGCATTTAATTGAAGACTCTTTACAAAACTTCTAAGATATTCGATCAAACGATCTTTAAACAACAAAAATGCTTTTGTCTTCATCATCTCTTCTGCTTTCATGCTATTTAAGTCTCGCATATAATCCTGATAGTTTTGATTTAATCTTCTAAAATCAGAATTCAATCCTTCCCACCAGCCATATAAATGTTCATCATCTTCTTTTAAAATATCCGAGATTTCTGAAAGACTGCTTCTGATCTTCTCTAATAAAGTTGGTTCCAAAGACGCCCCTTCAATCGACAGATTCTCAAGTCTTATCACCATTCGCTCAATCTCTACGGAATAGTCTGTCAACTGATATCGATACTTCTTGTTCTTGAATTCTTCAATAGAAGTAACCCTTTTTGTATCCTGAATCGCAGAAAGATTCCCCCACCTTGTCAAAACTTCCAGATCCTGTCGACACTGTTCTTCTGTATAATCTTTAAAATATTCTTCTTTGTGAAGTTCTTCAAAGACTTCTTCTGGATACATCCAGTATCTTAGCTTCTCATATTCGAGATAGAAAAAACGGATAATCGGGCGGTATCTATCTGTGTTATCTACATTGAGATATTTTGTTTCGGTAAGTGATCTTATTAGTTTTTCATTTATCTTCATGCAGAGAAATCCTTTCTTTAGTCATATTAATTGCTGTTTCTATTGTAGCATATATTCAAAAGTTATGTTAATCTAATATAATGATGTAAGTGTCAAAAGTAAATTTTGCCACTTACATCATATCATAGTTTATACACAACAAAGGAGGCGGCTGATCATGAAACTATCTTTATCTGACTTTGAACGACGAAACTTTCTGGTTCTCACTTTTGCTGGTATCATTAACGCGATCGGTATGACAATCTTTCTTGCCCCGGTAAAATTATATGATACTGGTATCTCTGGAACTTCTATATTACTTGGACAATTAACACCTTCCACCTTTTCACTATCCATGTTTTTATTAATTCTGAACATTCCTCTTTTTCTATAAATCTAAGCAGAGTACCACGTCCATATTTTAATATGGGCGTTGGTGAATGCGTCCTGACGGACACATTATCGTTTTCCCTGATTCTGAATATATTGTTTTATTGTGTCTAAACTGTTTTCGCTAACAGATGAAACTTGCAAAAAATGAGAAGAAACCTTGGATTCCTTCTCATTTTTTGTATGGATCTATCTAATAACAAGTGAACAAACTATTTTTTAACTTCTATTTTTCATAGTTTGCCTTAACAATTGTTTCTGCCATTTCTCTAACTCTCTGTGCAGGAGATGGTGCATTTAAGATTCCGGAGGTTGCACCTGTTCCGTCTGCTCCGAGTTTTACAACATTATAACAATCTTCGGCTGTACTTACACCAGATGCGATCATTACCAATACGTTTGGATTAATTGCATTCAGTGCTTTCACCGTTTCAATTGTATAAGAGTCATCTGCTACTTGACCTGTTCCGATCTGGTCTGTTGGTTCTGCCAGTACAATATCTGGATTCATGCATGCAACCGCTTTGGCTTCTACGACTGAATCTGCACACACAACTGTGATCATATCGAGTTCTTTTGCTCGTTTGATCGTTGCATACAGATCACTGACTGTCTTTGGATTCTCTGCATGATTTAAAAATAATGCCTCAGCTCCAGCTTCTTTTAATGACTCTGGTAACACATGCCCCATTCCTCTTCCTGGAACCAATGGATCCATTGACTGTGCACATACGATGATATCAGTTGTATTTTCTTTGATCATTCGTATATCAGCATATGGACATGTGAAATATATCTGAAGTCCTGTATCTTTGGCAACCTGATCGGCTGCTTTTGCTAGTTCAAGACTTTCTTTTCCGTATAAATATGACTTAGGATTGACAATTAAAAATGGTGACTGGGCTTTTGCCATGGTGCTTTCCTCCTTATTCTCCAAGAACTACGATCTTACATTTTCTTGTTCGTGGACGTGTACGGTCAAAATCTGCGAAATACACATACCCTGTTGTGCCAACTCCGAGTTTTCCATTATCTACTTCAAAAGTTTCGCTAGACCCTAATAATGTTGATTTTAAATGTGCATCTCCATTAAACAGCGCTGTTCTATCTCCTCCTGGAAGATAATCTTCAGCATTTGGCCAACTTTCTACCGCCTTATAATGTTCTTCTCCTGGATATATATACTGATCTTTAGATACATGGTCTGGAATGATCTTAGCAAGAACATTATTTAAATCTTCCTGTAAAAATTCATCTCCATCTTCATTATAATCATGACAGAATTCTTCGAAGAATACAGAACATGTTGTATGAGGAGAAATCACAGCACAGATACCGTTTTGAATTCCGCTTTCTTCGATGACTCTTCTTACATCTTTTGTAATATCAATATATGTTGGTGTTTTCCCATGAGATTTTACCTCTATCGTTTCTTTATATACTGCCATTTTTACCCTCTTTTCTATAACTTTTGGAATACTTTGATCGCACGTTTTACATCTTCTTTGATCGCTTCTGTTGCTTTGATTGCCATAGAATCATAGAAATTTGTTTCATCATCTTTCCAAAATTCTTTGGAGGCTTTTCCTCCAGCAACATTCATATATGTATAGTAATTCACTTTACAGATTCCGTTCTCGATTGCAACAGCGTAATCTTCATCGGACACTCCAGATCCACCATGCATAACTAATGGTACGTTAGCAGCTTCTCTGATTCTTGCTACACGAGGAAGATCTAGTTTTGGTTCTGTTAAATATACTCCGTGTGTTGTACCAAACGCAACAGCTAAACAGTCAACCCCTGTTAACTCTACAAATTTCTTTGCAACTTCTGGATCTGTATAAATATCATTAAGATCATCATAATCATCTTTGCTGTCTGCGGAGCCACCCTCTCCATGAACAACTTCAGATGTAAAGATATGTCCAAGTTCTGCCTCTACACTTGCCCCTACTGCATGTGCGATTCTCACGATCTCTTTTGTTTCTTCGGCATTTTCTTCAAAACTTTTTGCTGATGCATCATACATAACTGATGTAAACCCTAAACGCAGGGCCTATACGCATCGTTCAAAGGAACTTCCATGATCTAAATGAAGTGCTACAGGAACTTTTGCACGTTCTGCATAATATTTCATGATTGGTCCGATTTCTTCCAGATCAATGATATCATCATGACTCTGTGCATGCTGCAGAATTATTGGACAATTCAATTCTTCTGCTGCCTGAATAATACCACGGATTGCTTCTAATGTCGTTCCATTAAATGCACCTACCGCTTTGTGTTCTATCTTGGCCTGGTCGAGTAATTCTTTTAAAGTTACTAACATCCGTCTTCCTCCTAATTTACATTCACCATTTTCATTACTTTCCCGCCGCATAAAGATGCGGCAGGAAAGTTTAAGTTTTTATCTCTTATAATACGTTTCTTCCGTACATAGCATCCTGTTCTTTTCTTAACTGGTAGATCAGTGTGCTCTTATCTAATTCGATATCATCATATGTAAGCAGTTGTCCCTTCTTGACATTAATCCATCAATCGGTACGCATGTAACTTCTCCGTCGATCACGGCTTTGGCTACTATTAATGGTGTCTCTAAGTTGCACAGATGGTATGGTCTGTATAATGTCCATAATGGTCCTGGTGCGATTCCGTTTACGTATTCTACAACTCCGTGTTTATTTAAGATTCCGCCGTCTTCTTTTAATTTAAAGATATCATTTAATTCTTTGACACCTTCTGTTCCCGGTACTGTCTTTGGTCCGTGTCCTCCGATCACGTCTGGGATCAGTCCTGTGTAGTTGGACATTGCTGTCATCTCTACCATTGTCTTTGTTCCGTCTTTGAACGCACATAACATCTTTGGACTCATGACACGGCGTGTTGCTTCTTCTAAGACTGTGTCTGGGTTGCACTCGTAGTCGATCTTGTTATTCTTTCCTTTACCCATGACTTCCACGTTCATTCCCATGGCTTTGACAAAGCTGTATAATTCCATGACTGCTCCAGGTTCATCTCCTGCGGATCCTGTGTAGATGACTCCTTCTTTCTGAGCTAATTTCTTTATCATCGAAAATTCCTGTAAAATAAAAAAGCCATTACATGATCTGCTTACATATTACAACAAATCATCATAATGACTTTCTCTATCTTTGATCAAATTATCTATGGGATCTCTCTTATAATGCTTTCTTCGGACAAGCTTTGACACACTCCATACATAGAATGCATTCCGTCCCATTTTCTCTTTTTCTTGAATTATCCGTGACATCTACCTCCATTGGACAGACCCGCTTACAGTTTCCGCAGGAAATACATTTTTCTTTATCACACTTTACTCTAAACACTGAAAAGTAACTTATTGGTTTCAAAAAAACAGTCACCGGACAAATGTATTTGCAAAATGCCCTGTTATCTTTCCATAGGAATGCCAAAATAATTCCGATCGCATAATACAAGATATTTCCAACAATAAAAGCTATAAACATAATCTTTTCCAGATTCCGTGTGTGACTTAAGAAAAGTACTGCCACAAAGATAAATGCTATCGCAAAAGTGATATATCTGACAAATCCAATCTTCTTTCTCTCCGTCTGAGGCGTTTTATATGGCAGGAAATCTAACACCATAGCTGTCCAGCATGCATATCCACACCATCCTCTTCCAAACAAAAGAGGTCCAAATATTTTAGCGATAGCATAATGAATGGTAGCTGCTTCAAAAACTCCTGTAAACAGATAATACCAAAAGCCTTCTATCTGCATATTTTCCTGACATATCAGTCCTAGATAAACTAGCATATACATACCGACCAGAAGCTGGACAATCCTGCGTGCATATTTGTAATCACACTGAAACAATATAAGTCCCAGTGTGATCGATGTTCCAATATAACTGAAATTCAGAAGATAAAAAATATTATCCTTCGAAATCCAAAGTGTGATCGCAATCCCCTCAAATACCATCCACATTCCAAAAGATATCAACAAGTTTCTCTTTGTATTATTCATACATTCCTCACCTTCGAATTTATTCTACTGTATACAAAATGCGCTGATTGCATTCTAAATCATCTCCTCAATGAAAAACCAGCCATTGATCTCTTAATTCCTGTAGAACGCTTACGTTTTATCACAGATAAATTATTTACACAATCCTCGACATCGGTGCACCACGTAATACATGCTGTTTTCCATCACCATAACTTTTTCCAGAAGAACACTCTTAAATACCGGAATCTTCATCTTATATCGAATCCAGAAAAATACATAAACCACAAGAATGGCAAAGACAACAATGGTAATCTACCAAATGGCATTTCTTTCTGCGGAATCTGTAGAAATATTTAATACCATATACACGGTTCCAAGAATCCCAATAATCTGAGGAAGTCCACCGCCAGGACTCTTAAAAGAATGCAGAGCTTTTGGAAGTATTCTTCTTAAAATCAATACATCCATCCGACACTGCCTTCACACTCTCTCATCAAATATGGCTGAATCATTATTCCACAATCTTCTTTTGGTAAAGATTATTTTGATGAACTTATACTCATTGTAGATACCTCTTGTATTCGTTAGATTTTATCAACTCGCCAGGTCAGTAATAATCTAATTTTACTTGAGGTATTTTTCGTCAATCTCTTGCTCTATTTAAAGTATACAGGAAGCTCCTTATTCAATTCAAACTTCACATATACCGGGTCATGATCTGAATAAGAATATCCCGTATTAATATTCTTATACATATCACATTTTACATTATCAGAGATAATAAATCCATCCAATGTAACGGTATAAGTCTTTCCTGGTATGTATTTCATATCTGCATTTCGTGAACTATTCCACAGATTTTCTTTCTTTGGCAGTTGATCCATACAGAAAGAAAAATGTTCTGGAAGCATCTTTCTTGGAAATGGATATGCCCAGGATTCTCTATCGGTAGAATCGTCATCTTCTGCAGCCTTGAGGTCATGGTTAAAATCCCCGCCACATAATACATAATTTCCTGCTTCGTATTCTTTTTTCATATCCGCTGAAAGCATACGGATCTGTCCTTTTCTGATCTTATCACTGTTTCCGTAGGCTGACATATGAAGCTGAAAGATCACAAGGTATTTCCCATTATCCACTGGAATTCTTGAAACACTGTAGCAACGATCTAAATCAAAAAATTTATTGTATGATGTTGAAATCGGAAGACTTCTTCTTAGTGAATCTTTGATCGGGAATCTGGAAAATAAAGCTAATCCTGCTTTGCTGCTTCCATGTGGCTGTGTGAATGGATAGAATAGAAAAGCAGAATCATAATTTTGTGCAAATACTGTATCGTAATTCTTCAAGCATTTCTTTAGTATGGAATATTCATTTACATGATAACTTCTGGTGGAATTAAGATCTACTTCCTCTATTAAGGCAAAATCCGGATCATACGATTTTGTTAGATTTCCTGCATTTTTAACTGTTTTAAAAACACTTTTCTTGCTCTTTGCCCAAGATGATTTTCCTCCATCCATAAAAAAGCTGAAATCTGGCGTATAGGCTCCGAATCCAATATTGTATGTAATTGCTGAATATTGTTTTCCTGTTGTTAGTGTTTGTTTTGTTTTTGTGTGAGATTCTACAGAAAGGGATTTGTTATCTTCAATTCTATGGTAACTTGCATAGAGATAAATGATATATCCTAGCACAATGACCACAATAAAGCCTAATAAAACTCCTATTGTCTTTAATACTTTTTTCGCTATCTTCATGACTTTCTATTCCTTCATTTTATCTTTATTTATCCGATACTTAGTGATTGTATTTATTATAACATACAAAAAGCGTCCTTGGGACATTAATACATCTGATTTATCAGATATATTTTGTTTGCAAGGAGCATCTCACCATTCTTAATCTGATGCTGAGATTGATTGGATGTCACATCCATGCGATTGAGTTTTTTGATAAAATCTTTAAAATATCTCATCTGGTTGATTAAATCATCAAGTTTGGATTTTTCTTTATCAAGTCCAGGTACTTCCACGTGATCTTTAAACATTCAAAGCAAATCAATCACCAGATTGAAGTTGTTGCAGACATGAACGACCTCAGAAAACTGGTCAGTGAATATGGAAAGATCGGATCGAATCTCAATCAGATCGCCAAGCATTTTAACAGTGGTGGCAGTCAGTCACGTGCTATAGAAAATGAAATCCATCAGTGCATCACGGACTTATTCCTACTGAGAAAAGAGGTACTAAAACTGGCAGGTGGTATGAATGGCAATCGTAAAGCACATTAAAAGCAGAAATACAAATTACTCAGTTGACATTGACAATATGTATGAATTTGCTTCTTCACACTGCACTGATTTCAAAGATCTCCGCGATGATGAGGATATTGTTATCAATAGGGAGTGGATCCTTAACAAACTTACCGAAGAAGAAAATTAATAATATATTTGGTGGCTACACCCCCAAGCCCCTGTAGAATAAATAACGCCAGTACTGGATATCAAAAATCCCGCACCGGCGTTATTTATTAAAATATTTTGTTTTTTAATCTTCAACACTCTCTACTGAAACTTCTTTTTTCTTCCTACTTTTACCAGAAATCATCTTGTGTCCTGTATAAATAGCCATAATCATGCAAAGCAAAGAACTTGCTGCAAAGTACTTATGGCCTTCTTTTGATCCCTTATAACCTGTATAAAAAGTTCCAAGCATTGTAATCAGTGCACCGATAGACCAATATTTATGTGATTTCATTCAGATACCTCCTGCCGTTTTTCTTAATCATATACCTTTTAAAAGATATATACAAACTGGAATTTATCGTCTTGTTCCATTCTTATCAAAATTCTTTTTTAATGCTATTTCTGTTGGGAGAATAGACCCAATTAAAGGAATAAGTTGAACACCACAGATAATTCCTCCTATACTCCCAACACAATCTTTATTTTTTCCAATCACTAAAAGCATGAATATTACTGTTATCGGCAACATAACCATTCCACAGACATACCAGACTTTACCACAATATTTATGAGCAAATTCCCATGTGTCTTTGTTCTTCATAGACATCGAAGTCCGATATCCAAATACTGAATTTATTTCCTTTGGAGCCTTTTTCGTAAAACATCTTCCAAAACCAATCATCGTAAATGGAAGAAGCAAATCCATAATCAACATAAAAATCCAAAACCCCATTGTAAACCTCCTTTACTACAACTTCCGATTTTACTTTATAACTATGACTTTTCCTTCTGAATCCAGAAGAGGTGTAATAGCCGCTCCATATCCAGATTTCCAACAAAGATAGTTAACCCCAGTCTCCTTATCTACAAGGATTTGGCGAACTCCTTCATCCTTAAGCTGACTTCCGTCTCTAAATGTAACTTCAAATCTTTCTTCTTTCTTTGCCATGTTTATTTCTCCTTTTTTCAAGCGTTAAATTTAAATTTTCCTGTTATACAAACTGGGATTTATCAGTTAATAAGTTTACTCGCCAGTTTGTATACTTGATTTATTTCTTTGCTTTCTAACTTCCAGTTATTGAGTTCATCTTTAATCAGCTCCGGAAATTTTTTACTAATATCTCTTAAAGCATTACCTACTGATTTCCTAACATATTCACTCGGATCTTCTTTTAAGGCTACAATCCGCCTAATTGCTTCATTCGGATTATCTTTGAAATATGGTCTACTTGTCCATATTCTTAATCCTTCCGTAACTGCTCTCCTCGTATTTGGATTATCATTTTCTAACCATTCATCAATGATCGGAAGTGCTTTTTCATATCCTGTATTTTTGCAAAATTCATCAAATGCCTTTGCTAATACTTCCTGAACTCTCCAATTATCATCTTTAGAAACTTCATCTCTCATAAATGTCAAAATATCATTTTGTTCTGATAAGTATCCAAAAAGAAATACACCGTACATTCTTACTTGATAGGTATTTGAGTTATAAGCTGAAAACGCCAACTTCTTGACAAATTCTTTATCATTAGATCTATAATCGGATAAAGCTCTTTTTTCTTCCTCTTTAAAACCATTTTCTATCAAAGAAATTTCTTTTTCTAAACTCGCAATATAATTTTCCAAACAAAATCACCTTACTTTCAAATTCCGATTGAGATTTCACCTGTTTTAAGAGATTTAATAACTGTTATATTTTGTTATTAAATTCTCCGCAAACCCTTGAAAACACTGAATTTATCACTGGTGAGCTTTCCCTTATTGTTTCCCTTGTGTTATATTGTCCCACCAGTGTTTACGAACTCTGATAAGGGCAAATACAAGGGCAAGAAAATCCTATAAAACAGTATAACACAAAATAAAAGTGACATGGTGAACTGATTGAAATGCTTCTGATTTTTGCAACAAATGATTGATTTAACGATAAGGAGATTTGATACGATGAGAACAATATTTGCAGAATACAATCCCAAGCGCAACAGTATTGATGTTTATACCTATGTTGGCTATATGCTCCGCATTGACTGTTGGGAAGCTGAAAAGGACTTAAAAACCACATCAGGATCAGACTGTGCATTAAACGCACTCGCCATTGATGATCCTCTTGAATATGCAAGATTATATCTTGATGGAAATTTGCAGATGTGGGTAGATGCGGAAGACTCATTAAATATTTTTTAATTTTTAAACAAATACAACAGTTTAAATAACTATTAGCTACAATATTTCCGGAAAATTCATCATAGGTTTGTATAAACGCAAAGAAACGGCGGCTCTGAAAATCAAAGTCGCCGTTCTAAATTGTCTGGTTTTTCTTTTGCCGTCATGCGGCAGATAATCAATTCATTCTATTTTGAACTTCTTTTATGCTACCTGATGTCTGCAATAGGAATGAATCGCCAAGAATGTAAACACAAATAATTCAATTCCTGCCGAAATCAAAATAACATGCGGTGTCCAGAAACTCATTCCACCGATATTCAGATAATTGAAATTTGCAAGCTGAGAAAGGAAATTGTTCTGCATACCAATTCCAGCAGATGGAAGTATGGCAGAGAGCCATGTTGCTCCCATCGCCACATAAGCAAAAAGCAGCATGAGAAGAACTACGATAGAGATCAGCAAAACTGTCAATGTGTCTTTACATTTTGCAGACAGGAACAATATACAGCTAACCGTTGCTAATACAGAAAGTAAGCCCGCTGCTGCGAGAATTATCTGCAACTGCCCCAGATTGATGTTTGGCAGGTTACAGTCAGGTAACGCTGGAAAAAACTAATTCCTGAATTTGATTCTTTTTTCATGATATCTGCTCTCCTTAAATTATTTACAACAATCCCCGTCACCGCATCCAAGGCAAGTAAGGGATTCTATAAAGTGTTTGTAATTCATCAATGTCTCACAATTCAAAGAATAGTGATGCCATTTTCCTTCCTTACGATCATTCACAAGGCCGCCATCCATTGCATTCATATTGACACCTCACATTGATCATTGTCTATGTTCAATATAATATATACATAGATATTTGTCAATGTATGTATTTTAAAAAAGAGAATCAAGTTTTTGATTCTCTTCATACATTCATTATAGCTTTTATCATCCATTTTATTTGCCCCAAACAGCCGCTGCATTCGACCTTACAAGCAGTTCTTCCACAGGCAGACCAATCGGACAAATATCATGACAAGATAACGACTTCCCGCATCCCTCAAAATATTTCTTCTTATATTCAGCAGAAATCTCATTCAAATGAGTGCTTTCCTGTTCTTCATTCAGAATCCGAAATGCGTTGACTGCAGCAACAGCGCCTGCGAAAGTCCCATTTGCAGAGAAGTTAGGACACACTTCAAGGCAGCAGCCACACATCAGACAGCGTGCCGACTGGTATCTCGGTTCATGTGTCCACGGATTCATATAAGCTTCACTTTCAAGCCAAAGGTTCAGTTTTTTCAAATTTTCAAACAGAATTGACCGGTCAACGATCAAATCTCTTACAAGCGGAAATTTGCTTAAAGGTTCCAAGGTGATTGTAGAACCTTTTAACGTATGTAGAAATGTAGAGCATGCCAGCCTCGGACGTTCGTTAATCAGCATGGCGCAAGCCCCACATTTTCGCACCATACAGCTACATTCCCAGCTGATGGGAGTAACTATATTCCCTGAATTATCTTTCAAAGGGGTTCTACTGTTCAATTCCTTTAGAACATTGGCAACAGAGCTGTTTTTGCTTCCGTCAAACTCAAATTCCTGCCAATAACTGTCTGATTTCTGACTCTCCTGCCGCCTGATTCTTATTTTATATACCAAGTGAATCACCGCCTTTCTGGAACAGGTACAAAGGAAATCTGTATCTGCTTTCCATCAAATCTAGCTACCGTTGTTTTAAGGTAATCATCGTCATTGCTCTTCGGATAATCCTCCCGCCAGTGTGCACCACGGCTTTCTTTTCTTGCAAGAGCACTCTTTAGAACTGCCATGCCAAGCAATGGAAGATTTCCTGTCAGCGCTTGTACCGTTTGAATCCCATTTAACAACGTATTCTCATTTCTGACAACGCCCATAATATCCTGCATCACTTTGTTTAATTGCTTTATTTCTGAAATTTGAGACGCTGGTGGAAAATCTATCTGTGTCGCACAAGATAGATCTACTACATCTGCCTGTTCACATGCTGATTTTGCCGCAACACATCCTCCGTATAACGCTCCTAACAGAGAATTTCCACCAAGACGGTTGGCACCATGATATTGGGCACAGCATTCTCCGGCAGCGTAAAGATTCTGAATCGGTGTTCTGTGCTGCTCATCCACCAGAATGCCTCCCATAAAATAGTGAATTCCCGGTAAAACAGACACCGGTTCCTTTCGTATATCTTTATGCAGATAGGTCATACAATCGTCTGCCAGACCAGATAGCTTATTTGAAATAATCTCCTCCGATATTTCCGTCATGTCAAGAAATACCTCTGATTCATGGCTGACCTTCCATATCTCTCTGGCGGTAATATCTCGTGGCATCAGATTTCCAAGCTCCGGGTATTTTTCCTCCATGAAATACCATTGTTTTCCATCTTTCATGGCAAACAACCTGCCACCTTCCCCCCTGGCCGCCTCGCTGATGAGCATGCGTTTTCCACCACATTTCACAGTTGTCGGATGGTACTGGATCATCTCGCCATTTGCCAGAGGAACACCAAGCCGAAACAATTCTGCGGTGACTTCTCCTGTATTGCTCAGCGAACCCGTTGTATTTCCAAACAATCCGTGCATACCACCGGTGGCAACAATAACCGCATCCCCCGGTAATTCCACAGTCTCCTGACTGTATTCATCCCTGATTACGCAGCCACAACAAATATTGCCACACAGACGAAGTGTTAGGAAAGAATGATGGCTGAACCGTTCTACCATACCAGATGCTTCTTTCCTGCGAACAGCGTCTATCATAGCTGTCATGATCTGCTTCCCGGTATCGCTCTGTGCAAAAGCAGTCCGTTTCTTTTTCTGCCCGCCAAAATTCCGCAGATCCACATCATCATAGCCACTCATGTTAAATTTAACTCCAAGTTTTAGCAGCCAGTGCACCAGCTCCGGTGCTGCCTGTGTCATTCCCCAAACTGCATTTGGATCTGCCAGACCACATGCTGCCTTTATTGTATCTGTAAAATGTTCTTCGGGACTGTCGTTTTCATCTTTTGTATTCAAAGCTGCGTTGATACCGCCCTCCGCCATAACAGACTGTGCCCGCTCTGACGGAAGGGAGGAAACCAGTTTTACATTGCATCCATTTTCCGCTGCCTGCAAAGCCGCTGAAAGTCCTGCCAGTCCAGCACCTATAATAATAATTGTCTTACTCATAGATATTGCCACCCAATATAATATAAAATAACCGCTCCCGCTATAAAAAGAAGAAGCACCGAAAGGATCAAATAAATATCGCTCCTTCGTTCTTTATAACTAATGATTCCCAGTGATACGAGCAATGGGCGTATATTGATAAAAATATGAACAAAGATTGCCGCTACGAACAAAAGCTGAGTTACCATCTTTACCGTTGTAAAAGGGAACAAAATATATGTCCCATTCTGCACCTTTCCAAACAAGCCAATATGGAATAACAGCAGAATCAGTATTGCCATCCCACTGGCTCGTCTCGCCCAAAATATGACGTTTTGTTTCAGATACATTTTTCCTGATTGCTTCGCTGTCTGTAAACTCTGAACTGTCAGGATGACACCAATCACCGTATGCACAACAAGAATACCAACACCAATCCATGCAAGAAGTTTCCCTGCACTACTTCCAACTCCGTTCAGCATAAAGCTGCCCATGATTCCATGAATCATAAAAATGAGAAGCATTAAAACAGACAAAATCGTATTCCATTTTCTCATAAATTCCCGCTCACCTCATTTCTTCGCTGTCCATGATCATATAGTCCATCTGTGTTAGCGTTGTAACGTCAATAAAATCATCCGATGCCAGGAATACATCATACTTTCCACTTACCACTCTTGATAGCATCATTGTGTTACTGTATTCTTTCAGATCTACGGAAAAACCGGCCTGTTTCAACCTGTCACAGAGTTTCTTAGCATAACTGACAAGCGGATAATCCGTCTCAGATACATATAACCGAAAACTAATATCCGTTTTCATGAGATCTGTTTCATTTGTTTCCGAATCGTCCAGTGCCAATTCTTTTAATTTATTCCGAGTGTTCTCGTTGTCGAGACCATCTGACATCATATTAATACCGAGAACATAAGAGCCTTCCAACTGTGCGGAGGCTTGAGCCGCCTTTTTTGACTTCGGTGTTGCTCCTGTGACTACATCAATCATAGAAGGCGGTGAATGTAAAATGACACCAAAACCTACAAGAAAAACAATCGTAACAACTAACAGAATCAGTTTTCGTTTCACATTTCCACCTCATTTCCTATTTTTTCAAAATTCTCATTGCGTTCAAAACAGCAATTATGGTAACGCCTACATCACCAAATACAGCTTCCCACATTCCCACAATACCAAGAGCGCCAAGAATCAGGAACACACTCTTAATCCCAAGAGCAATCACTATATTCTGCATGACAATCTGTTTTGTCGCTTTTGCTACTTCAATCGCGTCCACCAGCTTAGACGGTTCATCTGTCATCAGAACTACATCTGCTGCTTCAATGGCCGCATCCGAACCAAGCCCACCCATTGCAATACCAACATCTGCACGGGCAAGGACAGGAGCGTCATTGATACCATCACCAACAAAAGCCAATTTGCTTCCCGGTCTCTTTTTACTATCTAAAAGCTCAACCTTTTCCACTTTTTGGTCAGGAAGCAGCTGTGCATAATATTTATCCAACTGCAATTCTTCTGCAACAGACTTCCCAATTTTTTCATCATCACCGGTAAGCATGACTGTTTTTTCCACGCCGATATGTTTCAGGTCAGAAATTGCTTTTTTACTGTCCGGCTTCACTTCATCTGTTATCAAAATACATCCTGCATATTGACCATCTACAGCCAAATAAACTTTTGTACCTGCTTTTTCACAGGTTGTGTACTCTATACATTCTGTATCCATAAGTTTCGTATTGCCAGCAAAAACTTTCTTTTCCCCTGCCATTACACTGATTCCATATCCTGAAATTTCCTTATAATCAGAAATCACTGACTGATCAATTTCTTTTTCATAAGTAGCAAGAATGGATTTTGCAATAGGATGGTTAGAAAAACTCTCTGCCTCTGCCGCATACTCCAAAACCTGTTCTTTTGAAAATCCATTTGCAGGCAAAATATCCGTCACATTGAAAACACCTTTTGTAAGTGTTCCGGTTTTATCGAACACAATAACGCTGACATTATTAAGTGCCTCTAAATAATTGCTTCCTTTTACAAGAACACCTCGTTTAGATGCTGCACCAATGCCGCCGAAGAAAGTCAGCGGGATTGAAATAACCAATGCACATGGACAAGATACCACAAGGAAAACAAATCCTCTGCGAATCCACTCTGTCCAGCCTCCACCAAGAATGATCGGTGGCAGAATCGCCAGAAAAAGCTGCTAAGATTACAACCACAGGTGTATAATAACGTGCAAATGTAGTAATAAAATTTTCTGTTGGTGCTTTTCGGCTTGACGCATTTTCCACAAGATCAATAATCTTTGAAGCCGTAGATTCACCAAATGCTTTTGTTGTCTTAATCATTAAGACACCCGTCTGATTCATACAACCGGAAAGTGCTTCGTCTCCTTTATGAACACTTCTCGGAACTGATTCTCCTGTTAAGGCCCTTGTATCCAGCATAGAATCTCCATCCAATACCACACCGTCTAATGGAATTTTTTCACCAGGCTTTACAATAATAATCTCACCAATGGAGACATTTTCTGGAGATATGGTAATCAATTCCCCATTTCTTCTTACTGTAGCAGAATCTGGACGTATATCCATTAAGTCTGATATAGATTTTCTGGAACGCTTAACAGCCAATGACTGAAAAAATTCACCTACCTGATAGAATAGCATAACAGCAACTGCTTCTGGATATTCACCAATGACAAAAGCCCCAATCGTAGAAACACTCATCAAAAAATGTTCATCAAATACACGCCCCTTTGAAATGTTCCTCACAGCCTGCCATACAACATCTCCACCAAGAATAACATAAGAAACAATGAGAAAAGCTAACTCGATAGGCAGTGGCACTTTCGCAAAAACAGTCAATGCCATACCAATGGCATAGATTGCTGCACCAGTCGCTAAACGAACTGTCAACTTCTTATCCTCATTGTTATAGGATTCATTGGCCTCCTGCTTTTTTTCCGGTATATAAGATTCCTGTACAATTTCAGAAACTTCCACATCTGGCTCATGGCCATGAACAATCGTTTCAATCTGACTGGCTATCGTATCTGCGGCTGTCTGAGCAACATTGATTGTAAGCGTCTGCTTCATCAGATTTACCACTGAGAATTGCACTCCATCCAACTCTCCGACTTCTTTTTCAATTTTTGCGGAACAATTCGGACAGTCCAACCCTTTTAACGAATAACTCTTTGTAACATTCATAACGGTTTCTTCCTGAACTTCCACATCTGGCTCATGACTATAAACAATCGTTTCAATCTGACTGGCTATCGTATCTGCGGCTGTCTGAGTAACATTGATTGTAAGCGTCTGCTTCATCAGATTTACCACTGAGGATTGCACTCCATCCAACTCTCCGACTTCTTTTTCAATTTTTGCGGAACAATTTGGACAGTCCAACCCTTTTAATAGAAATATGCGTTTCATGATAATCTCCTTATAATTTGGTTAATTGTTCAATTACTCAACTATAATGTTAAAAAATATTATTTCTGCCAAAGATGCTCAAATCCCTTGTCAATAATCTCTTTCACATGATCATCTGCCAGCGAGTAGTAAACTATCTGTGCTTCTTTACGGAATTTTACCAGATTCGCAAGGCGTAATGCCTTTAACTGATGCGAAATTGCAGATTTTGTTACCCCAAGTAGCACTGCAAGATCACATACACACATCTCACTCTGTTCTAGAGCGTGTAAGATTTGTACTCTAGTTCCATCTCCAAATAGCTTAAACAAAGAAGCCAACTGGATATAATCATCTTTTGGCTGCATCTTGGATTTCACATCATTCACAATATCCTCATGAATTACATTGCAATTACAAATATAAGACGTTTTTGGCATATATTCACCTCCAAATAATAATAGTTGAACAACTACTCAACTATTATTATACTTATTTTTAAATTTATGTCAATAAGCTGATGTTAGTTCCCCATAAATTTTACAATTAAAACCAGCTCTTTATTCTTTTCTTTATCACATCTCATTTCTGGATTAAACGCTTATTTTAATTATCAGATTTTTCCTTCTAATCTATATTCTTAAGGTTCCAGTTGACTCATTTGGTCCCAAGTGCCTTAAGATTTCCAACCTGTTACATTGAAATCCATCTTTAAGTTCCATTATAATGATTCTATTAATTCCAAGCTTTCAAGAACTAAATCTAATAAACTTAACTGATTTAAATTCCATTATGATTCTATTAATTCATTAGTTCGCATCGTTTTGACTGCTCCCGTTGCAAGATTTAAATTCCATTATGATTCTATTAATTCCACTTAGGAAACTACAGGACAGCCTGATTCCAATATTTAAATTCCATTATGATTCTATTAATTCAAATAAGAATTTATCGAACAGATCTGTTTTGACAGATTTAAATTCCATTATGATTCTATTAATTCTGGCGGAACTGTATAATGTTTAGAAAGGGGTGTAGATAATTTAAATTCCATTATGATTCTATTAATTCCCGTCCCAAAATCATCCCCTTATTTAAGCCAAAAAACGTCTCTATTTTGTCGACCTCTTCAAAATTCAACATTTCTTTCTTGTCCCTAATCATATATTTCTGCAACACCTCCTATTTTAGGCGTTTCCGCCTTCTGTCGATCCCCTATATTTTTTGCACTATCAGGGGTCGACAGAAACCCCTAATTTTTCAAGTTGATTTTGTTCGACACATTCTATTATGAAACTTATTTGCTAAATATGCAAGTTAAATACACGCATTCATTATATATACTTTTCGAGCAAACACTATACAGTCATATATGCATCAAATATCACCGTCTGAATAATCCAATTTATCGTCATTTTTATAAAAGTCATGCCCACGCGAGAAAATTTCCGTGGGCATGACGTGGGCACAGCTATTTTTAGGCTTATTTTCAATCAAAACCACCGGCTAAGCCGGTGGTTTGTACTAGCCCTATAAGGGCTTATTACCGACGCTAAGTCTAAAGACCCATCGAATTTGGTTCGCTAACTGTACCGTCATTTACTTATTAAGCCCTACGGGGCTTATTTTATTTATTTTGCTTTACTGGCTCACCCGTAAACGGGGCAATATACTCTTTTAATGTCATCTGATCATACTCTAAATCATTTTGTAACTGATTTTGAATATATTCTTGTATCTTCTTTGCATTTTTCCCTACAGTATCTACGTAATATCCTCTGCACCAGAAATGGCGATTTCCATATTTGTATTTTAAATTTGCATGGCGTTCGAAGATCATAAGTGTACTTTTTCCTTTCAAATACCCTACAAAACTTGAAACACTTAAACTTGGTGGTATCTTTACAAGCATATGCACATGGTCTGGGCATATCTCTGCCTCTACTATTTCTACACTTTTTCTTTTGCATAGCATACTTAAAATATTCGCAATATCCTGTTTCATCTTCCCATACGCTACTTTTCTTCTATATTTTGGTGCAAAAACAATATGATACTTACAATTCCATTTCGTATGTGCTAAACTGTTTATATCCATTTGGATAACCTCCTTTGATTTTATGTGGTTGGCGAACCAACATAATTATATCACTGGAGGTTTTTTACTGTAAGCTTAAGCAATGCTGACTCACCGGCCTAGCCGGTGGTTTATTTGTTCATCAAAGTTCCGTTTCTCTTCTGAGAAACTCCACTGTGCTGAACAGGCTTAAAGCCTAACAAAAATAAAAATGGGGCTGTCGCATTAAGTGTGAACCGCTCCCCGTCAAGTAGACAATTGAAAAAATATAAATTTTTCCTGCCAGTAGAAATTTATCTGCTGGCAGTTTTTATGCAGCTTGCAAGTAAATTTCGTGTTTTTCCATTGGCGTTAAAATTCCGAGATTCCTTTGCAAGCGTTTATTGTTGTAGTAATCTATATAATCTTCGATCATTTTTTCGAGAGTATCTCTATCGGTGAATCGTTTTCCATAGTATCGCTCTCTCTTCAGAATTCCCCAAAAGCCTTCCATTGGTCCATTGTCGATACATTTAGCAACTCGCGACATGCTTTGTGTTATTCCAGCATTTACAAGTTTTATATGAAATGTCCTGTTCGTATATTGGAATCCCCTGTCACTGTGAAACAGTGGCTGCGCACCAGGATTTCTAAGTAAAGCATTATCTACCGTATCAAACACCAAAGCATTGTTGTTCTTATCACGAATAACATACGAAACAATTCGTCTATCATATAGATCCAGTATTGCACTTAGATAAACTTTATGCTTTTCCATCCCAATATAATAATGGAATTCTGTCACATCAGTGAGCCATTTTTCATTTGGTGCTTTGGCGGTGAACTCCCGATTAAGTATGTTTTCAGCTATATACTGAGGGTTTGCAGCCTGTCTTGTGCATCCGTTGTTAGAATACTTGATAGTTGATTTTATATTAAGTTTACGGCAAATGCGTAGCACACGTTTATCGTTTACATCAATACCATGATATCGTTCCAGATCATCTCTGATCCTTCGATAGCCTTTATCCGGTGAGTCTGTATGAATCTTTTCTATCTCGTCGGCAATAAACTTATTCTTTTGTTCACTTTTAGGAATTTCTCTGTGTAGCCATTTATAATAAGCTGCTCTAGAAACATTACCAAGTTTACAAAGTGCAGCGATTGGATAATTATGTTCTTTGTGTTCTTCTTTGATTGCCTGATATATATGTTCATGACGGACCAGGCTTAGCCCCGCCTCCTCTCTATTTCTTCGAGTTTTTTTAAAAAAGATGCCTCCATTTCAGCACGTTCTTTCTCTGCTTTTAAAATTTTAACTTCAGCACGCAGCTTTTCTAATTCACTCATCTCATCGGGACGTCTTCGTTTGCCACGGTTATCTCTTAAAGCTTCCACTCCACCAGCTTCATATTTGACTATATAATTGCGAGCCTGTTGATAGGACACCTGGTATTGTTCTGCTGTTTGGGCATAATTACGATCATGTGCGATACAATACTGTACTATTTCAACCCGTTCTTCAAAAGTGGTTTTTCTTCCTTTGGTCATGATAATGCTTCCTCCTGTTCCAGAAGATTTTAATTCTTCATGACCATTATACTTCTTTATCCAAGATTGTAACTTACCTTTTGAACGGATTCCATATTTTTTGCAGATATCATCTTGAGAACCATAGCCTGCTAAATAATCTAAGACTGCTTGCTGTTTCAATTCTTTGGAATATTTTTTATTCCCTTTCAATGTAAATGCATTTGCTCCCATAGATTCATAGTTTCGAATCCATTGTTGGACAGATGCGAGACTTACATCAAACATATGGGCAATTCGTTGTTGGCTTTCTTTTCCATCCAGATATAGATTTACAGCATATATCTTATTCTCAACAGATACTTTTCTTTTAGACATAAAATATGCTCCCTCCTAAGTGACAAGTTTTTATTATTTCACTTGTCTACCTAGAAGGGAGCGGTTCAATCATTAATGCGACAGCCCCTTTTTATAATGATTTATTTTCTATCTAAAATTTTATTAAACCGACTAAAGACTCCATAGTTTGTGTGTTTGACTTACTGTTTATATCTATCTTCTCCTAAATATTTTTCTAGTCATTGCAATATAAAATTGCTTATACAGTCTCTCCCTTAAGAGTCCTGGTATTCTGGATAATATACAGAGCGACCGATATGGCCATCATTATAGCGCACAAACCAATCAACAGATCTGATACCATCGGTGTAATGTGGAACCATATAATATGCACCGCTGCAGTTCCATATAATAAAAAAGTTACTATCTTTCCATGCCAGTCTGCACCATGTACTTTTCCTGTCTTTCGTATCACAAGACATCCACTGACTACCATATACAGCTCCTTACCTGCCATTATTACGATTAAAAGAAGCACATGCGGAAAACGAGTAAACAGACAGATTAACGTCGCTGCCTGTGTCAGCTTATCAGCCACCGGATCAAGTATTTTTCCTAAATTACTAATCCTATGGAATCTTCTTGCGATATATCCATCAGCAAGATCCGTAAGACCAGACAGCAATAAGATTTCACCAGCTAACAGAGGATTTTTCTTTACACAATAACTCCATATAATTACCGGAATCAGACAAAGCCGAAAAAAAGAAAGAAGATTAGGAACCGTAATAATTCTATTCAAATTTTCTTCCTGATTCACTTCACTCTGCATGTACGGTCACCTCACTTTCCTTTTTTTTAGACATAAACCAATAAAATATAACACAAAATGCTAAAGCAAACACAACACCAAAAACATTTTGAATCACTCTAAGACTAACCGCTCCTTGTAGTCCATAAGTCTCTGCAGCAATGGCTAAAGCACCAAATGTGTTAAATACTGCCTGCCAGCCATATTGTGCTGAAAATCCTACACCGATTCCACCAAGAATTCCTATATATGCATAGATTGACGAAGGAAGCAGAAAATATAATACTGTAAAACATATAACACCTGCAATATTTCCGACAATCCTTTTACGGACTCTGTAGTGCATATCTTCCATAAACGGCAAAATCGCGGACATGGCCGCAATACCAGCCCACATTGCACGTGGCATATTACAAAGTTCTGCAATGCAAAGGACAATCGGTACGCATAAAATCTGACATATCTGCCATTTTGTTCTGGAAGAAGTGATATCAAATTCTTGTATTAGATCTTTCAGATTTCTTTTATAAGTTCTGTTTTTATGATTTCGATAAAATACGAAACAGGTAAGTGCTGCACCTAAAGCCATTCCGACTAATCGCATCTGATAGCTTTTTCCTGTAACATCATAACCATATAGCAGCAGATACCCAAGAACCAATGTAGATTGATTAAACATGAATGGATTATGGCATCCGAACAGAATCAACACAGCCAGTGCCGCAATATTTAACAGCATTCCCAATACCGGTGAAAACTGATTTGCTAAATGCGGACATACAGTCATAATTACAAAGAACAAAGCCAAAAGCATCATAGATTGTCCGGTGTGGATCCCCAGATCCGCATTTCTAAACACCATGAGACATAATAAGACTACTACACCTACAATGCTGTTCTCATTTCCAAATAGGATGCTGAAAATACTAACAAAGAAAAAACAAAATGCCATTGTAACAGCTACCTTCACCAGATATACCCATATATGATATAATTTTTCTTTTAGTGTTTCACTCTTTTTCAACAGGTTTTTAGAACCTGCCTGATTTAACTGCAACTCCTGATAAAATGTCATATAAATCCTCCCATCTTCTAATTTATCTTAAAACTATATAATCTCATCTTTCTGCTTTGGCAGCTCTATAACAAATCTGCATCCACCATATTCACGGTTTTCTGCTTTGATTGTTCCTCCGGCACTATCTACAATCCGTTTTACAAGTGCAAGACCTAGGCCATTTCCTTCTGCTTTATGAGATCCATCTACCTGATAGAACTTGTCAAATATTCTGGATTTTACATCATCCTCTATTCCTGGTCCTTCATCTTCCAGAATGAACTTAACAGAATCCTGTTCTTGTTTCAGAAACATCGTAATTGTCCCCTTTGAAGGGCTGAACTTAATCGCATTATCCAAAAGATTTATCCAGATATGCATAAAAAGTCCTTCATTCCCAGTATATTTAACTTCCTCCAATTCTACCTGAAAACCAATTTCTTTTTCTGTCCATTTTGTTTCCAATGAAAGAAATGCCTGGCGGATCTGTTCATCCAGACGATATTCTGTTTTTTTCATTGGTATATTCTGATTCTCTAACTTGGATAACAGCAAAATATTACCAACCAATCCGGAAAGTCTTTGGGTGTTAAATAAGATTTTTTCTACATATTCCTCTTGATCCGGAGACAGTTCTTCTCCCTGAAGCAGCATTGTATATCCTTCAATGGCATTAATCGGGGTCTTAAACTCATGAGAAACATTAGATACAAAATCCATCTGCAGCACCTCTGTTGCACGAAGTTCTTTTGTCATAACGTTAAAACTTTGATAAGATTCTCCAACTTCTGCTATACGGCTGTTCGTTTCCAAATGCTGTTCAAAATCTCCCTGAGAAACTTCCTTCATTGCTTTACTAAGTCTGGTAATTGGTTCCAGTAACTTTGCATTGATAAAGGAAGTGATCAGCCCTGCAATCAATGTATTGAAAATCAAAAGCCAGCCAAGCACAGGTATGCTGCCCGGCAGATTAAAAAAATGATTCAAAAAAGCAAATAATAAAGCAGATATGACTGTTGAAAATACAAGTGCCAGCCAGATTGCACCAGTCAGACAGGATCGGATCCGCAATCCTTTTTCTTTCTTTTGTTCCATTATTTTTTCACCACCTTGTATCCAATTCCACGCATTGTTACGATTTCAAAATCAGGGTTATCTTTAAAACGCTCTCTGATTCTTCCTATATGTACCTCTATCGTATGTGGGTCTGCCTCCGTCTCGTATCCCCATACTTCATCCATCAACTGTTGTTTTGTAAATGTTCTGCCTGGCGAAGCTGCAAGCTTATATAAAAGCAGGAATTCTTTTTTAGGCAAAACAAGACTTTCCTTATCAGTTGTAACCGTCATTGCATCATAATCAAACTCTGTTGAACCGATCACAATTTTGTGTTCATTCAGTATCTGTGCACGGCGAAGCAGTGCTCCGACTCTTAAAACCATTTCATTCACATTTACCGGTTTTACCATATAATCGTCACTTCCCGAAAGAAATCCCTGGCGCATATCATCAAAGGAACCTTTCGCAGTGATCATAAGCACTGGTATCTGATATCCTGCTGAACGAAGTTCTGACACCAGTTCATAGCCATCCATAACCGGCATCATAATATCAGAAATGATCAGATCAATATATTCCTTATCCAATACTTCTAATGCCTGTGCTCCATCCGATGCACTTTTGACTTGATATCCATTCTTCTCAAGCACTTTTTGGAATAGCTGGCTTAATTCTTTATCATCTTCTACAATCAATATTTGAAACACGTTTTCCTTCCTCCTTATTAAAACAGATACCTTGCCCATCCAAGCAGATGCTGTACCAAAAATATTTTTCTCTGACGTTTCTTTGTTAATTCGATTGGCTCTACATGATATGGATCATTATAAGTTCCGCCTTCTAATATCTGGCGGGACACTTTTTCATATTCCATCATGCCCTCTTCCAACTGTTTATTAATATCTTTACTGCGTATTACAAGCATCAGTTCCGTATCCAGATATGCACTTCTCATGTCCATATTAAAAAAACCGATTACAGACAGATCATCGTCAATCAGAATACTTTTTCCGTGGTATGAATAACCGCCTTCATATTCCCAGATATTAATTCCTGTACTTAAGATTCTATTTCTGTTTTTCGCATAATCGGCAGCCCCAAATGGATTCCCATTATTCGCAACTGAATTTGTCATGATAGAAAAATCTGAAACGTTCTCTGCAATCTCTTCCCATGTATTATACATCATATCATTACAGATAATATATGGCGTGTGGATCTTCACACGATTTTTTGCATTTTTCATCAATTCTCCCAACTGATACCACACTACTGGTTCTTTGGAACCTGTGTGAATAGGATTTGACACTAATGTAATCTTTTCTGTCTCAAAAGTTTCGTCCGTATAATTGGTCTGGCAGATTCTTTCCTTATTCTCTTCAAAATATTTCTGATAGCTGTTCTGCAGCTCTAAAACTGCGTTCTTTACAGATTTTCTATTTGCCAGTTTTTTATTGTTATGAAAATAACCACTGTCTTCCTGATTCCATATGGTTTCAAAATACTCTGACAACTGGTTAACTGAATTTTCTTTCTCAGGTTCATCGCAAACCACTAACACGTCTCTGTCATAGTTCTTATGTCCCGGAAAATCACCCAGGAAATAATTGTATGTATTTCTTCCCCCAAGAATATATCTCTTTCCATCTGCAATCAAATATTTATCATGCATTCTACCCATCATTTTCCACGGTTTCAACGGATTGGCCTTATTATACAGTTTAATTTCAACATTCTCATGGGAAGATAATCCATAGAAATACGGATTTCCTTCCATATCAATCCAGCTCTCCATTCCATCTACTAACAGACGAATATGTACACCTCTGTCTGCCGCATCATGCAGTGCTCCTAAAATCAATTTTCCACTTTCATCGGATTGAAATGCAAAAGTAGAAAGAATAATTTCCTTTTTTGCATTCTTGATCAAACGCACTCTTTGTAAAAGCGCTTCTGGATTCTTTTCTATGATTACTGCCCGTTCTGTATTTTCACTGCATTCGTTCCATGACCCATTTTTTGTTTCTTTTTTGGTTGTATTGGACACTTCCGGCTGCTTTTTATATGCAACGCAGATTCCGAGCAATTCATAAAAAGCCACACATAAAAAAATTGCCAGTATAACAAGAAGGATTTTACATATTTTATGCTTTTTCATTGTACATCACCTGATTCCTTTTTATTTCATACTTATACAATACAAAGTCAATCTCAATTTAACCTCAACAAAATTTATTTTTCATAAAAAAATATGACCGGCTTCTTTTTAAAGAAACAGTCATATTTTTATTCTAATATATGAAGGAGCTTTTCTTACTCCGTTGTATTAATCACTATTTTATTTCTTCCATAAGCTGTCGGATTTTTCTCAATGTACATCGTGTAACTGCCAGGTCCTCTTCTTGTATATTCGATATGATTTTTTCATAAGCTTCTATCATTTTTTCTTTCTGACAATTACTTAATTCAATTGCCTTGTTCGTCAAAACAAGGTATGTTCTTTCTTTTTTTTCATCTAATTTCCAGATAATATATCCTTTATTTTCAAGACTTTTTACCATCTTAGATGTTTCTGGAATCGATAATTTCATGTATTCTGCCACTTCTGAAAGATATACTCCTTCATGACAGTCTGATTTTTCAACACATTCCTTTATACTATAAAGGAACAAATAATCTGTTCTTTCAACAAATTCAAATATACTTTCAACATTGATGCTCTTTAAAAAAACTCCTCTGCACTGGTTCCTGCTCCCATATTATCGTTCCTCTCTTTCTATATATTCTTTTTTGCTGACTAGACTCTTATATGCCGGGCGAATGATCTTATCTGTAGTTATCAATTCTTCCAGGCGATGTGCACTCCAACCAGCAATTCTTGCTATCGCAAATAATGGCGTGTACAATTCTCTTGGAATATTCAACATGTCATACACAAAACCACTATAGAAATCTATATTAGGACTTACTCCTTTGAATATCTGACGCTGCTTTGCAATCAACTTAGGTGCAATCTTCTCAATATTGTTATAAAGGGTCATATCTTTCTCACGTCCTTTATCCCTTGCGAGTTGTTCTACAAAGCCTTTGAACACCCTTTCTCTCGGATCTGAAATAGAATATACAGCATGTCCCATTCCATAAATAAGTCCTTTCTGATCAAACGCCTCTTTCTTCATAATCTTACTCAGATATGATGCAATTTCCTCTTCGTCTTCATAATCTTTCACATGACTTTTAATATCATCCATCATATTCATTACCATCAGATTTGCACCGCCATGTTTTTTTCCTTTTAAGGATGACATTGCTGCTGAAATAACAGAATAAGTATCTGAACCTGAAGATGTTACTACCCGTGTAGTGAATGTAGAATTGTTACCACCACCATGTTCCATATGTAACAATAATGCTATATCCAGTACTCTTGCTTCCAGTTCTGTGAATTTTGTATCTGGTCTTAATAGGCGCAGGAAATTTTCAGCAATAGATAAATCTTTTTCAGGTCTATGAATATACATACTTTCGTTTTTTTCATAATGACAATAAGCATGGTATGCATATACTGCTAACATAGGAAATGCTGCGATCAACTGCATACTCTGCCTTAGCACATTCGGAATTTCAAGACTTTCTTTCTCCTTATCGTAAGAGCCCAATGTAAGAATACTTCGAGTCATAGAACCCATAATATCTGATGTAGGTGCTTTCATAATGACATCTCTGGTAAAGTTAGTCGGTAGTTCCATACAATCAGATAGTCTTCCCTGAAATTCCATTAACTGTGTATCAGTTGGCAATTCTCCGAATAAAAGAAGATATGCTCCTTCTTCAAAGACAAACCTTTTTCCTTTACTTCCTGTTACTAAATCTTTTATATTATAACCACGATAAGATAACTCGCCATCACATGGACTCTTTACTCCATCACGATATTCAAAAGCTTTTATATCAGAAATATTTGTAAGCCCCGTCAACACACCTTGGCCTTTTTCATCTCGTAAGCCTCTTTTTACACCATACTCTGAATACAGATTCTTACTAATGCTATCATTTTGTTCACAAAAAATTGCTTGCTGTTTCATATAATTTTCCAAATTGCTCATTTGAATCGCTCCTTTCATTCTGTTACGAACTTACATACTATACTCAGATATTCTTGTTTCCAGAGCATTCAGCATTGTCTGTTCTTTTTCTTATTCTTATTCATTAGCAATACAATACAATGGAAAACTCAATTTAACCTCAACAAGGTTTGTTTTTTCATCCATGCAAAATCTTCTTTGTACAACAGACTGTTAGATATAACAAAAACGGCCTTTCAAAAACAGTTAACTTCTAAAATCAACTGTTTTTGAAAGGTCGTTTCATCAGATTCTTATAGCAATCCAGCAAATAATCTCATAAATAATTGTCCCAGTCGCAAATATGCACTTCGTCCGGTTTGATATTGGTCTGTCACATCACGACATTCTCCCATCGTTCTTATCAGATCATTTTTTATTTCCACAACTGCCTGACAATCTGCCATAAAACAGCCGTTTTCAAAATGGTGATATAAACTTCGATAATCCAGATTAATTGTTCCACAGGTTGCCATACAGTCATCTGCCACACTCATTTTTGCATGACAGAAACCAGGAGTCCACTCATAAACACGAACACCATGTTTAACTAATCCATGATAAAAAGAACGAGTTATATTATAAATGAACTTCTTATCAGGGATACCCGGTGTGATAATTCTTACATCTACCCCTCGCTTAGCAGCCAGGCATAACGCATGTGTCATTTCATCTGTTATGATTAGATATGGAGTCATAAACCAACAGTATTTTTCAGCTTTATTTATCATACTGATATAAACTTCTTCTCCTACCTGCTCATTATCCATAGGACTGTCTGCATAAGGTTGAACAAACCCAGTTTGCTGTGCCGCATAATCATAATGGAAAAGGTATTTACTAAAATCAGAATCATTAGCATCCTTATCACTTACTGCATTCCACATCTCCAAAAATGTCACCGTAAGCGACTGAACAGCATCTCCTTCTAAACGAATACCTGTATCTTTCCACTGTCCGTACGGGTGTGTGTAATTAAAATATTCATTTGCGAGATTATATCCACCTGTAAATCCGACTTTTCCATCAATAACTGTTATTTTTCTATGATCACGGTTGTTCAAAAACAGATTTAAACCTGGCATAAACGGATTGAATACACGGCAATGAATTCCTATTCGCTCCATTTTTTTCACAAAATCTGTATTAATAAAGCCTATAGAACCCATATCATCATAGAATACTCTAACTTCCACACCTGCTTTTACTCGCTCTTCCAGAACATCTTGAATCTTATGCCATGCTTCAGCGTCTTCTATCGCATGATATTCCATGAAGATAAATTTCTGTGCTTTCTTCAAATCCTTAAGCTGTGCCTCTAATCCTGTCACTGCTTCATCAAAATACACAATATCTGTATTCTGATAGATTGGATACTGCGAATTTCTTTGTATGTAACTTGCGATATTTCCTGCTTTCGGAATCGTTTCTTTTATTCTACTCAAACACTCCTGATTGTCAGGAAGCATTGGTAATAATTTACTATCAATTTCTGTATATCGTTCACGCATTTTATGTGTGCCACCATTCAAACCAATCAACAAATACAGGCCTACACCCATAATTGGGAAGATTAGAATTAAGATGACCCAAGGCATTTTCATAGAAGAGGTCTTATCTGATGCGTACAATCCCAAAACCAAGATTCCACTCAAAATCCTTGTAAATAAATTTATAATTTCTGCATATTCATTCAAGCGTGTTACGATAGTAATAATAAAAATTACTTCCAGAAGAATGCAGACTATGGAAAAACACAGCCGTTTTACCCCATTTTTTGTTTTTGCTTTGCCCTCTAAAGTATCTTGCTTCATATATATTCCACCTTCCTACTTGCTCAGTTTTCTGCCTAAATTTCATGAAACATACCAATTTTGTCTTTTATTCTCTGCATTTCATTATCCGCTTCAATGATAGCTCTTGCAGAATGAAGTAATTCTTCACTTATCTCATCATAACCAGGCATTTCTTCAATTCCTTTTTTATAGCGAAGTTGATGTTCCAATGTTGCCCAGAAATCCATACCATTGGTTCGGATCTGTAATTCTACACGCATAGGTGTTTTACCCTTAGCAAAAAATACTGGTATTTCAACAATCATATGATAGCTTCGATAACCATTTGGTTTTGGATTTTTTATATAATCTTTTATTTCAATAACTTTAATATCATCCTGTTGGGTAATCAAATCTGATATCATATAAATATCGTCAATAAACGCACAAACTATTCGAACGCCTGCTACATCATTTAAATATGTCTGTATATTTTCTGTTGTAAAATCATGTCCCATTTTCTGCAATTTATTGTAAATACTATTGGGCTTCTTAATCCTTGTTTTTATAAAAGAAATAGGATTTCGATTGTTCTCAACTGAAAATTCATCATCCAAAACCTCAAGTTTAGTTTGTATCTCCCGAATAGCACAACGATACATCATCATTAAATTATAAAATTTTGTAGCATTATTTAAAAACTGTAGTGATTCCGGACTGTCCATCCAGAGTTTTTTTACTTCATCCTTTGTCATGGTACTTTCCTTTCTACTTCATCCCTGATTTCAAAACATTATTTATTTTGATAGTTGATTCGTTCTCCTTGAATTACTGGATAACAAATCATTTTATCACTATCCAGATTTTCTACATGCATATCTACTGCACTGATCTGATAGTTTTCATAAGTATTGTAATAATAAATACCTTTTGTAACATTACAACACGACGTATACAATGTGATTTCATATTTTCCATCCGCTACTTCGCAACATCCTCGTTGCTGATCCACAGATCCGAGAATGTGGAAGAATTGGCTAACGCTTTCTTCCTCTGATTCACCTGAAATTGCATTTACCTTTGTAAAAGCTACACGTACAAAGCGTGAGGAAGATGAGAGATCTCCCGGAAGACCTAATCCTCCCATACCTCTACTATATGCATCAAGAGCCAAATTTTCGCAGAAAGTATTTCTGGGCTGTTTAGGAGATAAATACATATAATTATTTAGTTGAAACATCTGCTGTGGAAATGGCGGATTATTCGTAAGCACTCCTACTGGATTGTCATAAATATGCAAACCATCTGACATAGATTCTACCGTAATTGACTCATTCTCATCAGAAATGATCCAGTGTAATTGTGCTAATGGTAATTGCTCGCTGAAAGGAGTATTAACAATATTAATTCGTTCAAGAAGCTCGCGAACTTCAACTAAAGAAGAACACTGACTTAAAATCCACGGAATAAATTCAAACTGTGCAATATTTTCCACATCTGGCTTAATCGCGGCATAAACAGCATTTCCGACAAAATTCAGTCCTGCCATTGCCACTCCTTTTTCATTCATAGCATCATAATACAAAGGATAATCCTCTGCAACATGAGCCATTCCAATAATTGCATAATGATTTTTCATATCGCCAACATGGCGAAAATTAAACGCATAATTACGTGGTGTAATTACTATCTGATCACCATAAGAGAATTCATAATCGAGGGTTCGTCCAAAGTAAAAATCTTTTGTTTTATAAGTTGCTGCTGTACACATGATCGTTTATCCTCCTAAATAGATTGAAATATGTCAATGAGTTTTTTTCTTGAACAATAGTATAGCACAATCTTTTATTCTGTTCCAACTTCATACATGATCATAACATGTAAACTTTAAACTATTTTCCTAGATTATTTCTCCATCAGTTTTTCAAACCAGGTATCCATAGCTAGGATGAATTGACCTACGTCTGGCAATTCTTGCAGCATTTCGTTTAGGGTTTTGTGCTTCACATATTTCTGCACATACACCCAACAGGCAACGCTACTGGCTTCTGATACAATGTCAGCTATGGTTTTGCACATAAGCTCTTCAAATTCAGCAATTTCTTCTTTTGGGACAACATCATACAGTGTTGGTGCCTGATGACTTAATTTTACTCTATTTTCATTTGCATCTTTAAGCAGATTCTTAACTTTTTCTCTTGAATCCTCCGGTACTTTCAGGTACTCCCACATAAATGCTACCACATCGGATGGTGTGTCTTTTTTTAGTGGTGGTAACTGAATATAATCATTGTTTTCGCTCATTTTCATATCCTCCTCACGATATAATAAAATCAATAATACGTTCTCTTGTCATGTCCAGTACAGTATCTACGAACACTCCTGCAAACAGGATCAGATACAGAATTACACTCAGCGAAAACAGAAATGCAACCTGTACCCAGTCATGGTAACAGTATGCAGTCGCTATAATCAACAAAGTGAATATAAATCCAAGGATTCCTCTGACAACTGCATAAGTCTGTACTGTCATCTTTACTGCCAGGCCGATCACAAAAAGGATCAGCCATACCGGCAGTAATAATATCTTCCCAGCAAGTTTTAAAATAAACATGTGCACCTCCTATCTTACCAGTCCTGGCATATCATGGTTCACCTCTGCCTGATAATACCCGTTCATCGTTGACGGTGCATTAAACAGGGCTGCTAATAAATATTTCTTGATGTTCTTCACCTTTGTGGTGTTACCACTCATACAGTGTAAGACATACTCGATATGTGAATAGGTCAGCATCAGAAATTTTTTCTTCACCAGTGATGCCGGATACCAATCGCTGGCAATCAATATCTTGTCATTTTTACACATCACAGTTTCTACGATCAGGTTCACAATTTCATCTACCTGTCGCATATCGTCATGATGGGTTACTTCCAGTGATTCATAATCAATGGTCTCTTTGACAAGGTTTTCATAAGCCTGATAATCCTCAGAGCGATTATCGCTATCAAATCTTTTCTCATCCACAGATATGATAGGATTAGATTTATTATCATTCATTTCAGTATCACTAAGATTAGTATTATTAGGGTTTGAAATGTAAACTTCTTGAAGTTTGTTTTCGGGACTTCTAGAAGTTTGATTTTGGGACTTCATGAAGTTTGAATTGTAAACTTCTGTAGGTTCCTCATTTTCCACAGAAGTTTGTTTTTTAAACTTCTTTAATTCCTCTTCAAATTTTTTCTCATCTGTTTTCTCAGGCATAAAGGTTTTCACGTAGATAACGTTCACCTTTCCAAATCCCTGTCTGCGTTTCTCAATCAGGCCAATCCCTGTTTCGTCATCCAGTTCTCTCATGGATTTGATGGCTTTATTTCTGCCACAGTTCAGTAATTCCATGATATCTTCGATGGAAAAGTAGATATATGCTCTGTTTTTGTCATCAAACCACTGATTCTTGATGGAAAGAGACATTCGATCCAACATCAGTCCATATAAAATTTTAGCATCGCTCGATAAATCTTTAAAATAGCTGTCTGTAAATAATGCTTTTGGTATACGGTAGAAGCTGAACAGATCAGCTTCGGTACCGTAAAAATAATTAAATGTCATTTTTTTCTCCATAATTTCCTCCTTTCATTTTCTGCTAAGAAGTCCTCTTTTTAAACTTCTTTGACTTTGTTTTCTTAGCTTTTTCTATCTTTAACAGGACTGTTCCTGCGTCCATTTTTCTAATAATGATTCAATCACCTGTTCCATATCTTTGGCTGTGTAATCATCCGGAAAGTACTTTGTCAGTTTCTTTTCCGAGAATGTGAGAGACCGGGATACTTTCTTTGCCATCACACAGTTATTGAAAATTGATAACATCTGAATCTGATTGATTGGCCCATCATTCAGTTGATTTCTGAGTGTTGCAATCTGTTTTGGCTTGATAAATCCAGTGTCGCTAATATATTCGTAAATCCATTCCTGTACTTCCTTATCGATATAGGAGATATTAACAGCAACCGTGAACTGAAGCTTTTTGTTATCTACCAGATCAAGAAGTTCCGGAATTAACTCTGTCAGTCGAATGTAACGCTGAATCTGTTTATAACTTTCACCTGTCCCATCCGCAATTGCTTCCGTTGTTCTTTTGAACTTTGGGACATTTTGTCCCAAAGTCAAGTCTGTCCGAGAACCTTGGTGTTTCATGGCCTCTTGTTTCATTTTGTAAGCAAAAGCTTTTTCACCCGGCAACAATTCCTCTCGCTGAATGTTAGCGTCCACCATAGCTACAATGGCATCATCATCTGATAATTCTCTTACGATAGCCGGAATAGTCGTCAGTCCTGCAAGCTGTGCTGCATGCATTCTTCTGTGACCGGACACCATTTCATATTCTTCATTTTCATCCATGCGAAGCAGTACTGGTGTCAGCACTCCATTGATCTTTACACTTTCTACCAGATCCTGCATCTTTTCATCATCCAGCACCTTGAACGGATGATTCTTAAACGGATGGATCTTACTGATCTCTATCTCCATTGCAGATTCTTCATTTACTACTCCGAGCAGTTCGTCAATACTTGCCAGCTTAATCTTTTCGCCACTTCTATTTTTCATTCTTCAAAACCTCCTGTGTTAAGTTCATATATGCTTCGGCAACCTTTCCTTTCGGACAGTGCATGTAGATACTTTTTCCCTCTGCACTGGTCTCAGCAGCTTTTACAGACATCGGGATCACATTTTCAAATACCTCGATCTGACTTCCGTAGGTTGTATGTACTCTCGATGCAATATCCCTTGCGTAATTGGTTCTGAAATCTACCATGGTCAGGAGAATGCCCTCAATCGCCAGTTTCCGATTCAGTCTTTTCTTTACTGTAAGAATGGTCTTGATCAGCTGCTGAAGTCCTTTCACCGGCAGATATGCGGCTTGCACAGGTATCAGCACAGAATCGGAAGAAACCAGTGCATTGATTGTCATCATACCAAGGCTCGGCATACAGTCGATCAGGATATAATCGTATCGGCATCGTATCGCATCGATATATTCTTTCATGATCATTTCTCTGCTCATAACATTTCCCATCGTTACTTCCAGTGCGGAAAGCTCAATATTTGCCGGGAGAAGATCTACATTTTCCTGGTGATGTAAAATCCCATCTTCCAGAGAGATTTCTTCTTCGTTGATGACATCCATCATGATCGTTGCCAATGTGATGCGAAGATCATCCGGTTCCTCATATCCAAGACTTGCGGTTAAACTTCCCTGTGGATCCGCGTCGATCAGCAACACTTTCTTACCTTCTCTTGCCAGTCCAATGCCTACATTTACGGTTGTGGTGGTCTTTCCAACGCCACCTTTCTGGTTTACTACGGATATAACTTTACACATGATTTCTTCCTCCTTTAACTTTCCCATGATTCTTTTTTCCATAATTTCAACAGTGCCAGTATTTCCCGTTTCATCATTGCCGGTGTATAAGAATTTGGAAAATACTTGTGCAACTGCTCGTTTGTGAATGCCACTCTTGCGATCTCACCCTTTTTCACTTCACACATGATCTCTTCCATCTTTTCCAGTGACAACTGTTTTTCTTTACTCAGTTGCCAGATCCTCTGGGCCTGTGAGAGTGATGGGATTGCCTGTGCATACTCCATTGCTACAAGCAGTTCTCTTTGTTCTTTTTCACTTAATGCAGCTATCTCTACAGCCGGACAAAAAGAAATAATCTCATCATCCAGTTTCTGCAACATTTCCGGTATCAGTTTTGTCAGTGAGATATAACGCTGCACTTGTTTTGGGCTATCACCACAATCTTCACTGATGATTTCTATTGCCCGCTTTCTTGGTGTTTTGTGGTCAACTTGGCTCTTTTTTCGACCACTTTTTCTTTTCAATACATCATTCTTCAGTTTGTAAGCAAAAGCTTTTTCACTGTAACTGATCCGTTCTCTGTGAAGATTGGAATCTACCATACTTAAAATGGAATCATCTTCACTTAATACCCGGATGATTACCGGTACTTTACGGTATCCAAGTTTCTCCGCAGCATGTTTTCTTCTGTGGCCGGATATGATCTCATAGTAGCCATCCGGTACAGGTCTGACGATCAGCAGATTTAATATTCCATACTTCTCAATGCTTTCCTGCAGAAGAAACATTTCCTTATCATCTTTCACCTGAAACGGATGCTCTTTGAATGGACGAAGACGCTCAATCTCAATTTCTATGATTCTTTCTTCGTTTTCTCCTGATTGTCTGTTTGGCTCAGTCATCTTGACTCCTTTCCTCCAGGATTCAGAAAATAAAAAATGCCTGCCTGGAACTTTTATAGATAGTAAAGTTCCAAACAGACATTGCTGTTTGACCATTAGCTGTAGCTAATAGAATTGAATACTGTTTCAGCTAATTCATGTTTGCAGGTTTGGGAGAGATTGTTTCTTTTCCCGCCTTTTCTCTGATTTACATCCCCAAATAAGGGGTGACAACGGAGCGGAACCCAAATGTTAGCTGGACTTCTTAAAACCCATGTTTGCAAACCGGTAATTTTGATTAGCTGTCAGCTAACAAAAATCGGATTGCGTTAGCTGGAAATTGATCATTTTGAATGGAATTTTGTGTCACGAACGTGATTTGAAAATAACAAAAGCGTTCGTTGTCAGCTAATCCAGCTAACATTTTCGAACGCTTTGAAGTCCGTCGCCAAGAGGATTTGAACCTCCGACCCCTCGCTTAGGAGGCGAGTGCTCTATCCAGCTGAGCTATGACGACACATGCCGCAAACCCTTGATTTTACTGGGTTTCTGGGATTTTCCCTTCGGCCATATATAAGATTATCAACTCTTTTTTGAGTTGTCAATCTACAGATTTTTTCGATTTGGTAACATTAGAACGTTCCCCAATTTTTGGAATGCTTTGTTGTCACCTTTGGCATTTTTCAGAATAGATTCGAACTGAAAGTTGTTTTTCATTTTTTCCCTTTGGGGAATGCCTCGGCTTTCTCTTAGGAGCTCGAGATACCACTGTAAATACATACAATGATTAGTCAACCTAAGTCAAGGAAATCCTTGGTTTTCCTAACTATTCTGTTACTCCCTGTCAAAATAAGAAAACCTGTTTTCATCTCTGTAAAGCACCTTTCGGTGCTCGTCCGGTGCTCGGAGCACCCGGAGGATATAACCATTCCGTTCCATCGAGTTCACTCAGTTGGCCACCATTACGATTCAGCTTCGTAACAATGATCACTTGGTTTTCTTATTAGATTAACTATATTATAACGTGCTGTAGGTCGGATGTCGATGATTTTTTGACCATATTTTACTCGGATTTACTTACTGCTACTTCTAGATAAAAAGATGGAAGCAGTTGCTCCGTACTTCCCCATTTTACTGATTAAGCCATACATCATTTTTGCTCATACTATTTTCTCCATATTATTTTTCAAACTCTGGTTTCCAGTTTGCAAACTGTACAAGCTGTTCATCCGTGCGGTGATAATATCTTTCATTCTTGTCCAGCTTTGCAATCTGTTCCATTTCTTCATCTGTTAATGCAAAATCAAAGATATCCATATTGTCCTTAATGTGTTCTGCATTTTTACTTCCAGGAATTACAACAAATCCCATCTGAGTATGCCAACGGAGAATAACCTGTGCAGGTGTTTTTCCATATTTTTTGCCAAGTCCTGCAAATACCAACTCATTCATTAATGCTGTATCTCCATGTCCCAGCGGATACCAGCTCATAAGCTTAATTCCATATTTGTCTAAAGTTACACGAAGTTCTTTCTGTGTGAAATATGGATGTGCTTCCACCTGAATAAACTGAGGTACAATTTCCCACTTTGTTTCCAACTCTTCCATATATTTTCTTTCAAAATTCGAGATACCAATGGATTTTGCTTTGCCCTCTCTATACGCTTTTTCAAGCATTCTGTATCCGGCAAGCCAGTTGCCTGCAGGCTGGTGTATATAAAGTAAATCCACATAATCAACACCAAGTCTTTCTAGAGTTTCTTCTACAGTATTCTCATTTTCATATTCACTAGCCCATATTTTTGTTGATAGAAATATATTTTTTCTGTCAATTCCACTATCCTTGATTGCTCTTCCAACTGCACGCTCATTTACATAAGCATTTGCTGTATCAATTAGGGAATATCCCATTTTTAATGCCTCTAATGTACTTGTGTAGGCATCCTCTGGTGATAACATAAAAGTTCCTAGTCCAAGCATTGGACATTCCAAATTGTTATTCAACTTCATATTTTCCATCTTTTTAGTCCTCCTGAAATTTTTCTTTATCAAGCATTTTTATTACTTTTGCCGGATTTCCAACTGCTACTGCATAATCCGGTACATCCTTTGTCACTACAGATCCAGCTCCCACAATTGCGTGTCTTCCGATACATACTCCCGGAAGTATCGTAGCTCCAGCTCCTACCCAGGCATATTCTCTTATCAGAACAGGCTTACAAGTCAGAGTACACAAATCATATGGATCATGATTATTGGAAATAAGCTGTACATTTGCAGCAATCATAGCATTGTCTTCAATCGTTATTCCACCTCTTGCCATTGCAAGAAGATTAGAATTGATAAATACATTCCTGCCAATCTTTACGCTTCCAACACATGCTCCATTAAGCGGTGGTGATATCATACTCCCATCTCCTAGGTTATTTTCAAACAATTCCTTTAATAAATCATTATATTCATCAGTAAAAGGCATTGTATGATTAATCTGAAATAATATTTTTGTCTGACGTTGCCCTTCTGTACTTTCTTTTATTGACGCAGTTCTTACATCAACACGTATTTCCTTGCATTCCATTTTTCTAACCTCTATTTCTGTATCCATCTTTCAAGTACATCTTTCGCTTGATCTACGCCGCTTCCATGTATCGCAATGCCTTTCTCAATCACTGCACCTTTTGCACTTTTTTTAATATCACTCTCCGTATTTGACAATCCGCTTCCTTCATGCGTACAGAATGGATGAATTTTCTTTCCTGTAAAATCATAACTTTCCAGAAAAGTATATACAGCCATTGGCATGGTTCCCCAGTAATTCTGGTATCCAAGATAAATCTCGTCATATTGATCTATGTCCTGTGGCAGATTTAGTATCTCTGGTCGTTTTCCTGTCTGTTTATCCTCTTTTGCCTGTGCAATGCAGGTATTATAATCAGCGGCATAGGGAATCTTTTGCTCGATTTTGAAAAGGTCTGCTCCTGTCATATCAGCTATCATTTTTGCAGCTTTCTCAGTATTGCCAATCTGAATATATTTCATGGAACCGCCAAAATAATTTTCATCTGCTCTTGAATAAAATGCTACCAGCTTTGCCATTTGTACTATTCCTCCTTTGTCCATACCAGTTTTCCTGTTTTCACTGCTTCTTCATACCGTGATATCTTATAAGAAAGCCTGTCCATAGTTTCCTCTATCTGCTCTTTTTGCTTCTGAAGAATATCCATCTGCTCATTCAACAACTCAAGTCTCGCAGGTATTGTAGAATCTCCCGCCCTAAATAGCCTTTGATATTCAATCAGACTTTCTATGGGAAGTCCTGCATTTCTCATACATACTGCAAGCTCAACCCATCTAAGATCTTCTTCCTGGTAATCCCGAATTCCTCCGGATGTTCTTGTAACTTTAGGAATCACATTAACCCTCTCATAATAACGAAGGGTATCCTGTGAAATACCATATTTTTCTGACACTTCTTTTATTGTCATATTCTTCCTCCACAATTTAAAGAAGATTTTTCACACTCTGTATCCATTCATTAATTTGTTCCTGAGGTGTCTCCATATTACTTCCACCTGTAGAATCAAACTGTATCTGCATATCGCAAACCACATTTGCGCCTTTGCAGGCTACTTTCATATCCTTTATTACATGCCCTGGCCAGCCACCATTTGTCATAAAAGGTACTACTGTCTTTCCGGTAAAATCCTGTTGGTGCAGAAATGTTTTTACAGCCGGAGCCATTGTGTACCACCATGTAGGTGTCCCAACTGCGATGACATCATAATCTGCAATATTGATATCCAGCGGTTTAATTTCAGGTTCGTATCCGCGCTGCACTTCATTCTGTCCCTGATTTACCACATCATCATAACTGCCAGAATATGGAACTACGGTATCTATTTTTAGAATATCGCTATCAGTCTCACTCTGCAGCATTTTTGCAATTCTTTCCGTGTTTCCATTTGACCATGAATAATATATAATCAGTAATTTCTTCATCTTTTTACCTCCTGTTTCGATTAGTATACTACTTGAAGTTAACTCCAAGTCAAGAGCCTTTGATTTTTTCTTCATAAACGCTGGTATGACGCAGACTATGGAAGACCCAAGACTCGCTACTGGCGGTTGGTTAGACCTTACCAGACAGGCATTCCACCTGCTAGACTACTCGCCCTTATCTGGGCGCACAATTTTAAACGGATGGATCTTACTAATTTCTATCTCCATTGCAGATTCTTCATTTACCACACCAAGCAGTTCATCAATGCTTGCCAGTTTAATCTTTTCGCCACTTCTATTTTTCATTCTTCAAAACCTCCTGTGTTAAGTTCATATAGGCCTCTGCAACCTTTCCTTTCGGACAATGCATGTAGATGCTTTTTCCCTCTGCACTGGTCTCAGCAGCTTTTACAGACATCGGGATCACATTTTCAAATACTTCAATCATGGATAAAATCTAAAGTAAGTATTACACCATTAAAAAAGACTATTTATATTAACCAGACTTGTAAAATTAATTTACAGAACAATAAAACTAAAGTAAAATGGACAGTATCTAATAATAAAATAAGAATAGTGAACAAAAATAACAAATATGCAACTATCAAAGGGCTGAAAGTTGGATCAGCTTATATAAAAGCTAAGATCGGTAAAAAGACTTATCGGAGCAAAATGACTATCAAAAAGAAAGTTGTTAAAACCCCTTCAGCTCCTACTGTTAAAAATTATACATATAATAGAATTATTTTGGATAACGATAAACTTCAGATAAAGTTGGCATATACAACTTCTTCTGAAATTGCGTTTTCAGTATATAATAAAACAGATTCCTTATTTAAGTTTGACTGTGAATATTTTAAATTGAACGATACGGATTACGAACCAGATGAAATGACCACTTCTCCGTATATTGCTTCAAAAGACACTAGAAATTTTATTTTAAAAGCTAAAATTAAAAATCCTGAATGTACTTCTTTCGCAGGTGTTTTTAGTATCTGGGCATCAGATGGTTACATTATTGATTATCTAAATGTTTCAAAAACTACTGTGAAATAATTATCTAAATGACTTAATGGGATATAATCTCGAATTGTCGTTTTTATTATTAAAATAAAGAAGGAGAAATGCGTATGAAAAAAAAGTTTTTATGCGTTGCATTGTCTGCAATGATGCTATTACCTGCTGTACCGATACACGCAAAACAGAATACAACAATAAATAAAACATTCATAACTTTACCAAAGAAAAATAGCTATACGCTAAAAATTAAAGGAACGAAAAAGAAAGTTAAATGGAGTTCTAGTAAAAAGAAAGTTGTAGCAGTTACAAAGTCTGGAAAGGTTATTGCTAAAAAATCTGGAACTGCTTATATTACTGCAAAAGTTAATGGTCAAACATTAAAATGTGAAGTATCTGTTCGTAGTCATAAATCAATAACTAATAAATTATGGGATGCTTATGACTGGCAGTGTGAAGATATTTGGAACAATGGATACTGTGATATATATCACTATATAGAAGATGGAACCGACTCTTGCGGAAACAAATTAAATATTGATAAAACCATTTCCGACTTAAATAAAAATTATAAAAAAAGAAATTCTTGGAATAAATTTGTTTATTCTGTACAAGGTAAACATTATTCTAAATTCAAAAAGACTTGGGAAAAGCTTGACGCTGAAACTGTTCGACTGAAGAATATCCTTGACAAAAACGGAACTCCTACTCCAAAAAGTAATTATTATTTTCCGTATCAAAAATATTCTAACTATATCTGGAAATTATTTGATAATGTAAGTAATTTACAATAAAAGAAAACCGCCCAGCTACCAACTGGACGGAATTTCAGAAATTATCAATCATGGGTGATTGATGTAATCTCTGCCTGAACACCAGAATTATATCATACATCCTGCAAAATTACAAATTGATAAGGGTGTATTTTTTGTACCCTTTTTTAGAAAGGAATGATGATATATGGCACTGATCAAATGTCCAGAATGTCAATTGCAGGTAAGTGATAAGGCAATAACTTGTCCTCACTGCGGTTATCCTCTAGATACAAAAGTTATTAAACAACAACAAAGAAAAACTAATAAACGAAAACGTCTTCCAAATGGATTTGGCACTATATCCGAATTAAAAAATCAAAATCTTAGAAAGCCTTTTCGTGCATTAGTCTGTGTTGGAAAAAATTTTTATGGAAAACCTATTTATAAATCATTGAAACCAGAAACATATTTCAAAACCTATAATGATGCTTACGCTGCATTACTTGAATATCATAAAAATCCGTATGATCTTGACTCTGATCTGACAGTCGAGCAATTATACGAAAAGTGGACTGATAAATATTTTGAATCCCTGTCAAGTCCTTCAAGTGAACGTACAATTAAATCTGCCTGGAACTACTGCTCTGCTGTTTATGATATGCGTGCAAAAGATTTACGTGCCCGACATATTAAAGGTTGTATGGAAGATGGAACGTATGTAGTCGATGGTAAAGAAAAACACGCATCTCCTACTACAAAGACAAAGATAAAATCTCTATTCAACTTAATGTTGGATTATGCGCTAGAGTATGAATTAGTAGACAAGAATTATGCAAGGACCTTTAATTTGTCTGATGATGTTATTAAAGATGTTAAAGAAGCGAAGAAGGACCATATTGATTTTACGGATGAAGAAATAAAAAAATTATGGGATCATTTGTATGATACTGATTATGTGGATGTGATTCTGATCCAATGCTACTCTGGATGGCGACCACAAGAATTGGGTCTAATTGAATTAAAAATGTAGATCTGGAAAATTGGTTTTTTATCGGCGGTATGAAGACTGACGCAGGTAAAGATCGCTTGGTTCCAATCCATCCACGGATTCGTGATCTAGTCAAGCATCGATACCAGGAAGCAATAAATCTTGGAAGTGATTATTTAATCAACTGCACTGATACAAAAACACACCGAAGTAGCTTAAAAATGACGTATGATAAATATAGACATCGATTCGAAAAGATTGTTAAGAAATTAGAGCTCAATCCAGATCACAGAGCTCATGATCCAAGGATTCAGTTTTCCACGATGGCAAAAAGAGATAAAGTAGATGAATATGCATTAAAATATATGATGGGTCACAAGATCAACGATATCACAGAAGCTACTTACACAAAACGAAAACCAGAGTGGCTAATGGCCGAGATCATGAAAATAAAATAAAATAAAAAAGTGTCTTCGACACTTCAACTCCCCTGCCCCTCATTCTTGAGGGGTGGGTTTCTTTTTTTGTCTTTTTCCTTCATAATAGAATCATGAATATCCTACAAGAGATCTTTACAGATCATTATGAAGAAATCAAATATACTCTTCATCCCAGACCTGCTGAGATGGAAAATATCGATAAGATGATCAACTGTGGTGATCCTTCTTATGGTGGTGCCATGTATGGCTGTATCCACTGCGGAAATCTCAAGTTTGTTCCTTTCCGTTGTCACAGCCGTTTCTGCCCTACCTGCGGTAATAAATATTCCATGGATCGCACTACCTCTATGTCCTTTAAGCTCGTTAATGTCAGACACCGTCATTGCGTTTTTACCATTGATGCGTCCCTCCGTGATTTTTTCCTGCAGGATCGCTCTCTCCTTAACTGTCTCTTTCATTCCGTCTCCAGTGTTGTCCTTCGCTTATTCTCTAAAATGAACAAACACAAAAACTTTACCCCTGGTTTTATCATGGTCCTGCATACTTTCGGCAGGGATCTTAAATGGAATCCTCATATCCATTGTCTCATCTCTGAAGGCGGTTACAGTGATGATGCTTTCTGGCGTAATGTCTCTCATTTCAACTATACTTTCCTTCGCAATGCTTTCCGTACTGCTCTCCTCAAGGAAATGTTGCTCCGCATCGGTCCTTCTTTTAAAAAAGTTTCTGCCCGTTGTTATCTGGAACATGAACACGGCTTCTATGTTTATGCCAAACCCAACCGTTGTGACCCTAAGACTGTTACCAAATATATTGGTCGGTATCTTGGTCGCCCTGTCATTGCCACTTCCAGGGTCGATTCTTATACCGGTGATCTTGTCTCTTTCCATTACAATCGTCACGAAGATGATCAATACGTTCAAGAAACCATTCCTGTCATGGATTTTATCAAACGCCTTATCCGGCACATCCCTGAAAAACATTTCAAGATGATCCGTTATGGCGGCCTTTATGCCAGACATCGTTCCATTGATAAAAAACTCCATCTCGCTATTTCGAAAGAAAAACGGCATACTTTCCGTTGTTTTAACCGGTGGCGTACTGCGATCCTTTCTTCTTTTGGCTATGATCCTCTGATCTGTCCTCATTGTAAACAACAGATGGTGATCCTGGAAATATATCATAACCATCGCCGCGTACCTCTTGAAGAATTATACGAGAAAGCAATGTCCCGCTCCCGTGGAAAGCGTTCTTCTGCATGACCACTTCTTTTTATGCTATAATCCTCATATAAAGGAGGAACCCTACCATGAAAAAGAATATCAAAGAGCTACGCGAAAAATATATTTCAAATCCCCCAGAAGGTATGACATCCGAGGACATTCGCCATATGAGCGAGGATGACCTGCTGGATATGGATTATTTTCTAAATGAAGATGTGTTTGGTGATGATTTTGGTGAAGAAGGTTTTTATATTTTCTAAAACCATGATCATCTGTTTGCTCTGCCCACTTTTATGTGGGCTATTTTTCTTTTGGAAAGGAGCCAAAGGCGAACTTTCCTATAAAGGAAGAAAAAAAGAGAGTCAAAATTAATTGGCTCTCTCTTCTTATTCACATTTTTGAGTGTAGAGATGTGGTATAGAGATAGTGTAGAGATAATATAGAGATTGTCTACATTTCACTACTTTTTACCACTTCTAACACCCTCAAAAAACCGCTTAAATACGTGGTTTCCTAGAATTTACCTGCTTTAGCAGCTTCTTCAATGTAAGCTTAAAAGCACGGGGTTATGCGGTTTATTGGGTGTGTTTATAGTAATAATGTAGAAATAGTTTAATTCCTACGTCATTTATTTCGGACTTTCAAGTTTGATTGAACTCATTCTAAAGATATTTTGACAACATCAAATTGTTCACTTATACTATCATCAATTTTTGACATAGTTTTTAATGTATTCTCTATTGCATCAAAAACATTACCACCATTTTCTGTATAAAATTTTTGATAATATTCTGCATATAAAGAACGGTATTTCATTTGTGATAAAACTATTGTTCCATCTTTATCAATTACAAGCTCTGTCGCTCTAGCACTCTCATCTGCTGGATATCCATAAGAAGTTGTATAAAATTTACCATCTTTGATTCCACATACTATTGCTCCAAACATTTTTTCAATTTCTAAATGTTTTGTGTCATCTTTTAAATATTCCTCTAAACACTCGAATTGATAATTTAACCAATCAGCTACAAAATCTTTGTAGTCTTTTATTTCATTTGCAACATCAGCATCTACCTTCTGATCATGAATCACATATTGAAATAAATTATTATATCCCAAACTGGATCCTACCATCCCAACAATAATATCATCCTTAATTCTATATACCTTTTGAGCATCATAAGAAACCGATTCTACCTCATAACTTTCATTTTCTTTATCAAAATTATTTATATGTGTTGTTTTTTTATCCCCGAACAAAAATAATTCTTTTCCTGATTTAACCATAATTACTACACTCATACCGCACCTCCAATGTTTAATGTTTTCTTTTATGCTAACATATTATTGTTGGATTATCTATAAAAATAATTATGTAATTTCTGGAAATAAAAAAAGACCAGAGGATTTCTCCCCTGGTTAATATTAAAATTTAAGGTATCTTGTAGCTGAATACCCTGTTACGCTCTTGTACTTAACTTTAGTCCAAGTGCTGCCTTTTTTAATTACTTCTGCTTTTGATCCTTTCGGAATCTTACCAATGATCTTAGATGATACGTTTGCACTCTGTCTGATCATAAGTGGATCAGATTTTGTAGCTACCTTAGCATATGTTGTTGCTTTGGTAACTTTCTTCACGACTGTTTTTACAGCTTCCTTAGCCTTGGTAGCTGTTCCCAGCTTTTTATTACAGATTCCCTCTGCGATCAGCTTAGCAATCTTATTTACGTCTTTACCGATCTTATAATCGGACTTGGAATCACAGAAAAAGCTCTCTGTCATGATCGTTGTTGCCTTTGTGCTATTCAACATATACAGGTTCGTTCTCTTCTGAACATCACGATCAGTAAATCCAGCGGATACGAGTTTCTTCTGTACTCTCTGTGCGTACTTCTTACCATTTTCAGAAACGTATAATACTTCTGTTCCGTGTGCTTTTCCGTTATAGCAATTCAAGTGACCTTCTACGACGAGATCATAGTTCTTTGCATTTAAGCGTGTCAGTTTCCATGATTTTTCCTGAGATGCAGCCGTAAATACTTTCTCTGGACAAATATACAGATCAACACTGTGTCCGTCGCTTTCAAGATATTCTTTTACCTTTTTCATCAGCTTTTTATTGTACTTATACTCGTTTACTCCACCGCAATCTTCTCCACTTGCTGATGTATATGATCCATTTTTAAGCAAACTGTGTCCTACTGTCAATGCGATTCTCATATGTCTACACCTCCTGTTCTGCTGCTGCCTGATTATCTTCTGTCTGTTCCTGTTCCTCTGGATCTTCTAAGTCAGTTTCAGGTAACGGAGTCTCTGCGTAATTTGTCCATGTTCCGTCATCTAACTCTGTCGTATGATTGATCTTATCTTCTCTGCTGACTTCCTCAACATCTTCTAAGTCGTATACTGAATTATTTAATTTACCATCATCGAGTAGATCTTTAATACCGTCAAACCACAGTTGCACAGCTTCTTTTAACATGCTCTCGCTTACAAATAATTGAATAGGTTTGGGCAAAAGTCCTCTGGCCATATGTATTACATAATCAAATTTCTGCTGTCCTTGCTTGGATGCACGGAAGGTTTTCTCTGCTTCTACAAACAGCTTGTATACATCCAGTCTGATCCCTTCCAGACCTTTTTTTGTGATATAGTCGATCAGTTTCTTAACTAAAAAAACAATGATCAACGCTGTGATCACTGCCAAGAATAACACTTTATTCTGTTCAAATAATTCTTTCATCTTATCTCTCCTTCTTATAGTCCAGCTTGTTTGAGTACGAATCCGATTACTGCCCCGACAACTGCTGTTAGGACATACATAGAAATGCTTCTCCATTTTTCGCCGTCTCGGTTTTCCAACTCTTCCAGTCGCTTATTCTGTTCTGTTTGGTTAACAAGCATATGTTCCATGTTGATCGCAAGTTTTTGAACTGACAATGTAAGGTCATTGATCTGTCTTACTGTCACTTCTAACGCTTCAATTCTTTTGTTTTGTCGGGTTTGCTCATGATCAACATCACTCGCAAATGCATTATGTTCATTTCTACTTATGTATTCATCATCCAAATATGTCTCCTTCCTCAGCTACACCGTTGCTGTCGTTGTTACTTGACTTGTTTCTAATTCGGAAGAAAATATGCAATAGAAGCAATTAACATCACTTTCGTTTGCTTCAAGTCCTACGCTGATCTTAACTTTTCCACCGGTCTGTACGGGGTTAGGAGACAGGCTTACAGACTTAATTTCAATGATTTCTGCTGCCATCATACCACCTTCACTTCTATATGCTCTATTAAGATTTCGTCTAATACTGCATATCTGATGTCAAGTGTATAGGTACCACGCTTTTGAGGAGAAATCAGTGCTTCTATATCATGTTCTTTAATATTACAAACTCCAGTGCTTTCTTCAGCTTTGTCTTTCATGTATATTAGCGAATACTCCGCACTTTCAATTGTAAATTTCTCATTTTTAATAGAATGTATAGTAATTACTGCTGTTCTGGATTCTCCCGGGTGCATTATGATCACTTTCTTTTTTTGCATGTTCTCCTCCTCTTTTTTTCTTCTTATTTCTCGTTGTGCAAGGTTGCATACAAATCAAAAGGCTTCAGTGAAACTCTTAATGCTTTCAGATCTACTGTAAGTATGTATGTAGAATAGCTACTTACATTCCCTGCCTCATCATATGCAGTTAATCCGATTACATACCTGCCGTTTAATGTGGCTGGTATAACGGACTTCCATAAATCTAAAGAGTCAGCGGATCTAGTTAAGATCACTGACTCTCCGTTTACATTCCCCTCTAGTCGAACTACCATAACAACTAACCTAGTCCGTTACTTCAACGGATATGATAAATGTTTTGCCAGCATCGACTGGGTTCGGTGTCAATGTAACACTCTTGATCACAGGTGCGGTTGTGTCTAACGTAACGGTACGTGTTATTGTCGTTGTCTTACCAGCACCATCGGTTACAACAACGGTAATTGTGTTTGTACCTACTGCAAGAGTAAGGGCCTTGCTGAAACTTCCATCGCTTCCAACTGTGACTGCTTCTGCTGCTAAAGAATTAAGTTTAACTGTTACCGTGACAGGACTGCTTGTTGCATCGTTGGTTTTACCTTTTACTGTGCAAGCAGTTTGATTTGTAATAAGTTTATCCGTTGGGCTGGACAATGTTAATACAGGTGGAACTGTATCTACCTTAAACGATGTTGAGCTTGTAGCTGCTGCGTTTCCGTCATAATCTCTTGCATCCAATTTGATTGTATGGCTTCCATCGGACAACGCTGTCGTTGGTGTATATGTACACTGGTATCCGCCTGTGATCGCAGTCTTAGTTATTGCATCGCCTGTTACCTTAGTACCACTGTCTAGCGTGATACCGATTGTTGATGGATTAACACCAGAATCGGTATCGGTTACCTTCCAAGTAATTACAGGCTTGTTGTTTGCCGAATATGATCCGGACGTTGGAGACACGATTGCAATAACTGGAGCGACCTTCTCTTTTACCTTTAATTGCAGTGATGATCCTAACGTACTGTCGGTTGCATCTTTTGTGATTGTGTTTCCTGCCTCATCGGTTGCCTTAACCGTTACTCCGTAATAATGTCCACTCTGATTGTATGAACTCTTCGACGGAGCTGTTACCGTAGCTTCATATTTGCCGGTTGAACTATTAAAAGTCAGTGTATATGTTTGACCGTTAATAGTCGCTTGTACTGTTTTTACTGACACTTTTTTCTCCTTTCTTGTTCTCAACAACACAACTAAATTCTGACTTAAAAGATGCACTTGTAACTCAATATGCCGAATTGAATGGTACTGGAAACAACTATTTTTATGTTGATCGTAAACAAGGTTATCGCTTGAGTTCTGCGATATTGCATGTATATGATACTGGTTATATACGTGTTGAAGCAATATCTCAGGAAGTTAACAATGAGAATTGTTATGTGTTATGGACAAATAATAGTTATCCACAAAACAAAAAAATTGGCTGTGATCTTGTATGGATCAAAGAAAACTTCCTATGGAATTAAAATATTTTAATTTGACTTATAGCATATAACTTCACAAGGACATCCTTGATATGCAGAAGGGATTTCTATCAAATATAATTCTTTTCCATACAATGCCATGCCTAATACGTTATAACGCCATTGATCATACTTTTTCACTCTTATAGCTACTGGCACCATGTTATCGGGCCAATTGGCATGAATGATACCTTCTGAGTTATTAGGTGTGGTCATATTGCCTAAAAACTGTATTATGCTTTTTGTATCAGAATTTAGCTGTGTTGTTGAGTTCTATTTATTGTTACCATAGCTGTTTAGCATGGCGATCTGTTTTTTATAATATTTTTTCGCATAAAAATAAAATCTCCTTCCCTTTTAAGCAGATTTAATAGTTTATATATTAGATTTGTTATTATTCTTTAAGCTGCATAACGAATATATTCATACTCTATCATTTGGTCTGATGCATCATAATAAGTTCCAGCTGTCATATTAATGTCGGCATGCCCCATTAATATCGCAACATTCTGCAATGGCATCCCTCTCATTATGAGGTTTGTGCATAATGTTCGTCTAAATTTGTGCGGATGTGCATACACATTGCACATTCTTCCAAGGTCTCTTACTACTCGTTCAATTCCATCCTTTTGCAATCGATCATAAGGGAATCTCTTAGATGTAAACAGAGCAACATTATTATCTTGCCTTGTTTCTAAGTATCTGTTGAGATAAATCATAGCGGTATCTGAAATGAATACCGTCCTCTCTTTATCTCCTTTCCCTACAATTCGTACTTTCTTTCTCAAAAAATCTACGTCGTTCAAACTTATATTACTTAGCTCCGACACACGACATCCTGTACATGCTAACATCTCTATCAACGCCCGATCACGAATATCCGTACATGCTATACGCATACGTTCCATTTCATCAGCTGTAAACGCATTCTTCTTTTTCTTTGTTACTTTGATTTTCTTAATTTTTCGAGTTGGATCTTTGTCAATGTACTCCTCATCAGCCAGCCAACTAAAAAACGAGGATATTGCTGATCGCTTATTGTTTAATGATAAATTCGATATGCATCTGCTTTGCTTATACGCATATAGAAATCCCCTAATATCGGTTGCATCTATGTCTTTTGCTTCTTTTGCAGTGAAATAATCTACAAACTGTGTTAGATGTAAATTATACTGTTCAATCGTTCTGTTGGATTTATTTTCTACAATCAGCGTCGCAAGGAACGTATCTTTTAGCTTCCTTAAACTGTCATTGTATTCCGTCAATTCCGTCGATTCTTTCTTAATCTGCACATCTCGGAACTCTTCTACCAGCACATTTTCAAGATAATCTAGCTCTTTTTTCTTGATTCTATTGCCCATTTTAATCAAAACATTGCTTATAATTCTGTCACGCATAATACATTCTCCTTTGTGTGTTATGTGTGCATTATACTCTTTTCCGCTGCGGAGGATTCGTAGACTTCCGCAGCTAAATTCTGAAAGAGCATTTTTATCAAAAGTATTTTCTGGAACAAGCAACAAAATGATTTACTGGCAAAGATGTCAGTCTGAAATTGCAAAAGCATTAGGCATGCAAATATCAGACATAAATAACGAAAAGTTATATATAGCAGCTTGCAACGGTGATTGGAATGCGTATCAAGGTCTGGTAACAGGTGCTGCTTTACAATGGGATAATACAAATTTAAATATAAACATAGGATTATCCAGTGATACAAACGGTGTTGTTAGGATTAATTTTATGATTTATCGTAAATTAAATTAATCTATATCATATACTATGGAGGTATATACACATGTTGAGTACACTGTAGGAAAATATATTGTTATATCACCATTTGTGTCAATTTTAACAGCACCAATATTATTAAAATTAACATCATCATCGGTATAGCAAGCCGATCCGCATTTTATTTTAGGTCTAAAACCTTCTGGAACAAAAAAACAAGTTGTAATCCCAACACTAGGAGAATTGCAATGGAAATATCCATTTATATATACTTTTCCATTATGTTTATAACTGTTTCCGGTGAATGCATATTTTGAATCTATGCTAGTAATTGTAAATTCTATTCTGTTATTTAAGTCAGAATTTAGCTGCGTAATAGCATCCTGTGCATTCGTCATGTCAGTCTGATTTGCTGGCGTAAATCCAAGGGCTGTCGTTACATTAGCATCTGTAATCTCGCTTCTGATCGTTGCACTTGATTTATTCTCCACATTTCCAAGACCAATCTGTGATTTCGTCACTCCGTGCGGATTTGTTTTATTTCCTGTATGGCGTGTTAAATTTGTATTTAAGACTTTCCCTTGTGCAGCACTAAGCGATTGATCTGTTGCATCCGACGTTAAATTATTCTGGATTCCTCTCCAAGTGTTTGTATCCTGTGTAGGCGGTGTATAACCAAGGGCTGTCGTTACATTACCTTTGGTTAATTCTCCACGGATTGTAGCACTGCTTTTATTCTCCACATTGCCTAATCCAACTTGGCTTTTAGTAACTCCGTGAGGATTACTTTTATTCGCAAGATGATTAATCAGAGTTGTAATTGCAAGTTTAATCTTTGCAAATGCAATAGATATTTTCTCGCCACTTGATAAAGTCACAAGAGTTGTTGTATCTGAATATGTCGGTGTCTGATCATTTGTCGCTACGTTCGGAACGTTCCCTAAGCCTACTTGCGACTTAGTAACACTATGAGGGTTGCTCTTGTTTCCTGTATGCGTATTTAACGCTGTCTGCATAGTTTCAAATGTAACGTACCCTTCTGGATCAACCGTTGCTGTCATTTTTACATCATTATTAAGCTTGATGTAAAAATTATGTACTAACGACCATGACGGCATAGCCGATTCTGCCGGAACTTCTTTCCCTGTTGTACTTTGAGAAATCGCAAACAACACTTCACTTCCGGTTGATCCTTTTGCATAAACTCCAAGCTGTGTCATGCTGTATCCGGCAGATAAACCAGCGTTTGAAAACAATACTCCTATCTTGATTGTTTCGTTTGTTTTTGTCACGCCCTGTACTGTTCCAGACTGCTTAATTGATGATACCGCCGTCTGACTTTTCAAAGCACTAACGTCAACTTTACCAGCACCAGACTTGATCGCTGTTACTGTTATTGTTCCTCCGCTTAAGGCATTCTTTAATAATTCAATACCTGCATTTGTAATTACTGTATTTTCCCACATGATTTTATACCTCACTAACGATCGAAGAAGAATATTCACAAGAGCCTGAAACAATCGCATAATTCAATGCCGTCTCTGATTCTATAACGTCTGAAACACGAATATCGCACAATAAATGTGCTGGTTTCAATTCGTCAATTCTTCTTACTACTTCATCATAATTATTTACTTCGCCATAAAGATTGACTTGAAATGTATTTTTTGCTGTATTTTCTATGAGCTTTGTTTCTACACCGCTCAAAGCTTCTATGATCTTTTCAAACCTTTTAGGATTCAAAGGCCTTTTTATCCTCATTTGCAAAATCTGTGTTCTTCTCTGCTCAATCGTCTGATCTGGAAGCGGCGTTATTCCGTATTCTTTTTCCCAAATAGGGAGCCCCCATGTAGCACGATCAACAAATATCTGATCAAATATATCTTTACATATTGTTTTTACGTCATCTATCTCAAGTCCGATCACTTGGAACAGCCAAAGTCCGATTCTTGATTTCCCATAAATCGGCGATACATAGTCAATCATTTGTTTTGCACTTTCACTCGTCAGGATTTGCTCCATAAGGTCTGTTTTATACCACATAGTATTATCCCTCCGTTATTGTTACTGTTCCTAAAACCGGCATTTGTCCAGATTCAAGGTCTACATTTTTTGACACTCCATTGATTTGTACACTGTCATAATCATAGATACCTGATACAGCTCCAAGGATACTGTTGATCGCTGATATTCTAACCGCACTATCATTCGATGAAACATTTAACAAATATGACTGAAGTGAAGCTTTCAAATCATTCTGCACATCGCCAATTTCTGCTTCTCTCAAATAAACCACAGCTGATATGTTAACTACTACTGTTTCAGGAGCCGTTATCTCTAATACAGCATTGGGCGGTGCTAAGCGATCTGATTCACTATCTGGACGCATAATATAATCATACACAGCATCTTGAATCTGCTTCGATGCTGGTACTCCGTTCTGATCCATTAAGATGATCTTGATTATTCCAGAGTCATCTTTTGCTGGTATCACAGTAACTGCACCAACACCGGGAACTGACAATGCCCATCGTTTATAGTCTGCCACATTCCCAACATAGGAAATGTCATGGCTTCGATCATACTCAACAATTCGTTCTCTTAAAGTATCATCGTCCTCTTCATCCAAACCGCCTGTAACAGCTTCCTCATTTGTAACAGAGATTATTTCATCGAGCAGTTCTCCTGTCTCATCTCCAGTATGTAATACGATCGTATTTACTCCAACATTGCTTGCAGATCCTCCTTCTGCTGCTTCAATTGTAATCTTTGCATTTCCAAGAGAATCGACCGTAACTTCCTCAGTCGTTACAAAATCTATCGTATTCCCTTCGTCATCTGCTTCTGTAGAAAAACCATATCCTAAAGGAATAACAAGACCAGCTTTTGCCGTAACAGTAACATATCCTGAAGCATTTACCGATTCCCTTCGTACAAGACCTCTTCCATCAGCATGGTAATCCAATATATAAGACTCTTCACAAGTCGCCGGCGAAAGACTTTTCAATACTTCCACAAGCACGTATTCTTTTAGCTCTGCTATTTCAATCGCTGTTGGACGTGTAAAATCCCAAGGAAAACCGCCCTCTGATTTATCAATATCTTCTGGAAGGTTACCAAGCATTTTTTCATGAATTTCTTCTTCACTCGAATTGTTCAAGAAATCTGGCAATTCTAGTTCTTCTGCTTCCAATGCCATATTAGACCACCCCACTTTCAAATTGTGTCTGTATTTCTATATCTCCATCAATGCCCTGCACCTGTACTGTTACAAGACAATCATCTGCTGCCCATTCAAAAGTAATATTTCCAACATACAGAGTCCTCTCTGACGGATCAGCCATTAACGCTTCTTCTATCTCCCTCTGCAAGATGCTTTCTGCTTCTTCTCTACTGTCAGCTTTTAATGCACTTTCATAGTCAATCCCTATATCCGTAGAATATCCCTCATGTGCATATCGTTGTGTCATTAATGTTTTCTGACACCACTGCATCCAAGCTTCAAATCCCGAGGCTTCTTTTAATTTTCCATCGTGATTTACGACAAAGTCTCCAGTATCAAAATCAAAAAAGATGCTGGGTTTATAACCTGCATCTTCCTCTTCTTCTGTATTTTCTTCCTCAGTTCCTTCGTTCTCTTCATCTTCAAAATATTCTTCTTCGTTTTCATATTCCTCTGGGAAAAGATTATCCGGCATCTTCTTCATCTCCTTCCACTTTACCGATTACAACGATTTCCTCTGCATCTGTCCAGATCAGTAATACTCGATCGCCATCACTTACTTTTGCATCAGATAACATCAAAAAATCGTCATCTGGTTCTGCACCTTCTGGATAAGAGTCAGGAAGAATCCCTCCGTCTTTCATAGTTCCAAGTTCTGCAACAACATCCGCTGCACTTTGGTTTCCTTTTGAAATCTGTTCGATCGCCCGGATAAAATTTTTTCTTCCATTTCTCTGCATAGAACTCTCCTTTAGTAAAAAACAACGTCCATCGTACCAGCCACACAGTCATGTGTAATACTTTTTACTGTTTTATTTCCTTTAAGTCCAGCGGTACCACATCCAACGTAAACGGTGTCTCCACGTTTTATCTTCGGATTACTGATCGCCGTTACTATATATTCATACTTGACCTTTGCACTGCTCTTCAATTTCTTTTGTGCTTGTTTCTTTATTTTTGAAAGTTTCTCCTTCTTGTCTTTATCCATGACTTCTTGGATCGTACCAAACTTCGATGTATTCTTAAATACTGATGCAAGTTTAGGGATTGACTTTTTCTTAGCTTCTCCGTAGATCTTTATCTTTGTAACGATATCATCCATTGTCTCTTTTATCTCTATGGAGATTACATTCTTTCCTTCCTCAATCTTATAAATCGTTGTATTAGTATTTGCATACTTGACAATCACTGTAGTTCCTTCAATCGTAAAAATATATCGGCTGGAAAGTTTACTTTTCGCTTTGTTCAGCACATATACGATCATATCTCCAATGTTCTTTTGCACTGGTTTGATCCTTTTGTTTTTGATTGATCCGTAACTGTATTTCAGTTTCAACTTCCATGCCGTACAGATTCTTTTTACAATTTCCTTTGTGCTGAGACCTTTTTTATAATAAAAATAGTCTTGGGATTTCATCATATAAATCAAGTAATCATAGGCTGTAAATGTTACCTTTTTTTCTGTATCGGTAACCCTGTCTCGATCCCAGATCACGCCTCGAAATACTTCAAAATCTCCATGTCCAACATTCGCATATATGTATAATCGATCTGATGGCTGAATCAATGTCGCAAGTGTTACACCATTTTTCGCATGATATTATTAAAGATGTCGAGGAAGAAAAGAAAGATCATATTGACTTCACAGATGAAGAAATGCAAAAATTGTGGAATAACTTATATGATGTAGACTATGTAGATGTGCTACTAATCCAGTGTTATAGCGGATGGCGCCCACAGGAATTAGGCTTGTTAAAGATGGAGAATGTTGATTTAGAAAATTGGTTTATTACTGGCGGTATGAAAACTGATGCTGGAAAAGATCGTGTGGTTCCAGTCCATCCAAAGATTCGCAGCTTAATAAAACATCGTTACCAGGAAGCTTTATCTCTTGGAAGCGAATACTTGATTAATTGTACTGATACTAAAACCCATCGAAGTAGCTTAAAACTCACATATGATAAATATCGACATAGAGTTGAAAAGATTGTTAACAAGCTGGAATTAAATCCAGAACATCGTGCTCACGATGGACGTATCCAATTTGCTACAATGGCAAAAGATGCAAAAGTAAATGAATATGCTCTAAAACGTATCATAGGACATAAAATCGACGACCTCACAGAAAAGACCTATACAAAGAGAAAAAAAGAATGGCTTATGGAAGAGATTCTAAAGATAAAATAGAATATTACATAACAAAAAACAGAGTCAAGACTTACCATCTCGGCTCTGTTTTTTGTTATTCTGATGTAGGAGTCGTGTGTACGAATAATGTATGAATAATGTACGAATCGTCCACTTTTCACTACTTCTTACCGCTTTTAACTCCGTTCAAAAACCACGTATTTAAGCGGTTTCTTAGAATTTACCTGCCTTAGCAGCTTCCTCAATAGATACAGCTACTGCTACTGTAGCTCCTACCATTGGGTTGTTACCCATACCGATTAATCCCATCATTTCTACATGGGCTGGTACTGAAGAAGATCCTGCGAACTGAGCATCACTATGCATACGTCCCATAGTATCTGTCATTCCGTAAGAAGCTGGTCCTGCAGCCATGTTATCTGGATGTAATGTACGTCCTGTACCACCACCAGAAGCTACAGAGAAGTATTTTTTACCCTGTTCGATACATTCTTTTTTGTATGTACCTGCAACTGGATGCTGGAAACGAGTTGGGTTTGTAGAGTTACCTGTGATAGATACGTCTACACCTTCTTTGTGCATGATTGCAACACCTTCTGTTACATCGTTAGCACCGTAGCAGTTAACCTTAGCTCTTAATCCTTCAGAGTAAGATTTTCTGAATACTTCTTTAACTTCACCTGTGTAATAATCCATTTCAGTTTCAACATATGTAAATCCGTTAATTCTGGAAATGATCTGTGCAGCATCTTTTCCTAATCCGTTTAAGATAACTCTTAAAGGTTTCTGACGAACTTTGTTTGCTTTTTCAGCGATTCCGATAGCTCCTTCAGCAGCTGCGAAAGATTCGTGACCTGCTAAGAATGCGAAACATTCTGTTTCTTCTTCAAGAAGCATCTTTCCTAAGTTACCATGTCCAAGACCTACTTTACGCTGATCAGCTACAGATCCAGGAATACAGAATGCCTGAAGACCTTCTCCGATAGCAGCAGCAGCGTCTGCAGCTCTCTTGCAACCTTTTTTGATTGCGATAGCAGCACCTACTGTGTAAGCCCATTTTGCATTTTCGAAACAGATTGGCTGAATTCCTTCAACCTGAGCATAAACATCTAATCCAGCAGCTTTTGTGATTTCACCAGCTTCTTCGATAGAATTGATTCCATACTCTTTTAAAACAGCAAGAATCTGTTTTTCTCTTCTTTCATATGATTCAAATAAAGCCATTATTCGCTACCTCCTATTCCTTTCTTGGGTCAATAATCTTAACAGCGTCATCAACGCGTCCGTACTGACCTTTGGCCTTGTCAAGTGCTGTCTGAGCATCGTCTCCAGCTTTGATGAAGTCCATCATTCTACCAAAGTTAACAAACTGGTATCCAATGATTTCATCATCAGCATCAAGAGCGATACCTGTAACGTATCCTTCAGCCATTTCAAGGTAACGAGGACCTTTTTTAAGTGTTCCGTACATTGTACCAACCTGAGATCTTAATCCTTTACCTAAGTCTTCAAGACCAGCACCGATTGGAAGTCCTTCTTCAGAGAATGCACTCTGAGTTCTTCCGTATACGATCTGTAAGAATAATTCTCTCATTGCTGTATTGATAGCATCACAAACTAAGTCTGTATTCAATGCTTCTAAAATTGTTCTTCCTGGTAAGATTTCAGATGCCATAGCAGCTGAATGTGTCATTCCTGAACATCCGATTGTTTCTACTAATGCTTCCTGGATGATACCTTCTTTAACGTTAAGAGTTAATTTACATCCTCCCTGCTGAGGTGCACACCAACCAATACCATGTGTTAATCCTGAGATGTCTGTTACATCTTTCGCTTTTACCCATTTTGCTTCTTCAGGAATTGGGGCAGCTCCATGGTTTACACCCTGAGCTACTGTACACATTTGTTCTACTTCATGTGAATAAATCATGTTGAAACTCCTTTCAGTATTAAAAATAACATCTTTATTTTAGCACATCGTTAAAAATAAAACAACAAATTATCTTAAGAACTTCGTTAAGTTTTTCAATGTTTTTGTTGGTTTGTGTGATAAAAATAATTTTTTTGTCAAGTTGTTTTTCTTTTATATAAAAAATCTCGAATTTTCTTTTTTTTTAGTCAATTCAATAAATTATCTGAATTCTATTCCCCTTGTTTTCTTTAGGAATTACGGGTATAATTTAATACATATTTTTTATAACAGAAAGGAATTATGATTATGAGTCATTATGATTTAGAAACAAAATGTCTTCATTCTGGTTACACTCCTAAGAAAGGAGAACCATGTGCACTTCCTATTTATCAGAGTACTACTTTCAAATATGATACAACCGATGAAATGGGACAGTTATTTGATCTGAAAGCAGAAGGATATTTCTATACGCGTCTTCAGAATCCTACGAACGATGCTGTAGCTGCCAAAATTGCTGATCTTGAAGGAGGTGTTGCAGGGCTTCTTACTTCTTCTGGACAGGCTGCAAACTTCTATGCGATCTTTAATATCTGTGAAGCTGGAGATCATGTTGTTGCAGCTTCTACGATCTATGGTGGAACATTTAACCTTCTGGGTGTTACATTAAAGAAACTTGGAATTGACTGTACATTCGTTGATACTGATGCAAGTGCTGAAGAAATTGCTGCTGCATTCAAACCGAATACCAAAGTTTTATTTGCAGAGACAATTGCAAACCCTGCACTTGTCATTCTTGATATTGAGAAATTTGCAAAGGTTGCCCATGAACATGAAGTTCCATTGATCGTTGATAATACTTTTGCAACACCGATCAACTGTCGTCCTTTTGAATGGGGTGCTGACATCGTCACACATTCAACAACAAAATATATGGATGGACACGCCGTTCAAGTTGGCGGTGCAATCATTGACAGCGGACACTTTGACTGGGACGCTTATGGACACAAATATCATGGTCTTACTGAACCTGATGAATCTTACCATGGTGTCGTTTATACAAAACAATTTGGAAAGAAAGCCTATATCACAAAAGCTACAACACAGCTGATGCGTGACCTTGGTTCCATTCCATCCCCTGAAAACTGTTTCTTATTAAATCTTGGATTAGAAACACTACCTTTGCGTGTAGAACGTCATTGTGAAAATGCTCAGAAAGTCGCTGAATTCTTAGATGCTCATGAAAAAGTATCTCATGTTATTTATGCCGGACTTCCTGATGATAAATATCATGAACTAGCACAAAAATATATGGATGAGGGAAGAACCTGTGGTGTTATTTCCTTTGAACTGACTGGTGGACGTGATGCTGCAGTACGTTTTATGGATAGCTTAAAATTAGCGAACATCGCAACTCATGTTGCTGCATCAAAAACAATGGTTCTTCACCCAGCAAGTCATACACATCGCCAGATGAATGATGAACAGTTAAGAGAAGCTGGTGTTTCTCCTGGAATGATCCGTTTATCCGTTGGAATTGAAAGTGCAAAAGATATTATCAATGATCTGAAAGAAGCACTTGAGAATGCATAGTTTTATAGGTGTTCGAAGATTACTTAGTAACAGTAATAATTCATATTATAAATTTCAAATATCATAGCAAAAAAGAACCTTAACTCCCAGCATTTATTATATATGCATTGAGTTAAGGTTCTTATTATTTTATATTCTATAAAATCTATAACAGATTATTCATCCCAGTTTGTATAAACTTCTTGCACATCGTCATCCTCATCAAGAAGATCTAATGTTTTCTGAATACTCTTAATATCTTCTTCACTTGTAAGTTCGACCATAGTACCAGGGATCATTGTTACACTGGCATCTGCCATAGGGATTTCTTCCTTCTCTAAAGCTTCTCTGACTGCACTGAAGTCTTCTGGTGTTGTCAATACTTCAAAGCTGTCGTCTTCTTCGTTGAAGTCTTCTGCTCCGGCATCTAATGCCATCATCATAAGATCGTCTGCATCCATTTCACATTCTTCTTTAGAAATGATGATCTGTCCTTTCTTCTCGAACATATAAGATACACATCCTGGTGTTCCTACGTTACCATTTCCTTTTGTGAAAGCATTTCTTACATTAGATGCTGTACGGTTTTTGTTATCTGTTAATGTATCTACGATGATCGCAACTCCGCTTGGTCCATATCCTTCATATGTAATCTGCTCATAATTAACAGAATCTGCATCTCCGGCAGCTTTTTTGATACCACGTTCGATCGTGTCATTTGGCATATTGTTTGCTTTTGCTTTTGCAATGACATCACGTAATCTGCTATTGTTGTCTGGATCTGGTCCACCCTCTTTAACGGCTACTGCAATTTCTCTTCCAATGACTGTGAAAATCTTTCCTTTTTTCGCATCATTTTTTTCTTTTTTGTGTTTGATGTTCGCAAATTTACTGTGTCCTGACATCTTCTTCTTCCTTCCTTTTCCTTTTTTCTACCTTTACCTGTCTAATCATGTTGTCATGAATATCAACAGATTTAAAGGAATATCCTTGGTAGATAATTTCTATTTCTTCATTGTCTTCTGGTAAATGTCCCAGCTGATCAATTAAAAATCCATTGAGTGTCTCAATATCTTCAACGTCAAATTCGATTCCTAATGTATCCTCAAGTTCTTCCAGTCTCGTACTTCCACGTACAAGATAGATATCTGCCCATCCGATCTTGGTGATATTACGGTCTTCGACATCATATTCGTCTAAAATATTCCCTACTATGACCTCTAACATATCTTCCATAGATACAATACCTTCTGTCTGGCTATATTCATCAATAACGATCGCCATATGAATCTTCTTGGTCTGCATCTCCTGAAAAAGCACCGATAAATTCATCGTCTGATGAACAAAAAACGGCTCTCTTGCAATATCAGAAAGTGTTGCTTCTTTCTGATTAAGATATGCATCGATCACATCTTTTAAATAAAGCACTCCTACAATGTTATCAATGTCATCTTCATATAATGGGTATCTTGAATATGGCTCATCTAACATATAATTTAATGCTTTCTCTACGGACATGTTTACATCAATCGCATCAATCTTCTTTCTTGATGTCATAACATCTGTAACATCTTTATCTCCAAATTCGAAAATATTCGTGATCATGCGGGCTTCCCCTTCCATGATCGCACCTTGCTCATGTCCTTCGTTAACAATGTTCATGATTTCTTCTTCATATTCATTGTCTTCATCCTCTTCATGTTCTTGTTCTGATGTGTGCAGTTTTTTCTTTGCTTCTTTGATCTTCTCTCTTTGTTTCATGAAAAAACACCCAACTGCAAATCCGATGATAACTGCTAAAATGATCATCATAAGCACCGAGGGAGTAAATCCTTCCATTTCTTTTTCTTTCTCCTTTTATCTTCTAGAAATTAAGACTATACAAACTTAAATATATCATTTCTAAGAAAAAAGGTCAATATATCCAAGATTCCTGTTATGTATCAAGACTTAAACTGATCTTTAGTGCATGATCCACTTGTTTTAGGAATGTACAATTTAAATGGCATACCTTTTCTCTTAAACGACTTTTATCGATTGTCCGGATCTGTTCTAACAAGATCACAGAATCTTTTTCTAATTCACATCTGTGGCAGTCGATCGGTACATGAGTCGGCAACTTTGCCTTGTTCATCTTACTTGTGATCGCTGCACAGATGATCGTTGGACTATATTTATTTCCCGCATCATTTTGCAATACGATCACAGGACGGATACCGCCTTGTTCTGAACCAACAACCGGTCTTAAATCTGCATAAAATATATCGCCTCGCTTAATTACCATAAGCATAAACACTCTCCATTTCTTTTTAAATATTGTATGAAGAGTATTTACGATTCTTTCAAAAGTATTCCTTATTTTTCAAAATATTCTGTTTCTTTCATCTCTCCGTTTCGAATGTATACTCGTGGAACACGTTTCCCAATCCCACAGACAAATTCATAATTAAAAGATCCTGCTTCATTTGCAACTTCTTCTACGGTCAACATTTTATTGCCATCGTGTCCGACTAAAGTTACTTCATCCATCACAGATACACCTTCAATATCTGTCACGTCAACCATAAACTGATCCATACAGATTCTTCCAATGATCGGTGCATACTGCCCACGGATCAATACTTTTCCTTTGGAAGAGAGTGATCTTGGGTATCCGTCTGCATATCCTACTGGGATAGTTGCGATCTTTGTCTTCTTATCAGTTACATATGTGTGATTGTAACTGATTCCTTCTCCTGCTTCCACTTCTTTGATATATACAATGTGTGTCTTTAATTCCATTGCTGGTCTTAAATCCAATACATCTTTTGAAACTTCTTCTGATGGATATAATCCATAAGTAATGATTCCTGAACGTACCATATCTTTTCTAAATCCATCCAGATCAATGATCGATGCACTGTTTGATACGTGTTTGATCGGAATATAGATATCTCTTTCCTCAAGCCACGTAATAAACTGATCATATTTTCGTTCCTGCTCATAAGTTTCTGTTTTATCCGCCTCGTCTGCACATGCAAAATGTGTAAAGATTCCTTGAATCTTGATATTTGGTAATTTGGCGATCTTCTCTATGCTATCTACAGATTCTTTGGTTGGTTTAAATCCGATACGGTTCATTCCTGTATCCAGTTTGATATGAATCTTCGCATCTTTGCCTAGTGCCTGCGCGATCTTTGATAAGGACTCTGCCATCTCATAGCAGAATACAGTTGGCTCGATCTCATACTGAATCAATGAGCTGTACTGATATTCTGATGTGTATCCTAAAATCAAGATTGGCTGTCTGATTCCATTGTTTCGAAGTGTGATCCCTTCTTCTAGGATTGCAACGGCAAATGCATCAACTCCGATCTTATTTAATTCTTTTGCAATTGGAACTGCTCCGTGTCCGTATCCGTCAGCTTTGATCACTGGCATTACTTTCACACCTTCTCCAACTACACGTTTTACTTCTCTTATATTATGACAGATTGCATCCAGATCAATAACTGCATGCACTCTATAGTACTGGTTCATAATTTCCTCCTGTAACGTCCTTTATATGAGCAATAATATCTGATGCGATCATGCTGTAAGCGCCCAGATCATGCTTTGCATGATCTCCTGCAAGACCGTGAAGATAAACTCCGTGAACTGCTGCCTCATGAACAGATAATCCTTCCCCCAAAAGGCCTGTGATCATTCCCGCAAGAACATCTCCACTTCCTCCAGTCGCCATTCCATCATTTCCGCTTTGATTAATATACACCAAATCATCTTCTCGTGCAACGATAGTTGTTGCATCTTTTAAAACAGCTGTACAATGATATTTCTCTGCAAGATCTTGTGCACTCTGACATAGATCTTCTTTGATCTGTGTGATATCACATGACATCAATCTTGCTGCCTCCATCAAATGTGGAGTCATGATCGTCCCATATGGATAATCAATTTTCATGTTAAATCTACTGATTATATTTAATCCGTCTGCATCAATGACCAATGGTTTTTTTCCTTTTTTCAAAACCATCTCTAACATTTCTTTCATTTCTTCACTGACACCAACTCCTGGGCCAAACAAGATACAATCACACCATTCTAAAGATTCTTCTAAATCTTTTCGTTCTCCAAATAAAATTTCTGGAAGTCTTGTCTGTAAAATCTGACGATTTCCAGCATCAGAAAGCACTTTCACAAGTCCTGCACCCATCCGAAGTGCTGCCTCTGCTGCAAAACATGCAGCTCCTGACATTGTTTCATTTCCAGCAATGATCAAAATCTTCCCATAGCTTCCTTTATTGGAATATGCTTTTCTTTCTGGCATTAAATGATCACTTTCCTCTAATATATATCCTGTCGCATACTTTTTGATCGTCTGGTCATGAAATCCTATGGATACCAGTTTAATATCTCCACAATATTCTCGTCCTGGATATAATAAATGACCTCTTTTATATCCACCAAATGTAACTGTTGATGACGCATGCACTGCACATCCAAGAATCTTTCCACTATCTCCACTGATTCCAGATGGAATATCAATTGCGATCACAGGCTTACCACATGCATTGATCCGTTCAATGACTTCTTTATAAACACCACCAACTTCTCTAGAAAGTCCAACTCCAAAAATCCCTTCGATCAAAAGATCATATTCATGAAAATTTACATCTTCACAATCTATCGGAAAATAGCCTAGATTCTTAAGTATCTGAAGCTGTAATTTCAGATCTGCTGAAGCTTTTTCTATATTACCAACGATCATATAATCCACTAAATAATCCTGCTCCAACAAAATTCTCGTACAAGCAAGTGCATCTCCTCCATTATTGCCAATTCCTGAAATGATCAATATCCTCTGTGAATGATCTGCTATCTGTGCAGCCTTATCTGCAACTGCTTTAGATGCTCTTTCCATCAATACAAGTCCCGGAATTCCTATTCCATGAATCGTCTCATGATCGACCGTTTGCATCTCCTGATTCTTTAATACATATCTCATACGCATTCTCCTATCGCAAAAGCTTGTGCAAATTCTCTTGTATTCGTGATCGATACATGAATTCTTGAAACTTGTTTATCTTTTGCTATCTCTTTCGCATTTCCATATAATTTGACATATGGCGCACCTGATTCATTTCTCAACACTTCAATCTCATATGGTTCCACACCGAAAAAGCCGGTTCCAAATACTTTGGAAACGGCTTCTTTTACAGCAAAATTGCCAGCTAAAGTCGTAGCATTGTCTTTTGCATATGCTAATTCAGTTGTCGTAAAAATTCTTGAAAGATGTCTTCCTCGAAGAATCATCTCTTCTATCCGGTATATCTCTACGAGATCTGTTCCTATTCCAGCAATCATCTTCTTACCTGCTATTCGTTCTCACTCTCTTCACGGTTGTGGACATTGTATGTTAATGTCATCAGACTTTCTGCTAAATGTACATTCTCTACTGTAACATTATCTGGTAAATGAAGATCGATTGGTGCAAAATTCCAGAATCCTTTAATTCCCCATTCTGCCATCTTCTTTGCGATCGCAGGTGCCTGATCCTTCGGAATTGTCAGTGCAGCGATCTTAATTCCATGTGTTTTGATAAAGTTCTCTAGTTCATCTGTATCAAGAACTTTCACTCCACGGACAGAAATTCCGATCAGCTTTGGATTCACATCAAAAAGTGCCATGACTTTGTATCCATAATCTTCATTAAAAGACTGATAATTCGCAAGAGCCTGTCCAAGATTTCCGGCTCCAACAATGATCATGTCATTTCTCTTATCCAGACCTAAGATCTTACCAATCTCTGTATACAGATTATCTACATTATATCCGTATCCCTGCTGCCCAAATCCACCAAAATTGTTAAGGTCCTGACGAATCTGCGATGCTGTTACCATCATCTGTTCACTTAATTCTTTTGAAGAGATTCTTGTAATATTCTTCGCTTTTAACGCTCCTAAATATCTGAAATACCTAGGAAGTCGTTTGATAACTGCTGAGGAAATATTCTTATCTGAGTTTGCCATTTTATTCCTCCAAAATCTTTATTTCGCTTATAATTATATAAGATTGTCTAATAACTGTCAATCTTTCCGTCATGAAAATATTTCATTTTTTCAAAAAATATGGTATTCTGAGAAATAATGTCTATAATAAAAAATTTGAAAGGGGTATCTTAATGATATTATCATGCCAGAATATCTGCAAAACATTTGTCGAAAAACCAGTCTTGCAGAATATCTCATTTCACTTAAATGAAAACGACCGGCTGGCGATCATCGGATATAACGGTGCCGGAAAATCGACACTTTTAAAAATATTGATTGGTGAAATCTCTTATGATGAAGGTGAAATTTCTTTAAAGAAAGACGCAAGCATTGGCTATCTTGCCCAACATCAGGATCATACATTCCACCATACAATTTTTGATGAACTTCTTTCCGTCAAAAAAGAAGTCATTGAATTAAATGAACAGATGCGTACCTATGAACAGGAAATGAAACATCTGACCGGTGATGCACTAGAACAAAAAATGAACCAGTATACAAATGCTACTCATAGATTTGAGCAATTAAATGGTTTTGCATACAAAAGTGAGATCACAGGAATCTTAAAAGGACTTGGCTTTTCTGAAGAAGATTTCACAAAAGAGATCAACACTTTATCTGGAGGTCAAAGAACTCGTGTTGCTCTTGGTAAGTTACTGCTTAAAAATCCTGATATTCTGCTTCTTGACGAACCAACAAACCACTTGGATGTTGATTCCATAAGGTGGCTTGAAAATTACCTGTCTCATTACAAAGGAGCTGTGATCATCGTATCTCATGACCGCTATTTTCTTGATAAGATTGTCAATAAGGTCATGGAGATCGACCAAGGACACTCCATGCTGTTTGATGGAAATTATACAACATTTATCGAAAAACGTGATCAGATCAAAGCAATCCGTTTAAAAGAATACAAAAATCAGCAACAAGAGATCAAACATCAACAAGAAGTTATCAAAAAATTAAAACAGTTCAATCGTGAAAAATCAATCAAACGTGCAGAAAGCCGTGAAAAAGCTTTAAATAAGATTGATGTATTGGAGAAACCTACGGAATATAATGCTGATATGCGTCTTAGCATTGAACCAGAGATCATCAGTGGGAATGATGTTCTGACTTTAAAAGATGTATCCAAATCTTTTGGAAACAAATCATTATTCCATGGATTAAGTGCTGATATTTTTCGTGAAGAACGCGTTGCCCTGATCGGACCAAACGGAACTGGTAAAACAACACTGTTAAAGATCATTTGCAAAAAAATCAGTAATAATGGTGGTACGATCAGCCTTGGAGCTGGAGTTTCCATTGGATACTATGACCAGGCACAAGATAACTTAGATGATTCCAAAACGATTTTTGATGAAATTTCAGATGCTTATCCAGATCTTAATAACACAAAGATCCGCAATACTTTGGCTGCATTTTTATTTTATGGAGAAGACGTTTTCCGCCCGATCTCCTCTTTAAGCGGTGGAGAAAAAGGGCGTGTTTCTCTTGCAAAATTAATGCTGTCTCATGCGAATTTTCTGATTCTTGATGAGCCTACAAACCATTTAGATATTCAGTCTAAGGAGATTCTGGAATCTGCAATGAATGCTTATACTGGAACAATCCTTTATGTTTCACATGATCGTTATTTTATCAACAAAACTGCAACACGAATCTTAGAAATCTCTGATCATGGATTAACTTCTTATCCTGGAAATTATCAGGATTATATTGCTCAGAAGGAAAAAGAAAAGGCATCTCTTACTTCTTCTACTGCTTCCTCTGTTTCTGTTGATACAGAATCCAAACTCGATTGGAAACAGCAAAAAGAAGAACAAGCAAAACAGAGAAAAAGAGAAAATCGTCTCAAAAAAGTCGAAGAGCAGATCACTGAGTTGGAAACGAAACAAAAAGAACTTTCAGAAGCTATGTCTTTACCTGAAAATGCTTCTGATCCTGCGAAATTAATGGAACTTAGCAATGAGCAGGCTTCCATCGCTTCTTCTTTGGAAGAACTTTATGAAGAATGGGAAACTCTTTGCTAATTTGCGAAAAAACATATATAATAGTAACGTTAACCGTATTGAAAAACAGGAGGTTTTTATGAAACTAATATCCTTTGTTGTACCTTGCTACAACTCTCAGGAATATATGAGACACTGTATTGATACCTTATTACCAGGTGGAGATCAGGTGGAGATCCTGATCGTTAACGATGGATCTTCTGACAACACTGCTGCAATCGCAGATGAATATGAAAAAAAATATCCTGGCATCTGCCGTGCACTTCATCAGGAAAATAAAGGTCATGGTGGTGCTGTAAATACAGGAATCAAAAATGCCACGGGTATTTACTTAAAAGTTGTGGATAGTGATGATTGGGTAAATGAATATGCTTATGGAGAAATTCTTGATACTCTTGCGAATTTCTACAAACAGGGAACTGTCCTTGATATGCTGCTTTCCAACTATGTATATGAAAAACAGGGAGTCAAGAAAAAAACTGTTATTCATTATCGTCATGCAATCCCCAAAGATCAGATTTTTTGTTGGGATGATGTTGGACGTTTTCCTGTCAGCCAGTATATTTTAATGCACTCTGTCATTTATCGTACTGCACTGCTTCGTGAATGCGATCTAGAGCTTCCAGAGCATACATTCTATGTGGATAATATTTATGTATTCAAACCACTTCCATATGTAAAAACAATGTATTATCTGGATGTTAACTTCTATCGTTATTTCATTGGACGTGATGATCAGTCTGTCAATGAGACAAATATGATCAAACGTATCGACCAGCAGTTTAAAGTTACTTATATCATGATTGATTATATGACTCAGTTTAATCTTGTAAGTAAGCCATTAGAACGTTATATGAGACATTATCTTTCCATTATCATGTGTATTTCTTCCGTGATTTCTGTAAAATCTGGACAGAAAGAGCATTTAAAGATGCGAAAAGAATTATGGAAATATTTATATGACAGTGACAAACGTCTGTATCGTAAGATCCGTCATAATATTACAAGCTGTGCAGTAAATCTGCCTGGATATGTTGGAAGAAAAAGCTACGATTGCTATGTATAAAGCAGCTCGTAGATTTATCGGATTTAACTAAATATTTTTACATTAAAAGGTCCTGCAGAGGGCCTTTTTCTTGTTCCCCTCATCTTTTATTCTGCGTATTCTAATAATATAAAGTATGAAAGGCAACTTTCCATGCAGATTTCTGTTTCAAAACAAATCCATGCTGATCTTGCCCATCAGCATGGTTTTCTTGGAGAAGGTATCGGCATTGCCTATCTTGATACTGGCCTTTTCCCACATAAAGATTTCTCTCCGCATTCCACACGGATCGCCAAATTTGTAGATTTTGTTCATTCCAAATCTTTCAGCTATGACGATAATGGACATGGAACTCATATTACCGGCATCGCTGCTTCCTCTGCAACATTTGGTTCCGATTATTTGGGAATTGCTCCAAAATCCCATATCGTTTCTTTAAAAGTACTGGATGCCTCAGGAAACGGTGTTCAAAGCGCCTTCTTACAGGGTCTTGACTGGATTCATGAGTATCATCGCTCCTATCAGATCCGTATCGTTAACATCTCAATAGGAAGTCCTGGTTCCGAGGATAGTTCAGCCTCCAAAGAACTATTAAAACATGTCAACGCCCTATGGGATGATGGTCTTGTTGTTTGTATTGCCGGCGGAAACCATGGTCCAAAACCATACAGTATTTCAATTCCTGGAAATAGTCCAAAAATCATCACTGTTGGTTCCAGCGACGATAATTTTCAAATGATCGGAAGAAAACACTTCTCTTCAGGATATTCCGGACGCGGTCCCACAACATCCTGCGTTATGAAGCCGGATGTTGTTGCCCCTGGAACAAATATTTTTTCGTGTTCCTTAAATAACCGCTATGCTATCAAAAGTGGTACTTCCATGGCAACCCCTGTCGTCTCTGGTTCTTTTGCTCTCCTGCTCGAAAAATATCCTTTTTACACCAATAAGGATATAAAAATGAAACTGCGAAAAAACTGCGACAAATTAAAAACCCCCAGACACCATCAGGGCTGGGGGCAGATTAATCTAAAAAAATTAATGGATCTTTGATAAACTTGTATCCTTAAACTTCCTCGTCAAATAAAAATTCACATAAGACCTGATTACTGACTAAGATACCATCTTGCGTCAGAAAAACTCGGTCTCCTTCTTCTTTCATCATGCCTTGTTTCATGGATTCTATCAATTGCTTTCCATAGACAGAATCCATGGAGCAACCAAAACGTTCTATAAACTCTTTCTTCGAAATGCCTTTCGTCTTTCGAAGTCCAAGAAACATAAATTCTTCCATCTGTTCATAAACTGATAACGAACAGGCTCCTTCATATGCATCTCCGAACGATTGAATCTCTAAATAGTCTTTCATATCGGATGGATTCTCAAAACGTTTCTCATCCAGATACGAAGAGGCATTAAGCCCCACTCCCAAATACGGAATATGGGACCAATACCCAAGATTATGTCTGCTTTTAAAACCTGGCTTTGCATAATTTGAAATCTCATATTTGTCGTAACCATATTCGTTTAAAATCTTTTCTGTCATTCGATACATTAAAACTTCATCTTCTTCTGATGGAAGAAGTTCCTCTAACTTGTTATCTTCGTAAAAAGGTGTTCCCTCTTCAATGATCAGACTATACGCAGAAATATGTTCTGGAGAAAGTTTAGCTATTTTTCTTAAATTCTCTTCATAAGAAGTTAATGTTTGTTTCGGCACCGCACTCATCAAGTCAACATTGATGTTCAAAAATCCAGCTTGTCTTGCCCAGTCGAAACTTTGTAAAAATTCTTCATAGGTATGAATTCTTCCCAGATACTCCAACTCTTCTTTCACTGTTGACTGCAAGCCAAAACTAATCCTGTTGATCCCATTTTCCCTATATGTACATAGTTTTTTTAAATCTACTGTTCCTGGATTCGCTTCAATCGTAATCTCAGCATCCTCACAAATATGAAAATGTTCAAATATAGTTTCACAAATCATTTGAATATCTTCTCTTCTAAGATATGATGGCGTTCCGCCTCCAATAAAGACGGTTACAACGTCTCGTGCTGCTAATTTCTTTCCCCAGAAAATCAGTTCTTCTTTTAGTTTCCCCAGGTATGCATGGATCGTTTCCTCCTCTGCCCGAAAGGAACAGAAATCACAATATCTGCACTTACTTTTACAAAATGGAATATGAATATAAAGCTCGATCGTATTAGTCTTCATCTAACTTCAGAACACTCATGAATGCTTCCTGTGGAATTTCAACATTTCCTACCTGACGCATTCGTTTCTTTCCTTTCTTCTGTTTCTCTAACAGCTTTCTCTTACGGGAGATATCTCCACCGTAACATTTGGCAAGAACGTCTTTTCTCATTGCTTTGACAGTTTCTCTTGCAATGACTTTACTTCCAATCGCTGCCTGAATCGGTACTTCAAACATATGTCTTGGAATTTCTTCTTTTAATTTTGTACACATCTTACGTCCACGCTCATACGCGGTATCTTCATGTACAATAAAAGAAAGCGCATCAACTTCTTCTTTGTTGATCAAAATGTCTAATTTTACAAGTCTTGATGTCTGATATCCTTTCATTTCGTAATCTAAGGATGCATAACCTCTGGAACGTGATTTTAATGCATCAAAGAAATCATAAATGATTTCATTTAATGGAAGTTCATAACGAAGTAATGCCCTCGTCTCTTCCATATACTCCATTCCAAGATATACGCCTCGTCTTTCCTGGCATAATCCCATGATCGCTCCAACAAACTCAGAAGTTACCATGATCTCCGCTGTTACGATTGGTTCTTCCATATGGTCGATCTCGGATGGATCTGGAAGATTGGATGGATTCGTTAATTCGATCATACTTCCATCCGTCTTATATACGCGATAAATAACGCCTGGTGCTGTTGTTACAAGATCCAAGTTATATTCTCTCTCCAAACGTTCCTGAATGATCTCTAAATGCAATAATCCAAGAAATCCACATCTAAATCCAAATCCTAACGCAACGGATGTCTCTGCTTCAAATTGTAGTGCTGCATCATTTAACTGTAATTTTTCTAATGCATCTCTTAAATCCGGATATTTTGCTCCATCTGTTGGATATAGTCCACAATATACCATAGGATTTACTTTTTTGTATCCTGGAAGTGGTTCAGCACATGGATCATCTGCATCTGTAATCGTATCACCAACTCTGGTTCCCTGTACATTTTTAAGGCTGGCTGTAACATATCCAACCATCCCTGCTGTCAGTTCATCACATGGATTGAATCTTCCTGCCCCAAATGTACCAACTTCTACAACTTCTGCACTCTCTCCAGTTGCCATCATCTTCATCTTTGTTCCGACTTTGATCGTTCCTTCTTTGATCCTTGTAAAGATGATAACTCCTTTATATGCATCATACATACTGTCAAAGATCAATCCTTGTAATGGTGCATTCTTATCGCCCTCTGGTGATGGAATCTTCTCTACGATCTGCTTTAATACCTGTTCTACATTTAGTCCGCTTTTTGCAGAAATCTGAGGTGCATCTTCTGCATCGATTCCGATCACATCTTCAATTTCTGCTTTAACACGCTCTGGATCTGCACTCGGAAGATCGATCTTGTTGATAACCGGCATAACTTCTAAGTCGTGATCAATCGCAAGATAAACATTTGCCAATGTCTGTGCCTCTATTCCCTGTGCAGCATCGACAACAAGGATTGCTCCCTCACATGCTGCAAGACTTCGTGATACTTCATAATTAAAGTCCACGTGTCCCGGTGTATCAATCAAGTTAAAAATATATTCTTCCCCATCGTCAGCTTTATAAACAATTCGTACTGCCTGCGATTTGATCGTAATCCCACGTTCTCTTTCAAGATCCATGTTATCAAGAACCTGCTCCTGCATCTCTCGATCCGTTAATGTTCCTGTCATCTGAATGATTCGATCTGCTAATGTTGATTTTCCGTGATCTATATGTGCGATAATACAAAAATTTCGTATTTTACTCTGATCTATTGCCATAAGTTCCTCCTAATTATATTTCAAGTACATATGTCTTTTCAGACACTCCATTTTAGTATAACACATTATTTAATAATTCAGCAAGTAAACTCATAGACGCTTTTGCTTCTGATAACGTATTATTCTGCGCACCAACTTCCACTAACAAGCTTCTTCCTCTGTAGTGCAGATTATAACGATATCCTTTTACGTAAATTTTTCGTGTAAATCCAGGGTATTTCAAAGCAGCCTGTGCTTGCAATTGCAGGCTGAACGCAAGATTTGTCTGCTTATTTGGATTCTTTAAATATTTGATATTTCCATTTGTTGCTGTACGGCTCATTCCATTAAAAAACATGATCTGCGCCATTCTCTTTCCATTTTGTCTCGTCACAAGCTTTGTCGATTCATTGACTCCATCCCTGTGCAGATCGATCACAACCTGAATGGATGGATATTTTTTTAGATTCTTTTCAATTGCAGTTGCTGCATAATTATAAGCCTTAGATCGCTCCTCTTTTCCGTTTTTTACATCGTAAATGTTACGATCATGTACAACCTTGATATTTTTTTGCTCCAATCTCTTCGTTAAAACATCTCCAACACCGATCACAGTATCTGATTTTCTTCCTTTCCTGCTGCCACGGTATGCCTCACTCCCATGTGTATGATAAATTAAAATCTGCGGTTCATCAGATTTCCTTAATTTTAAGTTCGTGTTTAATAAAACTTTTCCATTTAACTCATTCTCTGTCGCCATTGTCGTACTGTCGATCTGATAAATATATTTTCTTAAATATTTTGAATTTTCCCATTTTTTTGCATGAAACAACTTTTCTTCTTTTTTTACCTCCTCTACCACCTCATCCGTTGTTTCATCATCCTGAAAATAATAATCTTGCTGTACCAGATCTTCTTCTTTTTTATCCTTATAATCTGTGCGATATTGTAAGATCGGTACTGTTTCCTGATAATACATACGGACCATGTCCGATAGAATATTTCCCGAAAATGTCACTTCCTTCTTAGATACTGCCGGAAAAAATCCTGTCATGATCCCATGATAATAATGATCCATGAATTCTAAAACCATTCCCTGCACATTGATCTTCTGACTGAAAAAAATGATCAGAAAACAACCGATCATAATACTCAATATCCATCTCTTTCTTTTCTCCATACTTTCATTGTATTCATTCATATTTTAATTATGCAGTAAATGATTGATTCCTTCAGATATCGTATAACTGATCCGTTTCATAGATTCATCAATATTTTTTGGTGTAACATGCATGGAAATAAATTCTTCATCAATATTTTCAGAAACATTTTCCAGAGATTTTTCTCCAAAAACATCATGAATGATCGCTGGAACAGAAATTACCGTTGGAACACCAATTGCAAGAACTGGAACACCGATCGTATGCTGTGTAATCTCATTTCTATGGTTTCCAACACCTGAACCCGGTGCAATTCCCGTATCGCTGATCTGGATCGTTTTATTTAACCTGCTATAACTTCTGGCCGCCAGAGCATCGATCACGATAACAACATCTGGTTTTATCCGGTCTGCTAATGATTCTAAAATCTCACTTGTCTCAATTCCCGTCTGTGCCATAACCCCCGGTGCGATCGCACTTAGTTCAAATTGATAGCTTGCGATCCCCTCTTTTTGCAAATGTCTTGTAATATATAGATTGTTCACAACTTTAGGTCCTAACGAATCCGCTGTCACATTAGCATTTCCAAGTCCTGCGATCAGTATTTTTTTCTTTTTGTTTAACATTTCCTTTAAATTTAAAAACAATGCTTCACTCATTTCTTTATGAAAACTACCATCGTTTGTCGACAGATCTTTCGCCTCGATCGTAATATAGGTTCCCTTTGGTTTTCCTAAAGAGTCCTCCCCTTTTTTGTTTTTGATGATGATCTTTGTTTCTTTTATATGATTCGTTGTATCAATTCTTGTCTTTACGATAATTCCTGACTGTGCAGAGCCAATATTCTTCTCTTCTTTTAATTCCAGTGCCAGATCTGTACGATTTTGCATTGATTTTGCCTCCTTTTTTCTCTAGTATGTGATTGTTTTTAAAAAAATATTACATTTTTTCCCCAAAGATATTGACAAATTCAATCATTTTCTATAAGATATAACAGTATGTTTTGTGTATAGCTAACCGTGTCTCGCTATAGACAAGATTCAAGAAAAGAAAGAAATTTAAGTTATCATATTGGAGGTGCCCACTTTGGCAAATATTAAATCAGCAAAAAAAAGAATCAAAGTTATCAACACAAAAACAGAAAGAAATAAAGCAATCAAAACTAAAGTTAAAACATATATCAAAAAAGTAGAAGCAGCGATCGCAGCTAACGATAAAGCAGCAGCTTCTGAAGCTTTAACAGCTTGCATTTCTGAAATCAGCAAAGCTACTTCTAAAGGAATCTTCCACAAGAATACAGCTTCTAGAAAGATTGCTCGTTTATCTAAAGCCGTTAACGCTATTGCTTAATCAGATATCAAGAAACGAATTTTAATAAAATTAACCCGAAAAAAAGAAGCCACCGTCAGGCTTCTTTTTTTTCATCATTTTTATTATACTAGACTTCTTCTATCTTAAATTGATTGATTTATTTCTGACTGAACTGGATCAACAATAGTTCTACCCCAACTCTGTCACTGATCTTTCCTGTTTTAATTGATTCATCAGTTTTTGCACATGCTTCGATCATATCTCTGAGTGTATCCATTGAAAACATTTTCGCTTGATCTTTTAACTTTCCTGCAACAAATGCTGGAACTTTCATCTGCTTTGCGATCATCCCATTGCTCTTTCCAAGACAATCTAAATCTTTCACCTGAAGCAGCTGATTACACTGTCTGACTAACAATGCCAGAATTCCAAATGGTGATTCCTTTAACTCGATCAGATCATAATATAGTGTCAATACTTTTTCTCTTTGCTTTCTCGCAATTGCCTCAAGCATCACAAAGATCTGATTTGTCGTCTGAGAAGATGTCAACTCTTCCAGATCACGGATCGTAATTTCTTCTCTCTCTCCAACATAGGAGATCAATTTCTCTAATTCATTTTTTAAAGTATACATATCAGATCCACAGCGATATAAAAAACTTCGCATCGTTGCAGATGACATCTGTTTTCCTTCTTTCTTAAGCAATGAGGCCAGCCATCTGGATAATTCTTTATCTCCAGCAGATTCAAAACATACCGCATGTCCTTCCTTCGAAAGAAATTTATAAATCTTTGAACGCTTATCTACACTATCTTCTATAAAAAGCACAACACTTGTATCCGAGGCTTCCTTTAATCCTTCAATAAACGTATCATCACTTTTCTTTCCAAGTCCTGTTTCATCCAAGATCAAAAACCTATGATCACTAAAAAACGGCAGTGTTTTAGCAAGTTCAATAATCTCTATCGCATCAGCCCTTTTTCCTTCAAAATAAGAATAGTTCATCGTATCATCTTCTGAAACTAATGCTTTTTTTAACTGGTTTTTCATCTGGGAGATCATATATTTTTCTTCCCCGTAGAATAGATAAAAACGTTCGTATGTATTTGTCTTGATATCTTCTAATATTTTCTTCATATTCTTTGCATCTCTTTCTATAGCTTTTGATAGTATACCTTTTTTTTGAAAGATTTTCAACCATCTCTTCTTTTGAAAAAAATAATCGCACCACTTCGATCTGTTCTATAAATCTTTGTGCGATATGTCTGTAGTCTGTGGATAGTTTCTAGATGTGGGTGTCCATATCTATTTTGTTTTCCACAAGAGATGACCGTCTGTTTCGGCTGAACCTTTTGTAAAAATTCATTACTCGTGGAATTTTTTGATCCATGATGTGCTGCTTTTAATATATCTGCTCTTTCCAATTCTTCTGATAATAGTTCTTCTTCACCTTCTTTTTCCACATCTCCCGTTAACAGCACCCGATATCCAAGTATTTTTCCCTGCATTACCAACGATGCCGCATTCTTTTCCATCTGACTGTTCTTTTGAGGATGCAACACTTTCAAACTTCCATCTTTTGTAGTGATCTGCCTTCCTCTTGAAAGATAAAAAATAGTTGTTCCTCGTTTCTTCGCTATACCTATGATCTTTTTCATTGTCTCATCTTTTGGAATCTCTGGAAGCCCAAGATACTTAATTTTCCCCATCTCAAGTAATTCCTTGATCCCAGAATAATGATCGATATCCATATGACTGATCACCGCAATCTGAATCTTCTGATACCCCAGATATTTCATATACGGAAGAATCCGATATCTTCCAACCTGATCTTCACTGCTGCTTCCACCATCAAATATGATCGCCCCAGACTTCGTATCTGCTACAAAACAATCTCCCTGCCCAATATCAAGAAATGCCAGACTCTTTCTTCTTGCCATTGGAATCCATATCAAAATGATCATGATAACATAAGCCAGACTGATCCTGATATGTCGATTTTGTCCATTTTTCTTCCATATCCACAATCCTGTCATAAAATAAAATAAGAGTACCCATAAAAATGGTACATGTCCGATCGTCAACATCCCATAAGACTGTCTGGAAATCCACAAAACCCCTTGGATCATCCATGAGATTGCTTCATGAAATACGGTATACGGCAAAAAAATCAAAAGAAAAGCTAAAGTAAAAGCACACGTTGCCAGTGGTACTGCTGCTACATTCGCAAGAAAAGAAAAAGCTGGAGCTTCATATTGAAAATATATGATCAATGGCAGCATCCCTATCTGGATAAAAATACAAAACGATAAAGATTCCTTCAACTTATAATATTTACCTTTCATCTTTGGTTTAACAAGTTGATAAATTGCGATCACAAAAACTGCTGTAAATGAATATAAAAAACCCGTATCATAGATTCTGTACGGACACATTATAAGTAAGACAATTCCTGCAAAAGCTCCTGCAGACATCATATCATAGTGTTCTCCTAATATCTCTGACAGGAAGTAAACACCCAACATCATCACTGCACGAAGTGACGATCCCGATCCACCTGTTAAAATACAATAAAACACTGCGCCTGTCATTCCTGTCAGTGAACCAACTACAAAATTTCCACACCACTTGCGAACCAATTTATATACCCTTCTTCCTGCCAACGATATATGAAGTCCTGATACCGCAAGTAAATGAATTAATCCACTTTCCTTAAAGTCATCTTTAGCCTCATCACTCAGTCCATTTTTATCACCTATTAACATCCCCTTTAAGAAATCACTTACTTCATTTTTGTATTGAATTTCTAACTGATGTTTCATGTACTCTCTACATTGCAAGATCTTTTCCTGAAAATATATATTTTGATGTCCTTCGATCTCAATATTTTTCGAATATACATGATAGTAAATTCCTTTACTGAAATAATAATGTCTGCTTGAAAATTGGCCAGGGTTAGCTACATCTTCCCATTCTTCTAATTCTCCTTGAAACCGAAGAATATCTCCTGGAATGATCTTTTCATCCTCGGGTGTATATAAAAGGATCTTCCCCTCCAAATTTTTATTTTTTAAAAGTACTGCTAACTTTCCCTTCTTTGTTTTCGATACTTCTAAAACTCTTCCCATTGTATATTCTGTTGCCTTTTCCTTTACCTGGATCAGATCAAGTTTCATGGAAGTCTTAAAACCTAACGATAATAAAATTCCTGCAAGTATTCCAACTACAATCCATCCATAACGCCTATCACTAAAAATCAAGGACGCCAACAGACAAATACCTGTCAATAGATAAAAAGCCGCTGTCATGGACATAATATTCCATACAACGGCTGTTCCGGATAACACTCCGGCAAATATAAGAACCATCGGTCTTTGTTTCATAAATTATTTCATTGGCAACTTACCAAATACAAAACTATCTCTTCCAAGAGCACCAATTGCTGTACCATCTGTATCAAGCATTGGCTCTCCAGAAATTGAAAATGATACATAATTGATATCTTTTAACTGAGTCAGTGTATATACAATACCAGCACGGCAGATCAAATCTCTATTCTCTGAAATTCGTTTATACCCTGTCGAAAAATCAATCTCAACGATATTTGTATTCACTGATACACCATTGATCATAATTCTCTTTGGAATCACTGAGCGTATCTTATCACTCTTTGGAGTCTGTTGAAGTTTCTTTAATAAAATCTTCACTTTCTGCTGCTGATTCCCTTCAAGCTCCACATTTTCTTTCTTCATGATCAATTTCGTAACATCATTATTAGTATAGTAAATTGCTGTTCCTTTTTGATTGCCTTGGTCATTGGTTTCTTTTTTTGACCGGCATCCTGCCACTAAAGTCATCAAAGCCAGACAAAGCAAAAAGATCATGCATAATTTTCTTTTCTTCATCTCTTCCTCCTAGCCTTTATACTTTAATGGAATTCTAAGTGTAAATGTTGTTCCTTCACCAACCTTACTGTATAACTTAATCTCTCCATTATGAAGAGAAACAACGCTCTTTGTGATCGCTAATCCAAGTCCTGTGCCTCCAGTATCTCTTGATCTTGCTTTGTCCACGCGATAAAAACGATCAAATACCTGATCCTGGCAATCCTCAGGAATTCCAACACCAGAATCTGCAACTTTCACATAAAAATACTTATGATCTGCATTCAGTGTCACGCGGATCCACCCATCATCTTTGTTATACTTGATACCATTCTCGATCAGATTCGTAAGCCCTAAAGACAACTTCACTTCATCAATCTCTGCTGTTACCGGACGGAAACTTTCAAAGATCAATTCGATATTACGCTGCAGAGCCAATGGTTTTAAACGCTTCATGATAATCTCCAACAATTCATTGATACTTACTGTTGTGATCTGAAGCTGCGCTGCTTTCTTGTCTAGTTTCACCAGAGATAACAGATCTGAAATGATCACGTTCTCACGGTCGATCTCAGCAACGATATCCTGCATGAATTCTCGATATAATTCAGCCGGAACCTGATCTCCCTGCTGAATTAAGGAATCTGCAAGAACTTTCATCGATGTCATTGGTGTCTTTAACTCATGCGATACATTCGATACAAACTCCTGTCTTGAATCTTCCAACGTCTGCATTCTTCCAAGAATCTCATTAAAACGCTGCACAATACTGCGTACTTCTAGGAATCCTGTCTCTTCAATGGATTCATCTTCATGACCAGCCGCAATAAAATCAACATCTCTCTGAATCTTCTTTAAATCTCTCGTCAGCAGATAACTAATGATCATTGCCATTGATAATCCACAGATGATACATGCTACCAGCAGCATATTCCTGCGATGCTCCATCTCCGTAACTGCTCCCATCATATCCTCAGATGGCACAGTCGCCTGCACAGCTCCCAGGATATGATTCTGCTTTCCAGCTTTTGATACGATCGGAACCATCACTTCGATATACTTTCCACTCTCTGATACAATCCTTGTCTTCTTTCCATCCATAACATCCAATACATTATCATTTAAAAAGAATCTAGACTGAAAATCTGTATGAGTATCCTTGATGATCTTATAATTATTCTTAATTACGATGATCCGCCCATTCATACTTGCTGCAAGTTCATCAATCTGATTAGAAAGAGAGTTGGAGCCATCATCTAAATGAAAATCGACTCCAACTACCTGATCACCAAGCCAGCTACACTGACTGACCACACTATCCACTTTCTGGTCATATGTTTTCTGACGATATCCATCATTTAACAACTTACTAAATAAAACTGATATCAATGTCGTCAGAAGGAAAACTGACAAGAAAATAAAGAACTGCATACTATGTAAAAAGGCAAATCTGTTCTTCTTAGGACTGAAAATAGTAACCTACCCCCCACTTTGTATGTACATAGTCCGGTACTCCCGGATTCACTTCGATCTTCTCTCTCAATCTTCGGATATGCACGTCAACCGTTCTTGCATCCCCCGGATAATCATATCCCCATACTGTATTCAACAAATCCTCTCTGCTGTATACTTTGTTTGGATGAAATACCAGTAACTCTAACAAGTCAAATTCTTTCGCTGTCAGGTTCACTTCTTTGCCATGAATATGCACTCTGCGGCTTTCGCAGTCAATCTTTAAACCTCTGCATTCTACAACCTTTGCTGATTCTTCTTCTTTCACATCGTGATGTGCGCTTCGACGTAAGATTGCTTTGATCCTTGCCTTTACTTCCAGAATATTAAATGGCTTTGTGATATAATCATCTGCCCCATATTCAAGGCCAAGAATCTTATCCATATCTTCTCCCTTAGCCGTCAACATAATGATCGGGACGCTAGAGAATTCACGAATTGCCTGACAAACCTCAAACCCAGTCAGTCCTGGAAGCATTACATCAAGAAGAATAATATCATATTGATTCTCTTTGGCTTTCTCTAATGCTTCTTCTCCATCATAAGCACAATCTACTTGCATCTCATCTTGTTCCAGACTGAATTTGATGCCCTTCACAATTAGTTTTTCATCATCAACAACTAAGACCTTCCTCATTTTTCCACCTCTAAAATTATATTGTTATCTTGTCTTTGATCTTATGATATATCCCCTCTTTAATTCCCTGAATCTTCATAATATCTGAAATATCAGAAAAAGGGCCATGTTCCTCTCGATAAGAGATAATATCAGAAGCCTTCGCTTCCCCTATCCCTGAAAGCGTCATCAACTCCTTGACACCTGCAGTATTGATATTGATCTTTCCAGAGGAAGATTGCACTGCTTTGGAATCAGATCCTTCATTCTTCGCTGTCTGTTTCTTTGACGGAATCGTTATCTGCTGCCCGTCTTTCATCTTCTCTGCCTGATTAATACTCTCTGCTGAAGCCTTCTTAGTTAGTCCACCAGCTGCTTTCACAGCAGAAACAATACGTTCACCTTTCGAAAAACGATAAACTCCTGGATGTTTTACTTCTCCACATACATAGACATAAATAGTTTCCTTAGAAGAAGACTTCTCAGCCGTTGTCTTTGTCTCCTTCTTTGGTTCTATCGATACTTCCTTCCTGCGGCTACATCCAATGGACATCATAAAAACCATCAGCAAAATGGTTATCACTTTAACTCTTCTAAACAACATAAACCTCCCGGTCTTATGCAAAGAGTCTGGAACATGTAAATCTAACTTCTATTTTAGCGAAAATTATAATACTTTACAAGAGATATTTATGATTTCCATTTAAATATTATCAATCCTGTGACAAACAAAACCACTCCTAAAAGCTTTACCCATGCAAAAGCTGTTTTTTCCACACCAAACAGACCGAAAACCTCGATCAGATAGGAAACAACACTTTGTGATGCGACAATCAGCATTGCTGACTGTGCAGGTCCTAAACTTGCCACACTTTTGATCACTGTAAATGTGATTGCCGCTCCGATCACTCCTCCTAATAAAAGGTATCTTGGGCTGACCTTTAAAAGCATCGTAAAACTTTGTTCCCTCTCAGCGATCAACCAGATTAACAAACATGCGAGAAATCCTGTTGCCTGTACAAATGTACTCGTTGTCCATGTACTGCTTTGTTTAGTTACTTCTGTGTTAAATACACCTTGAATACTCATTAAAGCTCCTGAAATCAATGCAATGATCAATCCAAACATATAAAAACCTCCATGAAAAACTATCTTTTTACGGATAGTTTTTCCATAGAGGTCTTTTTTATACATTCTATGCGATACAGTCTTCTAAAATAGAAATCATCTCATCTACATGTTCTTTTTCAATCACAAGCGGCGGTACAAAACGAATGACATTATTTCCTGCAGAAATTATGATCAATCCTTTCTCCAGTGCTTTCTTAACGATATCACCAACTGGATGATCTGCATTAAATTCAAGTCCTTGCATTAAAGCAATTCCGCGATGCCCTGTAATACAATCATGCTTTTCTTTTAACTCTTCTAACTTATCCCATAGATAAGTACCAATTTCTTTTGCATGTTCTGGAACCTGTAACTTCTCAAACTGGTCAAATACTGCATTGATCGCCGCTGCTGCAAATGGATTTCCACCATAAGTTGTTCCATGATCACCTGGTACTAAAGCCCCATCAGCCTTTTCACCTACAACAAACGCCCCAACAGGAACACCACATCCAAGCGCTTTTGCAAGTGTTAAGACATCCGGTTTTACTCCATAAAGATCATGTGCAAACAAAGATCCACAGCGCCCCATTCCACACTGAATCTCATCAAAGATCAGTAAGATATCTTTCTCATCGCAGACTTTACGAAGTCCCTCTAAGAATTCTTTATCCGCTGGGAAAATTCCACCTTCACCCTGAACAACTTCACATATGATTCCACAAGTTTTATCTGTGATCTTTGATACAACATCTTCTAAGTTATTGAATTCTGCAAATACAGCACGAAATTCTTTTGGAACAAATCCATCCTGATAATGACTGTTACCAGTCACTGATAAAGCTCCCTGGCTTCTTCCGTGGAATGAATGATTCATTGCGATAAATTCATAATCTTTGGAATCGTCTTTATTATATGCATATTTTCTTGCAACTTTTAACGCACCTTCGATTGCTTCTGTTCCACTGTTTGTAAAGAACACTTTTTTAAGCCCTGAAGCATCGACAATCTTCTTTGCAGCTTCTACTGCTGGAATATTGTAATATAAGTTTGATGTATGGATCAATTTATCAATCTGGTCTTTTAATGCCTGATTGTATGCTTCATTTCCATATCCTAATGCAAATACAGCAATTCCTGCACCAAAATCCAGATATTTCTTCTGGTCAGCATCATATAAATAGACACCTTCACCTTTTTCTAATACAACTGGAAAACGATTGTATGTCTTTAAGATATACTGTTCTCCCTGCTCAATATATTCCTGCTGCGTTTTCATCTTAACATCCTTCCTCATCTTCTTCGTTGAATAATGGTTTATCAAATAATGGTTCTTTTAAGATGGCTGTTCCAATACCTTTTTCTGTGAAGAATTCCAGTAACAGACAATTTGTTAAACGTCCGTCTAAGATATGGACTCTGGATACTCCACCTTCGATCGCTTCAATACAGTTCTTAAGTTTTGGAAGCATTCCTCCTCCAACAACTCCGTTATCGATAAATTCTTTTGCCTGTTTAAGATCCATCTCAGAGATCAATGTTGATTTATCTTCTGGATCTACGAATACCCCTTCGATATCAGTTAAGAATACTAGTTTTTCTGCATTCAATGCTTCTGCAACTGCACATGCTGTGTCATCCGCATTAATATTATATGGTTCATAGTTATCTCCTAAACCAATTGGAGAAATAACTGGTACAAAATCATCTTCGATCAATGCTTCAAGAAGTGTTGTATCGACACTCTTAACCTCACCGACATATCCAAGATCTTTTCCAGGCATTTCTTTTTTCTTTACACGGATCATTTCAGCATCTTTTCCAGAAAGACCTACGGCTTTAACCCCAACTTCTGCCATCATGGCCACCAGTTCCTGATTGACTTTAAATAATACCATTTCAGCAACTTCCATTGTCTCTTTATCTGTCACACGAAGTCCATGGTAAAATTCTGGTTCTTTTCCTGACATACGAACCCATTTACTGATCTCTTTTCCACCACCATGTACGATGATCGGTTTCATACCTACTAGTTTTAATAGTGCAACATCTCTGATCACGCTTTTTTGAAGATTCTTGTCTTTCATAGCGCTTCCACCGTATTTTACAACAACGTAACAGTTATTGAAACGACGGATATATGGTAATGCCTCTGTTAATACTTTTGCTTTTTGTTTTGACTGCTCGATCAATTCGTTAATTTCATTTCTCATCTGTTCCATTGATTCTTCCTTTCATAGTTGTCTGCTTTTATGCCTTTTATTTTGTCGTCTATCTATAATAATCTTATTCTTATGATCGGTAATCTGCATTAATTGTTACATAATCGTGTGTCAGATCACATCCCCATGCAGTTGCTTCAAACACTCCATTATGAACATTAATATCTGCTGTCACTGCATCTGCAGATAATACTTTCGTTGCCTCATCTTCAGAATAATCTGTTGCAATTCCGTCTTTTACGATCTCGATCACACCATCCGCACTTTTTAAACTAATATCAACCTTGACTGGATCAAAATCAACTCCAGCATAGCCAAGTGCACAAAGAATTCTTCCCCAGTTTGCATCTTTTCCGTAAATTGCTGCTTTTGTAAGACTTGATGTTACGACAGATTTGCTTAAGATCTTCGCATTTTCTTTGGAGTCTGCACCAGCTACATGAACTTCAAATAAACGTGTACATCCTTCTCCATCCCCTGCGATCTGTTTTGCAAGAGACTGGTTAACATATAATAATCCTTCTCTGAATGCTTCATAGTCTGCATCTTTTTCTGTAATTTCTTTATTTTCTGCCATTCCATTTGCAAATACAAAAACTGTATCATTTGTAGATGTATCTCCATCAACTGATACCATGTTGAATGTATCTTCAATGAGTTCCCTCTGCAGTTCTAATAATAAAGCTTTATCGATTGCTGCATCTGTAGTGATAAATCCAAGCATTGTTCCCATGTTTGGGTGAATCATTCCAGAACCTTTGCACATGCCTGCAATTGTAACTGTCTTTCCATTGATCTCTACTTCTACTGCCGCTTCTTTTGGTTTTGTATCGGTTGTAAGGATAGCCCAGGATGCATCTTCTTCACTTTGTCTGTCTGCTTTTAATTCTGGAACTAACTTCTTGATTCCTTCTTTGATCACATCCATTGGCAGCTGCTGTCCGATAACTCCTGTGGAACCTACGACAACTTCCTCTGGTTTAATATCTAACAATTTCGCTACTTCTTTTGCTTCGGTTACTACATTCTCATATCCTTGTGCACCCGTACATGCATTTGCAATTCCTGTATTAATTACCACTGCTCTGACTGCTTCTTGTTCTTCTACAATCTTCTTTCCCCATAAAACTGGAGCGGCTTTTACAATGTTCTTTGTAAATGTTCCTGCGATCTTTGCTGGCACTTCACTTACGATCATTGCCATGTCTTTGTTTGTCTTCCCTGGTTTCACTCCGGCACGAAGTCCTGCACATTTAAAACCTTTTGGAGCTGTTACTCCGGCATTGATGATCTTCATAATTCTAGTCCTTCCTTACCAAAGCCCTATGGGAACATTGGTACTAATTCTAATCCTTCAGTTTCTTTTAATCCAAACATAAGATTCATGTTCTGTACGGCCTGTCCAGCTGCACCTTTTACAAGGTTGTCCATGGCACCCATCATGATAATACGGTTTGTACGTTTATCGATCTTAAAGTTGACATCCACATAGTTACTTCCCTCTACCCATCTTGTCTCAGGGCAGACATCTTTATCTAACACTCTGACGAATTTTTCATTCTTATAATAAGAGTCGTAGATTGCTTTCACTTCTTCGTAACTTACATCTTTCTTAAGTGTTGCATATGCTGTCACTAAAATTCCACGGTTCATTGGAATTAAGTGTGGTGTGAAGTTTAATAATACTTCTTCTCCAGATGCATAGCTTAACTGATCTTCGATCTCTGGCGTATGTCTGTGAGTTGCAACTCCATATGCTTTGATATTTTCATTTACTTCACAATATAAGTTATTGACTTTCGCACCACGTCCAGCTCCGGATGTTCCTGATTTAGCATCGATGATCACACTGTTCATCTCAATGAGTCCTTCTTTCGCCATTGGATAAATGGATAATGTAGAACATGTTGGATAGCATCCTGGGTTAGCGATCAGTCGTGCTTTCTTGATATCTTCACGATTGATCTCGCAAAGTCCATAAACTGCCTCATCAATAAATTCTGGGCTCTGATGTTTGATCCCATACCATTCTTCATATCGATTTACATCTTTAATACGGAAGTCCGCACTTAGATCAATGATCTTAACTTTAGATAAGATTTCTTCTGATACTAAAGAACTACAAAGTCCCTGCGGTGTTGCTGTAAAGATCACATCCACTTTAGATGCAAGCTCATCCATGTTATCATCCAGACATTTGTCATCAACGATCTGGAACATATTTCTAAATACTTCATAATATTTCTGGTCTATATAACTTCTGGATCCATACCATACAACCTCTGCATCTTTATGCTGTGTAAGGATTCTTACAAGTTCTTGTCCTGCGTAACCTGTGGATCCAATGATTCCTGCTTTGATCATGTTAATCTCCTTGTCCTTCTCTTTATAATGTAGGTTATTTTTTTAATCATTGTTCATAAGTATACAACTGAATTTTAAAATATGCAATAGTTTTGTATAAATATGCAATTATTTTTCATTTTATTCATTTTTATATTATAAATATTCATTATTTTCGAAAATAATCCTTGCAAAAGATGTAAATATAACGTATATTAGTAAACAAGCAAATATTTATATGAACATACGGGATTTTCAATATCAGATCCTATATATAATAGGAAAACATCCCGTCAATATACACTTAGGAGGATTTATTTCATGAAAGAAAAAGTTGTTTTAGCATATTCCGGAGGTCTTGATACTACAGCTCTGATTCCTTGGCTTAAGGAAACATTTGACTATGAAGTTATCTGTTGCTGTGTTAACTGTGGACAGGGTAACGAATTAGATGGACTTGATGAAAGAGCAAAATTATCCGGAGCATCTAAATTATATATCGAAGATATCGTTGATGATTTCTGCGATAACTATATCATGCCATGCGTACAGGCTGGTGCTGTATACGAACATCAGTATCTTCTTGGAACATCTATGGCTCGTCCAGCAATCGCTAAGAAATTAGTTGAAATCGCCAGAAAAGAAAATGCTGTTGCAATCTGCCACGGTGCCACAGGAAAAGGAAATGACCAGATCCGTTTTGAACTTGGTATCAAAGCATTAGCTCCAGACATCAAGATTATTGCTCCATGGCGTATGACAGATGTATGGACAATGCAGTCTCGTGAAGATGAGATTGAATTCTGTGAAGCACACGGAATCCACCTTCCATTTGACGCAAGCCACAGCTACAGCCGTGACCGTAACTTATGGCATATCAGTCACGAAGGTCTTGAATTAGAAGATCCTTCTTTAGCACCAAACTACGACAACATGCTTGTTTTAGGAGTAGCTCCAGAAAACGCTCCTGATAAAGATACAGAAGTTACTATGACATTTGAAGCTGGTGTTCCTAAAACATTAAACGGAAAAGAAATGAAAGTTTCTGAGATCATCACTGAATTAAACCGTCTTGGTGGTGAAAATGGTATCGGTATCGTTGATATCGTTGAGAACCGTGTTGTAGGAATGAAATCCCGTGGTGTATATGAAACTCCAGGTGGAACAATCTTAATGGCAGCTCACGATCAGTTAGAAGAATTAATCCTTGACCGTGAAACAATGGAAGCTAAAAAGAAACTTGGAAGCCAGATGGCTCAGGTTGTATACGAAGGAAAATGGTTCACACCACTTCGTGAAGCAATCCAGGCATTCGTTACATCTACTCAGCAGTATGTAACAGGTGAAGTTAAATTCAAACTTTACAAAGGTAATATCATCAAGGCTGGAACTACTTCTCCATACAGCTTATACAACGAATCTTTAGCATCTTTCACAACTGGTGATATGTATGATCATCATGATGCGGATGGATTTATTACATTATTTGGACTTCCTTTAAAAGTTCGTGCTATGAAGATGCAGGAAGCTGAGAAGAATAATAATAAATAAATTCTGATTGTAATGATGTTACATGTATAAGTCAGAAAGAAGATAAGAAGAAATATTTATAAGAAAAAAGGGTGACACTCCGCATTTTTGAAAGCGTTTTTTACAAATCGCCGATCCGCGCCTGTTCCTTCGATAACTGATATGTAATGACTTTTGTCAATAGTAAATTAACAGAAATCACAACAAATGTTTATTTTATTGTTTCTGAAGACATCCAGAAAGAGTTCCGATGTATCAGTTCCCGGCATTGGCCACTCTGATATACGTGGATTGGTTACCGACAGGTCAATGGTCCGCCGCGAACTCTAGCTGTCTCACTGGCGTGGATCACAGATATTACTGCGCCAACAGAGTTATCTCGTAGATAGTTCAAACCTAAACATATTCGAAACTCTTTCGGGATGCCTTCAGTTGCAACTTTAATTACAGGCTGGATGATGTATGCGGCAGAGACCGGCTTACATCATCTTGATTATCATTTCTAGCACATCGATCAGTATGTCAAGACTACGCAGTACCGCCTTTGGCGGCTTGGTCTTGATATAGTGATCAATGTGCTATATTTATATCAGTAAATATTATCTGTCATCATTCCCCATATAAAACAAGCAAGCTCTCTTGCAACTGCTATTTTTGCAATATTATATTTTTTACCATCTTTCAGAACCATCTGGTAATAACGCCGTCTCAGACGTTCATTTGCCCTGTCTGCATAATTGATTATCTGCGGTGAATTTCCCGCCTGTCGTGATCTTAAGACTCTTGATTTATATCCGATCTTTCCACGGGTATAACTTTGTGCGGATTCTACCAACAGTCTGCGTACATGGGTGTTCCCTGCTTTTGTAATGCCAAGTCCGTTTCTGTCATCGCCACTGGAATGTTGTCCAGGTACCAATCCAAGATACCCTGCAAACTTTCGTGCAGATACAAAACGCTGAAAGTCTCCAACTTCAACAATTACAGATAACGCAGTATGTATCTTGATTCCTAGAAAACAGGTTAACTTACTGACAGATTCTTTATACTCTTCTTTGGATGCTAGTTCTTCAATCCTCTGATCCAGACGGTTCAGTTTATCTGTCAGGATTGTATAAGTCAGCAGATATTCATCAAGTATTTCTTTATAAAGACCCTCTGTTTTTAATGATCTCAGCCATTTCACATGTTTTGCTGTCCAGTTACCACTTCCATCATACTGATAACCCTGACGTAAACAGAAGGCAAGGATCTGTTGTTTAATCTTTTTCAATTCCGCTTTATGATCATCACGCATACGGATGAATTCTTTTGTCTGATTATCCATTTTCGTTGGAATATGTACCGGACTGTAATTGTGCTGTGCCAGAGATTTTGCAATGATCTCTGCATCTCTTTTATCAGTCTTAATCCTTCTTTTGCTGCGTTGTTCGAGCATTGTAGTTGGTGCAAGGATCACACATTCCACATTAAAATTTTCCAATTGATGATACAAAGAATACCCAAGGCATCCTGCTTCGTAGCCACACACAAATCTTGTATCTTCTCCATATATAGTGCGAAGAAATGCAAGATATCTTAATACATTCTTGTAACTGGCTGGTGTTCTCTGGTAATGAGATGCCTTTTCATCTTCATATTTGCAAGAACAAAGAGTAAAACTTTCCTTATGAACGTCCATTCCTACGTAAACTGTGTTATAATTCATATAATGACCTCCAATTTGTATGCGGTAATCCCTGTTACCATTGTTAGTTTCCAATTCATAGTATACAGGTAAATCCACGATCCTACAAACTTGGGGGTCATTACATATTGTCTCACTTGCTGCGAGCCAAAATGCCCGCAGCTCCGTTCAGACAATCGACCACAGGGCGCTGCGAATTTGTAAAAAACGCATTCAAAAAGTGCTCATGTTGTCACCCTTTTTTCTTATAAATATTTCTTCTTATCTTCTTTCTGACTCATACAACAGAACACTATTCAAATCACTACACAGTGTGTATATTAAACGGTATTGGTTAATGATTTCTCTTATCTTAATTTCTACGAAACCTTAAATTGCGAGAATTTTCAGCTATCGATTACCTAAATATATAAACAATACAGTAAAACATACACACCACCTTAAATTTTCCAATCTTGTGAATTGTCCACCCTATAGACTTCAGGTATATGATAAAAAATAAATAAGCAACCGAAAGCGATGCATTGGAATTTTGCCATATTTTGAATAAATTCGCAGCCCAATTGGACGAATGTCTGAGCTTCAAAGACTTTGGTCTTAGACAAAACTCCAGAGCGAGTTTTCGTAGGAAATTGGGCGAATCAGCGATTTGTTCAAAATATGAGCAAAATTCCACCGCATCGCTTTCGGTTGCTTATTTATTTTTTATCATATACTGAAAGACTACAGTTGGCCAACTTACAAAATTAAAATTTATTCTACATAGTACACCCAATTATCTTTACGTTCAGGAATTCCCGGATACTCTCCATCGACATATCCAAGTACGCAATGTCCGATTCCAACATAATCCCCTTCAATTCCCAGAGATTTTAATAATTCTTTCCCTTCTTCACTTTCAAATTCTTCTTTTGCTCTGTGGATCCAACAGCTTCCGATTCCTAAATCATGAGCTTCTAACATTAGATTTGCCATAACAAGACTTCCGTCATAGACTGCTGTTGGACGGTTTTTGTCTGCTAAGACAACCAATACAACAGGTGCTCCATAAAATGGGTCGGTGTCTGTTCCCATGATATCTGCATTCCATTTAGACAGTTTATCTCTCACTTCTTTGTTCGTAACTGCAAGAATAATCGGTGACTGCTGTCCCATTCCTGTGGCTGCGTAAGTTCCTGCTTCTACGATCTTATCAATGATCTCTTTTGGTACCATATCTGATTTGTACTTTCTGATGCTTCTTCTTGTTTTGATCATGTCTAATAATTCACTCATAACTTATTCCTCCTGTATATATTCATAATAACATTGTTTAAAATCCGAAATCTTCATAATCTTCTGGTAAAAAACGGTGATAGATGATATGACATCCCTCATCGTGAAAACAGTAATAATATGGATCTTCATTTTCTTCTGAAAAACGGATCAGATAATCAAATTCTCCATTATGAATTTCTTCTACAAACATGTTTTTATCATGTTGTTTAAATAACGCAATAATATCTTCCATTTTACATCCGTGTTTTCCAACGATTTCTACCAGTTCTTTGATAAATTCATTTGGGTTTGTATTTTCATGGACGTAGTTACTGCCTTCTTCTGAAATATAGAAGCAAAATCTTTCTTTTTTGCTAGTAACTTTGATATCTCCTAAAGTTTCTTTGATAAAATCTGGTATTCCATGAAGTCTGTTTTTCATCTGTTCTTCTGTATCCTGTGTTTCAAAAAAATGGTTTAACGAACTTAATGGATAGTACAGACGGATACTTTCTCTTCGAAATCCCAATTTTGCCTGTTCTTCCTTGATAATGTCAATCAAATTTTTATAAAGACGTTTATATCCCATGATGTCTTCCCCTATTATATTTTATTCACTCTTTAAAATCTTGTTGATGCTTTTCATCATTTTTTTCGCATCTTTTCCACCAGAATATCCCATGCGGTATACATGATTATCTAGAAGGATTTCTCCTGAATCACTGATCACAAGCATTTTATTTCCAAATAACATGATCATCTGTGGCTTACTAGAATCACTCATCTGAGATGAGTTAGTTAATGTCTTTGTTGTAAAATGATAAGAATACTGATCTAAAACATTAACGATCTCTGTGTATTTTTTATCATCTTTTTTATATGAATATACCTGCTGTTTTTTCTTACCATTTGCATCTTTTGTTACAGTATCAGTCGAAGTAACCTGAATCATTTTAGATGATGCTGTATATTTTTCAAAAGAATATGGTGAGAGCATAACGATCGCAATGATTGCTACGATCAAAATTGCTACAAGGATCTTCATTGTCCTTCCCATTGTAAATTTCATTTTGTTGTTCCTCCAATCTACTATTTGTACCTATAATAGATTAACAGAATTTCTCTCAAATGTCGATAGCTTTCCCTGTGAACTACTATTTATACTACATTCTTAAAAAATCTTATAATGTGGCTTTTCTTCATTGAATAATTTGTATCTTAGAAAATCATCCAGCACGATTGCTACACTTGAAATAAGAAACCAAAATACCGAGTACAATAAACAGATCTGCCCCTTAAAGTTATATGGAAGATGCGAATAATCCCAAATATCCATCTTAAGCCATATATTTACAATAAAACCTGTAATAAGTTCTAATACCGTGATGATCACAGAAGATAATACCATCTGACTAATAAAACTTATCTTGATCTTTACATTTTCGTTTAGAAGCCCACAGCAAAGGAAACATGCCCCACCACATAAAAACATCGAATAATGTGAATATCCACGTACTAAAACTTCCAGCAAAAAATATGCCATTCCTCCAATCGCAAACAGGATTGTATATTTTTCTATCTGATATCTCTTTTTCATAGTCACCGCCCATTTTCATAACTTTCTTTTTATTGTGCGTTAATTTTTCTCTGTCTATTCTATCTTAATTCAAAGAATCTATATGATGAGAGTGTCAAAAATAAATTTTTCCCCTTTGATGCAAAAAATTTGTGGCAAAATCGAGTTATTTCATGTAGAATAGAAAAGTAAATTCATTTGATTTTATGATAAAGAATAAAAATATATACAGAAAAGAGGAAACACTTATGGCACAATTATGGGGCGGTCGCTTCACAAAAGAAACAGATCAGTTAGTTTACAACTTTAATGCATCTATTTCCTTTGACCAGAAATTTTATAAACAAGACATCCGCGGAAGTATTGCACATGTTACGATGCTTGCAAGTGTTGGTGTATTAACAGAAGAAGAACGTGATCAGATCATCGATGGTTTAAAAGGAATTTCAAAGGATATCCAAACTGGAGCAGTTGAGATCACAAGTGAATATGAAGATATCCATAGCTTTGTAGAGGCAAACCTTATTGATCGTATCGGTGATGTTGGAAAGAAACTTCACACTGGAAGAAGCCGTAATGATCAGGTTGCTTTAGATATGAAACTTTATACAAGAGATGAAATTGTTGATATCAAATATTTATTAAAAGAATTAATGGAAACACTTCATCGTATCATGAAAGAACACATTGATACATTTATGCCTGGATTTACACATCTTCAGAAAGCTCAACCTGTCACTCTTGCTCACCATGTAGGTGCTTACATGGAAATGTTTAAAAGAGATTACAGCCGTTTAACTGACATTTATGATAGAATGAACTACTGTCCTTTAGGAGCTGGTGCTCTTGCAGGTACTACTTATCCATTAGACCGTGAACAAACAGCTTCTTTGCTTAATTTTTATGGTCCTACATTAAACAGTATGGATTCTGTATCTGACCGTGATTATGTGATCGAGCTTTTATCTGCTCTATCTACGATCATGATGCATTTAAGCCGTTTCAGTGAAGAAGTTATCATCTGGAACTCTAACGAATACAAATTTGTATCCATTGATGACGGATTCAGTACAGGAAGCAGTATCATGCCTCAGAAAAAGAATCCTGATATTGCTGAGTTAGTTCGTGGTAAGACAGGACGTGTCTATGGAGCTTTAACTTCTATCCTTACAACAATGAAAGGAATCCCTCTGGCATATAACAAAGATATGCAGGAAGATAAAGAACTTACATTTGACGCGATCGATACTGTCAAAGGATGTATTTCTTTATTTAATGGAATGATGAATACCATGACATTTAACAAACCACAGATGGAAAAAAGTGCAAAACACGGATTTACAAATGCAACTGATGCTGCGGATTATCTTGTAAATCACGGTGTTCCTTTCCGCGATGCTCACGGAATCGTTGGGCAGCTTGTACTTCTTTGTCTTGATAAACATATTTCTCTAGATGAACTTCCTCTAGATGAATACCAGAAGATCAGCCCTGCTTTCGAAGAAGATATTTATGATGCCATCAGCATGAAAACTTGCGTTGAAAAACGTAATACGATCGGAGCTCCAGGACGTGATGCTATGAAAAAAGTTATTGCGATCAATGATACTTATTTAGCTAATCTCAAATAATAAGGAGACCCTTATGAAGAAAAAAGTTTTTCTTTTTGGATTACTGTTCTCACTGCTTCTCTTATGCGGGTGCGGTGTGAATCTTACCAGTACAGTAAAATTAAATAAAGACTTTTCAGGTACAAGAGTGATGTCTTGTACCTTTTCTTCCCGCGATTTTCATAGTTATTTCAAGGGAAGCAAAGAAGATCTTAATAAACTCATCAAAGAATCCTGCCCGGATGCTCTTACTTATACTTCATCTTCTTCTGACGGAAACGATGCGTATACTTTCTATCTTCGTTTTTCTTCTCTTGATGATTATAAGAAGAAAGTTCGTGATCTTCTTAATTTTTCCCCAGAGATCACTTATGAATATGGAGATTCCCCATTTGTTTCCGGTCTTATTTACAAAGAAAATTTCACATCTAAAGATCTGATGACATGGCTTTATACGGCTTTGTATGAGGGAAAATATATTGACAAAGACTCCTCTTCTGACCTATGGGATTTAAAAAGTACGGAGATTTCTTTCCTTGGAACAACTTATGAAACGAAAGATAAGATCAATATTGATGAAATGGCTTATGTACCATTATCTTCCATTCATATTGATACAAAGACAAAGAAATCTGGAAAACTTGCAAGAGTGATAGAATTTGATCTTCCACAACAAACATTAGATCAAAATGCAGGAAAGATCCGTTCTTATTTTGCTGGAAATGATATCACTTGGGAAAATACATCCGATGGAAAAACTTTATGTATCAGTTTTGACGCCAACAATTTCTCTGATCTTGCACAGAAAACAAGAACTGTCCTTCATTCAAAGAATTCTTTTGGAACTTACAGCTCCACATGCAGCAAGGGCAACCCTTTTACACTGAAGATCAACTATGAAGAATCTCTGGATCTCTCTCATTTTATTCAGAAAAACCAAAAGATTCCTGTTACTTATACATTTGATGAAAAACAGATGTTTAGTGATTCGATCAAACAAAAAGAAATCAGCTTTACTTCTTCTGTTACACAGCCAATTTCAACTTATGAGATTGCTACGGTATGGAACACATCCAAAGATATCCGTCGTAAAGTGTCTTTTTCTTTTGAAAAGGCTGTGACTGACCATCAGTTATCTGTGATCAAAAAGCAGTTCAAAGGACAAACCATTGATTCTGTAAATTTAGATGGTGATCAGAATGTTACGTTATCTTTTGTACAAAAAGGAAGTGTTTCAGACTGTAATAAGGATTTCTCTGCTTTGTTTCCGAATAGTTTGATGAAATCACAAGCGCATTTTTCATTTGCTGGTGGTAAGAAGGTCACATTTTCTGATAAGATTTCATTACCTGCGAATCAAAATGGTGAGAAACTTCATGGGCATTATGTATTTGCTTCTGTGAATTCGAAAGAATCTGTTACTGTAGCTGTTATGCCTGAGAAGATTGTGACAAATACGGTAAAACAGAATACATCTACCAAAGCAGTCTCTGCCCTGATCAAGTCGGATGAGAATATTCATGATCTTTGTGATTTTGAATTGACTGGAAATCGTTTGGAATTAAGCTATCGTGGAAGTACTGCTGCCAGCTTTTGGATGGGTGCATTAAGATGGATGTTGCCTGTTGTTGTTTTGATCGTGATTGGTTTATTTTTGATTCGAAAGAAAGTGGCTATTAGAGAAATGTTTGGGGATTTGAAAAAGGAATTAGCTGAAAGTGTTAATTCACTTATTGATAGGATTAATAAGAGGTAAGACACTAATCTTTCATCCCACAACCTCTTGATTTACAACTACTAGTACTGACTTGTAGTTCGCTACACTTGGCGGTAAATACCCATGACTGGACTTGCACCAACGAGATTAGTGCCATGCTCGGCACACAAATAAGTAAGGACTGCCATAATGACAGTCCTCTCCAGCATTAAGTTGCTATTAGATTAACTTAAGCTCTACAGAATTTAACGAACTTCAATTCCTCCCCCTGTATTGCAATAAAATTCAAATGACAGCGAAACTTGCTTTGTAAAACCAGAAGAATTTTTTATGACTCCTAAACATAAAATTTCTCCTGTTCTGCCACCATCAATCACACGTTTTGTAATTGTAGGTGACTTCTTCCATGAAAATCCATAACCACTTACTTAAAAACTTAAAATCTATAAAATATAGTAATATAATGCTGATAACACAAAAATCACAAAAACCACAATTCCAAATAATACTTGAGATTTTCCATATCCTTTCCAATCTTTTTGTAATTCCTTTGTTTTTTCTTCATCAATAAATCGAAGCTTATTATTTTTTGTTGACATATGAACACCTCCTCATAGCCATATATCATGGTAACGATATAGTCTTAGTTCCTGTCATAGTATATGTTCCCCCAGCTGTAAGTTTACATGTACCTTTAAATTTCATTTTATTTGCTGACCATGAAGATACCGTTACAGATGGTTTTGAATATCCTGTCGCTCCATATGCACCTGAAACACCTGTTACTACTGGTTTTTCATGTCCTACTGCTTTTGTTGATTTAAAAAATACATTAACATAAAATGTAATATTAGCATTTAATAGATATGAACTTGCAGCACCAGACCCCTTACATGTAACACCTGTTCGATATGTTTTATAATAATCATAAGAAGCCTTTGCTGACTGCGGTTTAATAATTTCTTTTTCATCTAATCTCGAATCATATACCTCTATCGTTTCTATAGTTTCTGGAATACAACTTATTTTATTCACGTTATTATCAAATGCTTGTTTTATCACATCGTTACTCATAATATCTTTTTCCGTTGCCATACTTGTTTGAATAGACATCATTAATATTGCACTCATTAATAAAAACGCTACAATCATTTTTGGTTTAGATTTGATCCTATCATATTCCTCCTTTATTTACTTTAATACCTTCTATGTTTATGTTACCCCTTTTTCTTCCATACAATATAATCCAGGATTTTCTTCATTGTATGGATTTTTTACCGATTCTTATTTTTCGTACCCCCCCCCTTTTATTTTCTAATTTCATAAATACTATGTTAATTTACGTTTAACTATATACTTTATTATTTAATATATTATTTATTTTATTATACAATTTTCTATGTATTATTGTCAACTATTACTTATATAATTTGTGTATTGTTTTATCATATATATAATATTACAATTAGTCATAGAAAATTTATTAAGTAGTGGAGAAAATATGGCAAAGAAAAGTTTTTATAAAATTGAAATGCTGTTTTTAAAAATTCTAGAAAAAGAAGACTGTTACGGATACCAACTAACACAATCCATACAAGATATCACAAACGGACAAATCAAAATTGCAGAAGGTACCATGTATCCAATTCTTTATAAATTACAAGATCAAGGATATATCTCTGATCGGCAGGTTAAAGTTGGGAAACGCCAAACCAGAGTTTACTATCATTTAGAACCCGCTGGAAAAGAATATCTTTCTCAATTGACACATGATTATTATCAAATGGTGAATTACCCCTCCCATGCGGTACAGTAGTTTCTATGGAAGTGGCTTCTAACAGTCGTGACAGTTACCCATTTCTGACCAAAAGATTGGCTGTCCGTACCAATCAAGGCATATTCACTTATGCCGCTATCCCTTTGACGGGAATACCTTTCGGATTCAGTTTGTGGAATCCATACACATCAGGAGCAGAAAGAAACGTATAATCTCTGGTATCTTTCCAGATATCAGGGATCGCTTTCCGCATGATATTTGCTGCTGCGTGACAATCCGCATTTAAGATCATTCCGTTAGAGCAACGGTATAAACCACGTTTGATCCTCTTTCCAGAAAACGAAGCATCCTTATCATCGACACCATAGGTTGGGATCCTGTCATTTGCGATCAGATCCGCTTTGGAAGTATAACTTTCTTCCTGCTCTATGATTCTGATGCCGGCATTCAGAGCTTTATATGTGATCATTGTCCGCAGGAGAGTGATCGGCATGGAGACAAAATTCTGGTTGTTGATCTTATTCATATTGGATCTCTGCTTCCAGAGCAGATTCACACCAAGGATCAGTGTTCCACACTGGTGTTCCATACAGAAGTCAATGATACTACGACTGATCTTGTGGCACTGGTCTTTCACAAAATTGGCATAATGGAAAGAAAGGTCTCTTAACCGCCTGGAAACAGCGTGTTTCTTTTCATGACCTTTTGTGATGATGGAGACATACTTTGCTCTCTGTTTATGGAACCATTGGATCTTGGATAAGACAGCTCCGCCTTTGTATATTGCGGATGAGTAATCATCACATACGATCGCTGCGAAGTTATCTGTTCCAAGATCAATAGCACATACATGAGATCCGGAAGGATCAAATGCAACATCTGGTTCTTCCAGTGTCAGACAGAGTAAAAAACGACCATAATACGGTTTGATCTTGACTTCTTTTAATACAGGATCCGAAGAAAGATTTGAAAAGTACAAGCGTTGCTTTTGCAAAGGCAGTTTTAAGGACATCCCGATATCGTCCCGATACAAGACAGCATCCTGGTTTGTGATGATCACAGTCGTCAGGTCACTTTTCTTATAGCGAGGCATCTTAGGCTTACCCAGATACTTTTCTGGATGCTCTTAATTTGATCAAAGATCAACAAATAATATATGAAAAAGAAGGACCTGTTGAAGAAACAAAATAAATTAGCGAGGAATTTAGTGTGAAAAAATTTATAATTTTATTTTTTAGTACCTTACTTATGTTAAATCTATTTTAATTGACGATTCAGCAGATACTTCATCATCCAAATGTATTAAATCAGAAATTTCCACAACTTTCCCTGCAAGTAATTGGAAACTTTCTGAAAAAAAAGCATACATATCTGGAGCATCAGCTAAAGCAACTGCATCTTTTAAACAATATAAAAAAGATGTGTATCTTCAAACAATTACAAGGACAGTTACAATTAGTTGTAATAAATCAGGAAAATTATATTAATTTCTTTAAATTATTTCCTTTTGCCACTTGTACACTTGATGTATATGATAAAACATAAATAAGAAACCAGAATCACAGCATTGGAATTTTGCCATATTTTGAATGAGTTCGCCGCCCAATTGGACGATTGTCTGAGCTTAGAAGTCTACAAGTTTCTACTAACTTCAAAGCGAGTTTTCGTAGGAAATTGGGTGAATCAGCGACTCGTTCAAAATGTGAGTAAAATTCCACCGCTGTGATTCTGGTTTCTTATTTATGTTTTATCATATACTTATAGCCTACAATTGGCCAATCAATTAAATTTTATCTACAAACCTCTGATGTATCCGCAAATCCCCATCCAATTCCGGATGAAATGCAAATCCCATCTGTTTCCCATATTCTACCCCAACAATATTTCCGTCAACTTCTGCTAATACTTTTACCCCATCTTCTACGCTTTCCACATATGGTGCGCGGATAAATGTCATTGGGACTTCTCCGACTCCATCTACTTCTTTTGTTATAAAGAAGCTTCCGAGCTGTCTTCCATATGCATTTCGTTTGACGCACATTGGGATTGTTCCAAAGTATGTTTCTTCCTGATCTTTAATATCTTTTGCAAGAAGAATAAGTCCTGCACAGGTTGCGAGGACTGGCATTCCTGCTTCGATCTGTTTCTTGATCGTATCAAACATATCAAGTTCTTTTAGAAGTTTCCCCTGAACGGTGCTTTCACCGCCAGGGAGGATGATTCCATCGTATGGTTTTTCTAAATCTTCTTTGTTTCGTAATTCAATAAAGGAAACGCCTAGTTGTTCAAGCATTTTTTCATGTTCGATAAATGCGCCCTGTAATGCTAAAACACCGACTTGTTTCATCTTATTTTCCTCTTTCTGCCATTAATAATTCGATTTCCTGTTCGTTGATTCCTACCATTGCTTCCCCAAGGTCTTTGGATAATTCTGCGATTCGTTTGGCATCTGTAAAGTTTGTCACTGCCTGTACGATCGCTGCTGCTCGTTTGGCTGGGTTTCCAGATTTGAAGATTCCTGATCCTACGAAGACTCCTTCTGCTCCTAACTGCATCATTAAGGCTGCATCCGCTGGTGTTGCGACTCCACCTGCTGCGAAGTTTACGACTGGGAGTTTTCCATTTTCGTGAACGTATACTACAAGATCATATGGAACTCTTAACTGTTTTGCAGCTTCAAATAATTCATCTTCCCTCATGCTGACTAACTGTGCGATCTGGCTGTTCATCTTTCTCATATGGCGCACTGCCTGTACGATATCTCCTGTTCCTGGTTCTCCTTTGGTACGGATCATGGATGCTCCTTCATTGATTCTTCGAAGTGCTTCTCCAAGATCTTTTGCTCCACACACAAATGGAACTTTGAAGTTTCTTTTATTGATATGATATACATCATCTGCTGGTGATAATACTTCGCTCTCATCGATATAGTCAATTTCAATTGCTTCTAAAACCTGTGCTTCTGCAAAATGTCCGATTCTGCATTTTGCCATCACTGGAATTGTGACTGCTTCCTGAATTCCTGCGATCATTTTTGGATCACTCATTCTTGATACTCCACCTGCTGCTCTGATATCTGCCGGAATTCTCTCTAATGCCATAACTGCGCATGCTCCAGCTTCCTGTGCGATCTTTGCCTGTTCTGGTGTTGTAACATCCATGATCACTCCACCTTTTAACATCTGTGCCAATTCTTTATTTAATTCGTATCTCTTTGTTGTTTCCATGTTGTAAGCCTCCACTGTATTTTTCTAAATTCATTTGCTATGTTTTCTTTACATATGCTATGGGACTGATTATAATTAATTTGTGGCCTTTTTAAAATCATCAATTTGAATATGTTCAATAAGGCCAGATTGGAGAATTTACATATCATGTTAACCTATAACTTTGCAAATAAAGGGTCAGATTCCCTTTATGAATATTTATACAAATGCATCAAAAACGACATAATACTGGAAAATCTTGACGTTCATGAAAAACTTCCTTCCAAACGAAGTTTCGCAAAAAATCTGGGTATCAGTGTGATCACTGTTGAGAATGCTTATGAGCAGTTGATGGCGGAAGGATATATTTATTCCATTCCAAAGAAAGGATTTTATGTTGCCGATCTTCGTGAGTTGAATCTTACAAAGACTCATTCTGTAGGCCCTGACAATGCATTACTTTCTATCAAAGAAAAAGTTCCTTATCTTGCGGACTTTACAAGTAATCAGACAGACAGTGAGATCTTCCCTTTTACGATCTGGGCAAGAACGATGCGTGAATTATTAAATGAAAACCAGCAGCAATTGATGGAAAACCCACCTTGTGGCGGTATTATGGCACTTCGACAGGCGATTGCCGATTATCTTCATGCATTTCGCGGGATGGTCGTAAACCCAGAGCAGATCATCGTTGGAGCTGGGACAGAATATTTATATGGTCTTTTGATCCAGCTTCTTGGAGATGATAAGATTTATGGAATTGAAAATCCTGGTTACCCAAAGATTGCTAAGATCTATGATAGTATGCATGTGTCTTATTCCGCGATCGATCTTGACAAGCATGGTGTCTGCATCGACTCCTTGGAAAATCATCAGATCGACATTATGCATCTTTCCCCATCCCACCATTTTCCAACTGGTATCATCACACCGATCAGCCGTCGTTATGAATTGCTTGGTTGGGCTTCTAAGGATGAGAATCGTTATATCATTGAAGATGATTATGACAGTGAATTACGCCTTGGCGGAAAACCGATCCCTACACTGCAAAGTATTGATATCTCTGATAAAGTCATTTATATGAACACTTTTACAAAAACATTATCTTCTACCGTAAGGATCAGTTATATGGTACTTCCGGCTTCTTTGACAGAACTTTTTTATAAGAATTTGTCTTTTTATTCCTGTACAGTTTCTAATTTTGAACAGTATACGCTGGCTCGTTTTATGGAAAGTGGAAGTTTTGAGAAACATATCAACCGACTGCGTAATTATTATCAGAATAAACGAGATGCCATTTTAGAAATTTTCAAGACTGCACCCTTGGATCAATATATTACGATCAAAGAAGAAGATTCCGGGGTTCATTTTATGATGAAATTAAAGACAGAAAGAACAGAAATGGATATGATGTCTGATTCTAAATCAAAAGGAATCAAACTTGCGCCATTATCAAAATATTTTGTTGGACAAACATCCAATGTGAACTTTCAGAATGTTTATGTTATGAATTATTCTTCGATTGATCTTGAACAATTGCCTTTAATCTTTGATGCATTGTGTCAGGTTTTAATAAAATAAGTAAGGGCTGCCACCATCGATCACACGTTTTGTAATCGTAGGTGACTTCTTCCATGAAAATCCATAACCACTTACCGTTATTTTTGCACTTTTTATTTGTGTTATAAATCTACGTTTTTTAGATGCATTATAGCGTGTCACAAAAGTTGCCGTACATTTCACTGTAACAGAATGATTATCAGGCACTGATACTTTCTTATTTTGACTTTGTGTCACTGTCTCTCCAGAAGGCTCTGGCAGTCATATTATCATTCGATTCATTGGAATATTCCCCTCCATTGTCATCTATCACAGGTTTTTGAGTATCTAATTGAATTGCTGCATTGACTGCCTTTTGAAATTCTTTGGTTAATTGTTATTCATATTATATAGACTTTTTCTAAATCATAAATATCACCTTCTAAAATAACAGTATGAAAACAAAAACAACGCACGAAGCAACCATTAATTTATATTCATCGGAAAAGTTTTCTTTGTTTTGTAATTTCACAAGCACATGATATAAAAAATAAAAAAATGAAAAAAAACATAGTGCTAATATAAATAAAACTATAATATGCTCCATAGTTTGTTCCTCCTTAGCTAAAATTCATAATATTTACTATAGACTATTATAACTTTTTATAATAGTCTATATTTTCAGTGATCGAAACCACTGCTAGGTGTGTATGTTGATGATTACAGGATTCCTATTTGGGTAATATAAAGCCATTGTCTTACTTTTGTTTGATTTTATAAATCCAAATACCTATCAATATTCCAGGAAGAACTGACCAAATAAATAACATATCATTATTTATCAGTATTTTTTCCATCATAAATAACAAAACACTACAAACTAATATTATGATCATAACTGCTGTCGAACATATTGCCATAAAAGTTGAAGATTTATTTAACCATAACATATATATTCCAATCAAAATCCCCCACACTAAACGGACGAATATTTCTTGCATATATTTTCCATTCATTATAGACTGTTCAATATAATTATGAATATAATTTTGATTATATAGCCAAAACCCAATGTATGGAAGGACAATCAATAGCAATATCGGAAGAATAAATCCACATATAACATTTTTAAAATTCTTCATAATGATCACCTTTTTTACTTTACATCTTTCTTTTCAATTCATATTGTGGTATTGCATTTCCATTTTTATCAAACTTCAATTCCTCCCCCTGTATTGCAATAAAATTCAAATGACAGAGAAACCTGCTTTGTAAAACCAGAAGGATTTTTTATGACTCCTAAACATAAAATTTCTCCTGTTCTGCCACCATCGATCACACGTTTTGTAATTGTAGGTGACTTCTTCCATGAAAATCCATAACCACTTACTGTTACTTTAGCACTTTTTATTTGTGTTATAAATCTACGTTTTTTAGATGCATTATAGCGTGTCACAAAAGTTGCTGTACATTTCATTATAACAGAATGATTATCAGCCACAGATACTTTCTTATTCTGACTTTCTGTCACTGTTTCTCCAGAAGCTCTGGCAGACATATTATCATTCGATTCATTGGAATATTCCCCGCCATTGTCATCTATAACAGGTTTTTGAGTATCTAATTGAATTGCTGCATTGACTGCCTTTTGAAATTCTTTCGGTGTTAACATATCATCTTCATTAATTTCATCGATCGGAAGCAGCTCAAAATCTTTACTTCCTATTTTTTCATTTGCTTCTCTAATAATTCTTTTATATTCCTGATAGTATTCTTGCTTTTTATCTTTTATCCCTTCTGCATGTGCAATGATCCCAGAACAAGAAAATATTATACTTGCAGATAACATTATAACTGTTAATTTTTTTGCGATTTTAAACATATTTGTCTCCTTTCTTCAGAGAACCTGAGAAAACTTTGTTTATAATTATTTTGTTTTAAACTATAATTTATGATATACTTCTCTATATCCATATAATACTTATCCTTTTGAAAGGATTTTGGTTGGTCGCCATTCGTGTTATATGGATTTTTCCTAAATCATAAGCATTACCTTCTTTTGATAAATAAATATATTACCTATCATCTATTTAACATATATATCCCATTAACTGTTATTTTTTTATTTGAGTTATTTTGCACAAATATCCAATATGTATCTGTTTCCCCTACTTTTATTCTCTGTATATCATTTGATTTAATATTTTTTTATGCCACATATTTTCTACTTTTACTAACAATTCCAACTCTTATTTTATTAGTTGAAGAATATGAAATTTTTAACGTAACATATTGATTAGCTTTTAATTTATAACTGCCTACCCTTTTTTCTCCATTAGGATTAATACTAAGCGATACCTTATGTCCCACAGAAAATGATTCCATTTCTTGATCTATTTCTACATATTCTATATTTGATTCTTCTTGATCTACTCCTATCTCCACTTCATCATCTGCCTTTACATTAATAGGAATAAGCATTAACATTATCATTCCTAAAACTAATATAAAAAACTTTTTCATTGTATATCTCCTCCGTTATCTCTCTAAAATTTCAATTTCTCCTAATAATTCAATATTTTGATCATTATAATTACTAACAAAACATTGATACTTTCCACTTTTTTCAATTGAAAACTTATAATCAATTTCTTCTGATCTGTTAACATATTTTATATTATTTGAAAAGTCCCGTATTCCTGCCTCTAATTTTCTTTTGTTTGCATCTTTATCAGTCATATCAAAGACTTTAAAAAATACTTTTTGTCCTTTCTTTAAATAAATCCATTTCGTTTGTACTCGTTCTTTCTTTTTCAGAAAATCCACCCCATAAATTGAACCATCATCTTCCAAATATTTAGTATGGAAAATTCTTGGATCATATCCATATCTTTTATGTACAACTAAATTCATAACCTCTGGTGTACCATCTACCACAATTTCTTCTGTTGTATTTCTATCTAAAATTCTATATCCCAATTGCATTGACTCCATTGCAGTAACAACACTGATTCCCCCAAATAATATAAAACACATGCTCAAAATAAAACCTATGATCCATTTCTCCGTATTCATTCTCTTAATATTCTTTGCGATTAATATTCTTCGTTCCAAGTTACATTCCCCAATTCCTGCACAGATATATTCCTGGAACTGAAATTGATGAATCATAATATCATAGATTGTCTTAAAATATCCCTTCTTGCTTCCCGTCTCATTGATCACACTGAAATCGCAATAGACTTCACTCCATTCATTCACTGCTTTAAATATTTGACGTTTTAATGGATAAAACCAGTAGATCAGTAAAATCATTCTGCATAATAGTTTCCAAAAGATATCCTTATGTTTTATATGTGTCAGCTCATGCAATAAAATAATCTTTAGCTGGTCTGTGGTATATTCTTCTGTCGGAAGTAAAACTTTTGGATTCCTTATTCCATATACCATCGGTGTCTGTACAAATGGGTTGTATTCAACACTTACAGAATTATGAATCTCAAATTTTTCCATTAATTCTAGCGCTTGCTTTGAAATCCATTCTCTACATGTTTTTCCTGACTGACATATATCTAAAAATACCCTCTCCTTACGTTTGCTTTTCCATATGCTGATTCCAAATCCTATTCCCCATATCCCTACCATACATATTGCAAAATTTCCTATCCTATCATTTACCAAAAAGGTAATTCCATCCCAAAGAACCGTCCTTAAGATTACAATTGGAAAAGGAATCAAAAAAAACAAGATGACAATCTTTAACAATCCATAATTCAGCCTGACAAATCCTTTCTCCTCCATCTTTTTACATAGAATCTTCCATATAAGAAACAATATACTTCCTATGAGAAGACAGATAAATAAATAGCACAATATATAAATGCTAATCTGCTGAATCATCCAGATCATCGATCAACCTCCGTAATTTATCATTCTCCTCTTGTTTTACTACATCAGAAAGAGCTACTGAAAATTCATCCCATGAATCATCAAACCATACTTTTTTCATCTGCTCAAACTGCACTTTATGATAATCTGATTCATCGACTTTCGAACAAATAAAACTTCTTCTTCCTTCTTTCTTTGTCTCTATGAAATCTTTCTTCTCCAATCTTCTCAAATAAGTCGAAACACTATTCCTATGATATTCTTTCCCTGTGTTCCTTTTTATTTCTTCCACCAAATCCTGTATTATTACTCTGCCCTGCCTCTTTTCAATATTCCAAATAGCTTTCATTGTATATGATAAATAATAATAAGGATCTCCCGACCATTAGAATTCTGTCAAAATGACATGCCGAATTCTAATGGTCGAGAGATCCTTATTATTTATCATATACATTTGAACGATTATCATTCAAATTACTTTTTATGTTTCCCAAAGAAACCTTTATGTTCTTTATGAGCTTCTTCCTTCTTAGGAACTTCACCCATAGCTTCCTGGAATTTCTGAAGAGCTGCTCTTTGCTCTCCGTTTAAGTGTTCTGGTACCTGAACGACAAGTGTTACATAGTGGTCTCCTCGTACATTCTTATTACGTACCATTGGCACACCTTTTCCTTTTAAGCGGATTCTGGTGTCTGTCTGTGTTCCTGGTTTGATCGTGTATTCGTATGGTCCATCGACTGTAGGAATCTGGATCTTACCACCAAGTGCTGCCTGTGTAAAGGAAATTGGCTCTGTTGAATAGATCGTTGTATCCTGACGCTGGAATTTTGGATGTCTTTCTACGATCACTTCTACTAACAGATCTCCTCTTGGGCCTCCATTTGTACCTGGCTCTCCTTTGCCACGGATACGGATACTCTGTCCGTTGTCAATACCTGCTGGTACTGTCACTTCGATCGTCTTACGATTGCTTACATAACCTGTTCCATGACAATCTGGACACTTATCACGAATGATCTTACCTGTTCCATGACAATCTGGACATGTCTGAACATTCTGCACCGTTCCAAACATAGACTGCTGTGTAAATACAACCTGACCACGTCCCTGACATTTTGGACATGTTTCTGGACTTGTACCTGGTTTTGCACCGGTTCCGTGACATGTTGTACATTCATCTTTTAATGTAATTTCTATTTTCTTTGATGTACCAAAGACTGCTTCTTCAAATGTTACGTGGATTCTTGCACGAATATGTGATCCCTGTGTCGGACGATTAGCCTGTCTTGCTCCGCCACGGCTTCCTCCACCGAACATACCTCCGAAAATATCACCAAAGATATCTCCCATATCACCACCGAAATCAAAACCGCCAAATCCGCCGCCATTAAATCCGCCAGCACCCTGCTCAAAGGCAGCATGACCATACTGGTCATACTGCGCTTTCTTTTCAGAGTCGCTTAATATCTCATAAGCTTCTGTTACTTCTTTAAATTTGGCTTCTGCCTCTTTATCTCCAGGATTCGTATCTGGATGATATTTCTTGGCGAGTTTTCGGTAGGCTTTCTTTATTTCTGATGCTGAAGCATTACGGTCAATGCCTAGCACTTCATAGTAATCTCTTTTTTCCGCCATTTTTAGTCTACCTTCTCTTTAAAATTATACTTCTTTGTAGTCACCATCTACAACATCATCGTTTGCTGCTCCCTGGTTTGCTCCTGCATCTGCTGCTCCCTGAGCTCCCTGCTGAGCCTGTGCTGCTGCTTCATACATCTTTGTAAATAAATTCTGAGCACTTGTCATCAGTTTGTCTTTCTTAGCTTTTAGATCTTCAACCTGAGCATCTGTCATATCCTGATCTTTTGTAGCTTCTACAAGATCTTTTAAATCTTTTAAGTCAGCTTCTACAGCTGCTTTTTCTGTAGGATCTACTTTATCTCCTGCTTCTTCTAAGGCTTTCTCTGTCTGGAATACGATAGAATCAGCTTCGTTTCTTGCATCGATCGCTTCTTTACGTTTCTTATCTGCAGCTTCGAATTCAGCAGCTTCTTTTACAGCTTTATCGATATCTTCATCAGACATGTTAGATCCAGCTGTGATCGTAATGTGCTGTTCTTTTCCTGTTCCAAGATCTTTTGCAGATACATTTACGATACCATTTGCATCAATGTCGAATGTTACTTCGATCTGAGGTACTCCACGTCTTGCAGGTGCGATACCATCTAATCTGAATCTTCCTAAAGATTTGTTATCTTTTGCGAACTGTCTCTCACCCTGTACAACGTTGATATCTACAGCACTCTGATTATCTTCTGCTGTTGAGAAGATCTGGCTCTTCTTTGTAGGGATTGTTGTATTTCTTTCGATCAGACGTGTTGCAACTCCACCCATTGTCTCGATAGACAGTGATAATGGTGTAACATCCAGAAGAAGGATATCACCGGCACCAGCGTCTCCTGCTAATTTACCACCCTGAACAGAAGCTCCGATCGCTACACATTCGTCTGGGTTGATTCCTTTGAATGGTTCTTTTCCTGTTAACTGCTGTACTTTGTCCTGTACGGCTGGGATACGTGTAGAACCACCAACTAATAATACTTTGCTTAATTCAGAAGCTGTCATTCCAGCATCGTTTAATGCAGAGTTTACAGGTCCTGCTGTTCTCTCTACTAAATGAGCTGTTAATTCATCGAATTTCGCTCTTGTAAGGTTCATATCAAAATGTTTTGGTCCTTCAGCTGTTGCTGTGATGAATGGCAGGTTGATGTTTGTTGTTGTTGCAGAAGATAATTCTTTCTTAGCTTTCTCTGCTGCTTCTTTTAATCTCTGCATTGCCATCTTATCTGTTGATAAGTCAACACCTTCCTGTTTCTTGAATTCATCTAACATATACTGTGTGATAACGTTATCAAAGTCATCTCCACCTAATTTGTTATCTCCTGCTGTTGATAATACTTCGATGACACCATCACCGATCTCGATGATAGATACGTCGAATGTACCACCACCTAAGTCATATACCATGATCTTCTGTTCTTCTTCATTATCAAGTCCATAAGATAAAGCTGCTGCTGTTGGCTCGTTGATGATACGTTTTACATCAAGTCCTGCAATCTTACCAGCATCTTTTGTTGCCTGACGCTGAGCATCATTAAAGTAAGCTGGAACAGTGATAACTGCTTCTGTTACTTTCTCTCCTAAGTAGTTTTCAGCATCTGATTTTAATTTCTGTAAGATCATTGCTGAAATTTCCTGTGGAGAGTATGCTTTGTCATCGATCTGAACTTTGTAATCTGTTCCCATATGACGTTTGATAGAAGCGATTGTCTTCTCAGCGTTTGTAACTGCCTGACGTTTTGCAGGTTCACCGATCACACGTTCTCCTGTCTTTGTAAATGCTACTACAGATGGTGTTGTTCTCATACCTTCTGCATTTGTAATAACGGTTGGTTTTCCACCTTCCATAACTGCTACACAACTGTTTGTTGTTCCTAAGTCAATACCAATAATTTTACCCATGATCTATGTCCTCCTAAGATTTCTTCTTATTCTATATATAATATAAATATTAGTTAGCTACTTTTACCATACTATGGCGCAGTACATTTTCTTTGTACATGTAACCTTTCTGTAATTCTTCTGCAACGATGTTCTCACCGAACTCATCATCTTCGACATGCATCACTGCGTTATGAAGATTTGCATCGAATTCTTTTCCTTGTGCATCCATTGGTGTTACTCCCACATCTTCCATTACAGCGACAAACTGTTTATAGATCTGTTCGATTCCTTTAACGAATGCGGAGTCTTTCTCTTCTTCGGATACGGCTTCTAAGCCTCTCTCGAAGTTATCAATAACTGGAAGAAGTTTTTCTAAAACTCCCATTGCTCCCATATCATAACGCTGTGTAGCTTCCTTTGCTGTACGCTTTCTTGCGTTCTCAAATTCAGCCATCAGTCTCTGATATTTGTCTTTCCAGTCAGCTACGGACGCTTCTAATTCTGCAATCTTGTCATCAGCGGCTGCTTCCTTTGTCTCTTCTGTTTCTTTGGAAGCTTCCTCTTTTGTTTCTGTATCTTTTATATCTTCAGCAGTCTCTTCTGCGTTCTTTACTTCTTCGTTGATGTTTTCGTTTTTCTTACTCATCACATCACTTCCTTTCTTAAGATTTGTCTTTAAAAATATCATCTAATTCTTCAGTGAGGTTCTTTAAAGTCTTAACAACTTTCTTGTAATCCATTCTCTTCGGTCCGATGATACCAACGGTACCTGTACCTCCTTCTGCAAGCTCATATGTTGCAGTTACGATACTACAGTCCTTCATATTCTTAACCGGAGATTCTTCTCCGATATAAACCTGGATCCCTGTATGATTATCAGAATCTGATTCCAAAGTAGAATCAACCAGTTTCGTCAGTGCCTTCTTCTCAACTAATGTATCAAGAAGTTCTGTTGCCGTATCCGGATTCCCAAGCTCCGGATATTTTAAGATATTGGTCGCTCCTCCTGTGTAGATTTCCATATGATCTGCATCATGGATCGCTTTGGCAATCTCTTCAAGAATCCGTTCTAACACATCCTGTCTGATCCCTGCCTGCTCTCTCATCGTCTGGATCAGTGCAAGGTTGATATCTTGTAATGATAATCCTTGTAAAAATGTATTCAACAATACATTCAATTTCAGAACATCTTCATTCGAAAGCGGTTCTTCTACCTGGATCATCTTGTTCTTTACGATATTGCCTTGTGTAACGATCACTGCAAGCAGATGTTCGTGATCCACCTGAGACAGCTGCACAAATTTCAGTGTTACATTCTGATAATGTGGGGAAGAAACCATCGTTGCATAATTCGTGCTGTTTGCCAATGCATTGGCAACCTGTTTTAATAAGACTTCCATCTTATCAACTCTCTGAATCAATGCCTGTTTCTCTTCGTGTTCGCTGTCACGTTCCGTCATCAGCTGATCTACATAAAAACGATAACCTGTGTCGGAAGGAATTCTTCCTGCGGATGTATGAGGCTGTAAGATATATCCCATATCTTCCAGATCTGCCATCTCATTACGGATCGTTGCTGAGCTTAAATTCAACTCAGGATGTTTGGCAATGGTTCTTGATCCTACCGGCTCACCAGTTTCAAGGTAATTGGCGATAATCGCTTTCAATATTAACTTCTTACGATCATTTAACTCCATATCTTCGCCTCCTGTTATTAGCACTCATTTATATCGAGTGCTAACATCTATATTTAAAGTAGCACTTTCGCATTTTAATGTCAACCTTTTCTTTCAATTTTTTTGAAAATTTGTTCAGTTTTTTTCTTCTCTGAATAGAATGTACAAAAGGAGGTACTTTTCATGCATAAAAATACGGATTTTCATATAGAACAAACTCGACTTAATGATACATATCGAAAATTAAATTCTGGTAATGATTTTTCTTCCTATATAAATGAGCAAGAAAACCAATCACCAACATACTGGTCTTTTTTAAAATTAAGAATTGGCTTTTCTATTTTGTTTTTATTCTTTTTAATCGCATGCTTTAAGACTGCTTCTGCCAAAGAATTCAAAAAAATTCAATCTGCTTTTTCCCACATCAACCAGACCGATTCCTACAGTGAGCATATTCTAAATCAATTTGATTTAAATTTCTCATCATGCATAGATAATCTTCACAAAAAGAAACGCTAGTTTTGGCAAAATACCAATCTAGCGCTTCTTTGTTTAAATACTTCTTTTCATTTTTCTTACTATAACTGCAGATAAGACCATCTTCCGTAAACGTTCTTCTTATTAATTGTCTGATATGGGCGAACTTTAATATAGAGGGTTTTCTTCTTATTCTTTACATATGTTGTAGCATTTGACACATTTTTCTTGACCATTACTGTTTTCAATACTTTTTTAAATTTCTTGTCAGTACTGAATTTTAACTGATAACCATTAGCTCCTGATACTGGCTGCCACGTTGTACGAACTTTATTATTTCCATTCTTTCTGGCTATAATATAGTCATAAGATAATTCTGTTTGCGCTTCCTTGATCCCTTTCTTATATACAAGTTTTATTCCTGTGGAATTCATAAATGCATCCGTTGCAACATACTTTGTACTTCCCTCAAATGTAACCGTCCCAATCTGATTGATTCCAGCAAAAGCACCTGTCTCTATCTTTTGAATTCCTGATGGGATTGTAAAGTTTCTGATATTTACTGAAGCAAACGCATGATCTTTGATCACTTTTAAGGATTTTCCAAATGTTACGGATTTTAATACCGTACATTCATCAAATGCTGACTTGCCGATCATGGTTACCTGATCTGGAATTACCACGGCTTCCAATTCACTACATCCATAAAATGTATTTTCTTCGATCGTAGTGATCTTAGATGGAAGTTTGACATTCTTTAATGTTTCATTTCTATAAAATGCTTCTGGTGCGATCCATGTGATCTCTTCTGGAATTTCAACATTTGCATCTTTTCCGTCATATTTTAATAAACCGTGATCTTTTGTAATATACATATGATCTTTGTATGTAATCTGATCTGGAAGTAATTTCATTAATGATTCAATCGTGATATTCTTCCCAAGAGAACTTCCTAATGCGTAAAGGCTGTTCGCATCAAAATCTTTTGGAGCAATTTCAATGGTATCAACGTGCATATCACACGCATCCGCTCGATCCGTTTTATATTTTATTTTATTAATACTCTTTACAGATGATGGAATTACAATCTTCTTTAATTTAGAACAATTGTTGAACTCATCTCCTTCAGAATCTGTGGAATTATATAATACAGATTGCATATTAAACTCTGTACATCCTTCTTTGATCTTAAGCTCTGTTCTCTTTTGAGGTACTCTTACAATTCCTTTTCCATCTTTTGTATAGATTACACCCTCGATACTCTGATATGATGGATCATTCTTTGCAACTACCAGATTATTTGCTGACAGATATGATACATTTGCCAATTTTAATTTTGTATTAAATGTTATGGTATCAACTGCTGACTGATCACTTGTGACATACCATAACTTATCGTCAGTATCCTCTTCGAGTTTTAATTTAAAGTCTCCTGGCATAACGATCGTCTTTAAATCTTTGCAACTTCCAAATGCCCCCTGCCCGATCGTCTTTGTCTTTGATGGAACCGTTATTTTAGAAATCTTTGTTCCATAGAAGCTTCGAATTCCTATCGTTTTTACTGTTGATGGAATTGTCACAGAATTTAAATTCTTACATAATGCAAACGCTTCATATGAAACAGATGTCACGCCTTTTTTAATGATAACTTTCTTGATCTTCTTGTTCCTTCGAAATTTCATCTTCGCAGGCATTGCACCTTTTCCTTTGATTGTCAATGTTCCCTTCTTAAGCGTGTATGTTACTTTAGTTTTCGCTTCCACTTTCTGCTGACCTGTTCCGCTTATAAAAATCCCCATTGTCAGAGATGCGATCATGCCCGCATACAACATCATCTTTCTTGTTCTCATCCACTGCCTCCTTTTGTTTTAATTATTAAATTACAACTTTATTATATCTTATGTATTTATTTTTGTACATATTAACAGCAGTGTTTTTACTGTGAAAACGAAAACTGCCATACGAATTTTTCTTCCATTCATATGACAGTTTCTATTATCATTTCTTCCTTATCTAGGTACTGTTTCTACGATAATCCCATTTTGTTCCATCGCATCTTTAGCTTCTAATGGCACTTGATCGTCCGTAAATACCATATTAATATCTTTGAGTCTACACTGCATGACAACTCCATGTTCTGAAAACTTGCTGGAATCTGTTAAAATGATAGAATTCCTTGTAGAATCCGCCATACTCTTGGCAGCTTCGGCCCTTAACATATCTCCGCTTGTGAATCCGATGCCAGGGATATATCCATCTGTTCCCATAAATAGTTTATCTACATAAAAAGCTTCTGCACAAGTTTTCACCAATGGTCCCACCATAACTTCTGCTTCCTTCTGATATTCCCCTCCAAGAACGATAACCTTTGTAACACCGCCCTCTGTTTCTCTGATAAATCGGGCAATATAGGATGAATTCGTGATAACTGTAATATCTTTCTTAGTCTCTGAAAGGTATTTTACAAGCAATGCACAACTTGACCCAGATTCCACCATGATCGTTTCTCCATCAGATATGATCTCACTTGCCTTTTCTGCGATCCTCTGTTTCGTCTCATAACAAAAAGCCATACGATTGCTGATGTCTGACATATTCTTCATTGTCGCATATCCATGTTCTCTTGTCAGAAAATTCAGTTCTTCCAAAGCATCAAGATCTTTTCTGATCGTGACCTGTGATACCTCCAGCATCTGTGACAAAGTTGCCACTTCTACTTTCTTTTTTTGATTTACGATTTCAAGAATCTTTGTTTGTCTGTCTGTCATGAAACTTTCCCTTTCTTCATAATATTAGGAAAGAGCCGTCTTGCGGCTCTTTATCCCTCTGCACTATTCATATAATAGCATATTTTTAATTAAAGGTCACAGATTCCTTTACCTTCTCCATAAACTGCATACCAGTCATTGTTGAAGTCTGTCACTGCTTTGTCAATATTAGGATTTGCAAATACCTGTTTTAATACTGCATATGGTGCTGTGATTGCTTCTGCTCCATAGTTAAATGCGTTCTTTACCTGTTCAACGCCTTTAAATGATGCTGCAACGATCTTACAATCATATCCATCATCTTCGATACGGTCCTGAAGATTGCTGATCAGTTCCATAGGGTCTGCCCCGAGATTTCCGATACGATTTACATATGGTGCGATATAGTCAGCTCCTGCTGCTAATGCAAAATATGCCTGCATCAGATCATAAACTGCTGTTGCTGTTACGTTAACACCTTCTGATTTTAAGATCTTGATCGCTTTTAATCCTTCATAGGATACAGGAACTTTGATATATACCTGATCATCAATCTCTTCTAAGATTCTGTGTGCTTCCTTAACGATTGTTTCTGCATCTAATGAAATTACCTGTACGTGAAGGCTTCTTTCTTTCCCGATGATCTCACGAACCTTTCTCATATGTCCAAAGAAATCTTCTGGTGATGTTTTCTTAACGATGGATGGGTTGCTTGTTACTCCAACGATTGGCATGTGGTCTACACCGTCTTTGATCTCTTCAAGATCTACTGTATCTAAGATAAATTCCATGATTAAAACTCCTCCTAAGTCTTATTACGTGTTTCGTTTTTTGATACTTCTATCTTACCATAATTTTCGAATATGTCAACAATTATTTTCGTTTAATGTTTTTTAACTTTCATTTGTAAGTATATTATTTACTTTTCGTAAGTTGTGTGATAAGATATACAAAAGAATCAGAAAGGAGAAATATTATCCATGCAAACAAATGGTATTGTTTTTAATATACAGAAATTCAGCATTCACGATGGACCAGGAATCCGTACAACAGTTTTCCTAAAAGGCTGTCCACTGCGTTGTAAATGGTGTGCAAATCCGGAATCACAGTTGAGCCAAGTCCAAATTTTATATGATAAAGAAAAATGTGCTCATTGCGGTACTTGCACCCATGTCTGTCCAAACCAGGCAATTTCTATGGGAGATGACAGTTATGTAGGTATTGATCCATCAAAATGCGCTGGATGTCTTCAATGTGTAAAAAACTGTCCTGCAAAGGCCTTAAGTTATGAAGGAGAAGCAAAAGATGTAGATGAAGTTGTCAAAGTCTGTCTTCAGGATATTGATTTTTATGAGGAATCTGGAGGCGGTGTAACAATCTCTGGCGGTGAAGGAATGGTTCAACCAGATTTTGTAAAGGCTTTACTTGCAAAATTAAAAGAACATAAGATTCATACTGCGATTGAGACGACTGGATATATCAAGAAAGAGATTTTTAGAGAATTGGCTCCGATGTTTGACTTGCTTTTGTTTGATGTGAAGCACTATGACAGTGATAAGCATTATGAAGGAACCCATGTCCATAACGAACTGATCATTGAGAATTTAGCATGGGCGATCTCACAAGGAATTGAAGTTCTTCCTCGAATCCCTGTGATTCCTGATTTCAATGATTCTTTGGATGATGCAAAAGGAATCGCTGCTTTATTAAATCAGGTTGGAGCGAAGAAGGTTCAACTGCTTCCTTTCCATCAATTCGGAGAAAACAAGTATCATTTACTCGGAAAGACTTATTCTTATGAGAATGTGAAAGCATTGCATCCTGAGGATCTTACCGATTATCAGCGGATCTTTTTAGATGTAGGTATCAATTGCTTTTTCTAACCTTTTGAAAATTCCATATACGCAAAAAGCTTTGGCAGAACAGTTTCTTGCCAAGGCTTTTTTAATTGTTTCTTTCATGAATATTATTTCTTCTAGTCTATCACGAAAAACAGCAGTTAACCCTACTCAAGTCAACTGCCATTCCTCTATTTTTGTAAATTATAATGTCTGCTCTGTTCTTCCGATGATATCATCCTGTGTCTTCTTAGATAATACATTAAAGAATGCACTGTATCCTGCCACACGAACGATCAGGTCTTTATGTTTCTCTGGATGTTTCTGGGCATCGATCAGAGTTTCTCTGGATACAATATTATACTGTACATGATATCCATGTAAACGGTTGAAGAATGTACGGATCAGCATCTCTAATTTCTGTTTGTTTTCTTCTGTTGATAACATCTGTGGCGTCATCTTCTGGTTTAATAAAACTCCACCTGTGATCTTCTCTGTTGGAAGTTTCGCAACCGTCTTAAACACTGCTGTTGGACCATTCTTATCTGCATTATGTGCCGGACTGCTTCCTTCGGCTAATGGTTCAAATGCATTTCTTCCATCTGGAGTCGCAATGGTTCCCATTCCCTGTCCAACGTTCGCACTGATAGATGATGTTCCACCATAACGAATACCGCCGATCGGTCCTCTGTGGTAACGTGTGTTTGGATATTTCTTAATCTCATCTAAGTAAGAATCGTATGCTTCTACGACTAACTGATCGACATAGTCATCATCATTTCCGTATTTTGGAACGTCATTAATGAGCATTTCCTGAATCTTCTTGTTCTCTTCTGATTGGAAATCGTCTAAGATTGCATTCCAAAGCTGTTCTTTTGTGATCTTCTTCTCTTCGTATACAAGTTTCTTGATCGCTGCAAGAGAGTCTGCCATATTAGCAATACCAACCTGAAGTCCAGAGATAAAGTCATAGACTGCTCCACCTTCTTTGATCGTTTTTCCTCTTCCAATACAGTCATCTGTTAATGCAGAACATAAAACGTCTGGTACATCTCGCTCAGAGGCTTTATCAATTGCATTTTCCACAATAACACTATAACGTGTCATTTCTCTGACGGTCTTATCCCATGCTGCTAAGAGATCTTCATATGTTTCCATCTCTGTAAATTTACCATATCCTTTGGTAAATCTCTTACCGCTTGTTAAGTCAACTCCATCATTCATCGCACAAAGCAGAACTCTTGGGAAGTTAATATAAGACATACCGGTACAACGATATCCCCATTTACCTGGAACAGCTGTCTCTACACATCCGATCGCACTATAATTGTATGCATCTTCTTCTTTGACACCCCAATTAATAAAAGATGGGATGATGATCTCATCGTTATTTAATGCTGGCATACCAAATCCAAGTTTCATAACTTCGATACATTCATCAAAGAAATGTTTGTCGATATTGGCATGATAACGGACTGTCAAGTTTGGCTGTGTCAGTCTTGTCTGTGCAACGGATTGTAATACTACAAAACTTAACTCATTGACAGCATCTTTCTTATCAGTTGTCTGTCCACCGATCGTTACATTTTGGTACATTGGTGATCCTGCAGAACTTAATGTATGTGACTGGGAACGTACTTTATTGATCGTTAATGTCTTGATCCAAAGACATGTTAATAATTCTAATGCATCTTCTTTTGTGATCTTTCCTTCATTGATATCTTTCATATAATATGGATACATATACTGGTCAAAACGTCCATAACTTAAAGAATGTCCGTTAGATTCGATCTGAAGGATCAACTGGATAAACCAAACAGACTGTACAGCTTCCCTAAAGGAATTTGCTGGTTCATATGGAACCTTTGCACAGATTTTGCTCATCTGTAATAATTCTTCTTTACGTTTTGCATCTGTTTCTTTGTCTGCTAATTCTTTTGCAAGTTTGCTATAACGCTGTGCAAAATCACGAACGGCTTCAATGACTGTTAAGACTGCTTTATAAAATACGTTCTTATCAATGCTTTCTGGATCTGTGAAATCTAATGCTGCTCTTAATTCTTTTACTCTTTTTTCATATCCTTTCAATCCATCAGATAAGATTCTCTGGTAATTCACTGCCAGATGGGCATCTCCAGCATTTAATTTTCCTTCCATTCCAAAGACACCTGTCTCCATAAAGACATCTACCTCTTCTGGAAGTAAAGCTTCTCCTCTGGCACGAAGATTGTTATTCTCCCAGAACGGTGCAATCTCTCTTAACTGTTCTTTTGTCTCTTCTGTAATATAGAAAACATCTCCGTCGCGTTTCTCAAAGAGATCTAATTCATTCATTACAAATTCCATGGTATATTCTGGGAAGATTGGAGCATTCTTGTTCTTTGTTGCCTGATTTCCTGCGATCAAGGATTTGTCATCAATGTAAATGCTCATTCCTTCTAAGATCTTCTGTAGCATTAAAGCTCTTACCATAACTCTTGGCTGATTCTGGTTTTCTTTATAAGCTTCTGTTGCCAGTACGGCTCTCTGTGCGTCAATATATGGTTTTGCATCGAGCACTTCCTCACGAAATGCCTGCATGCGTTCTGTTAATTTACCGAAATGTTCTGTGTTGTTCATGGTATCTCCTTTCAGAATGTTTCGTTCGTAACTTATTTTTGTTTTGTTTGTAATTATAAGTTAGCATTTTTTTGTTTGTATGTCAATAGATTTGGTTCATAATTATTTTTATTTTCATTTGAAACTTCTTTTTTGTGTAAAAGAAAAGATGCCATATTCTATTATGACATCTTTTCTTATTTTCCGATCAGTACTTTCTTTCCACAAAAGGCAAAACCATAATGTCTGATCTTTTCTTTTTTCATTCCTTTTGCAAGCAATTGTGCATCATAATGTTTTTCTTCTATCTGCTTTCCATAAAACAAATCTTCCATGATAACTTTAATATCCGAATTACTTTGCCTGCTCTTTCTCTGATTGATTTAAAATCCTGATTCCCTACAGATATTACTTGTTGCATGTGATCACTCCCTTCTGTCCGATAATTAACTTTATTATAATATCTGATTTCTTTTTTATCTACCACAATGCTTTTTTACATAACTCTATGCTTCTTATAATAAATATAAGAAGCAATCGCAGGAATCAATGTAACGATCAAAATAATCCCTACTGCTGCTCCAATTGGATCAACAAACTTCTGAAATCCAAGCAGAATCGTCAAAACTCCACCGATGATCCACCATTTTCCCGCCATTCGATGTGTGTAATCCCAGTTTTCTTCATTATCCAATGTCCATGGAAGTTTGATTCCAATCATATAGTTCTGTCTGCACTTTGGAAGATAGTTTCCAACAACGATCAGAACTATTCCTAGTAAAACATTCGTCCACAGATTTAAATTGATCACGTCTTTATATCCTAATGCATTTCCATAGATCATTACCCCACACCAAAGTGATACAACCGGACAGATACATAGGATCAGATGATAAATCTTAGACCCAACATTCCTTTTCTTAGGATCAAATTCTGTGATAACACTACATAAAATATGCACTGCCAGCAAAAACAGATAAATTCCTGCTACTGCAAATAATTTACTGCTGTATCGATCGGCCTCGCCGTTTCTTCCAAAATGTGTTGCCACCTGTGCTGGCAACTGATCCCATAATAAGAATCCAACAAACATTGGTAATAAAATTACAATACAACTTGCAATAAAAAACTTCTTATTCTTCTTTAACATCATGATTCCCTCCCTTCAATTCTGACAACCATAACATAACTTCCTCAACAACTGATGTATTTAACGTGTAGTAAATATAATTTTTCTCTTTCTTCTCGAAGATCAGCTCTGCTTTTTTAAGAATCTTCAAATGATAAGAAATGGTTGCACCTGTCATATCAAAATGAGATCCAATCTCTCCAGCCGACATGCTTCCATCCCGCAGCATCATAAGAATCTCTCTTCGTATTGGATCTGATAAAGCTTTAAATGTCTCTGCAAATCCCATAACTCTCATCCTTTCTGTAGCTATTTAGAAATATTTCTAATTACTTTATAGCATGAAATATCTTGAAAGTCAATTAGTATTTAGATTTTTTTCTAAATAGTTTTCATTGCAGAAATTTAACATAGATATCATTTAAATTTTGTATTTCCCTGTTACTATCATCTTATACACACGAAAGGAGTACTTAACATGATACGATTATTTGCATCCGATATGGATGGAACTTTATTAAATGACAAAGGATATATATCTGACCGAACGATCAATGCGGTGAAAAAATTGCAGAAACATGGAATTCATATCGCTTCGCTTCCAAAAAGTATTGCAAAACAGATCTTAACTGTTTTTGAACGGCATGGTGCTTTTGCTGACATTGCAACGGAATATGGAAAAACCTCGATCACTAATAAAAATACGTTATTATCTTATTATAAAAATGAAGTGTTTCCTGCCGTTGAACAAGACGGTAAAGTATATTTCCGTACTTGGCACGACTTTGCAATGATGGTTTCTAAAGTTCGCTTTTTTGAAGGGAAAGAAAGTCTGCTTGGCTGTGAAACGCCAATTTATAAAATCTCTACTACTTTTTTTGATTCAGATAAGATTAATGCTTTAAAAGACAATATTCATGGGATTGATCAGTTACATACGGTATCAACTTCCAAAAATGATCTGGAGATCACGCATGTAAATGCACAAAAAAGAACAGCATCGCTGCAATCGATATCATGAGACATACATAGCCTGCTTTGTTTTTTACCATTCTCTTATCCCTGCTCTGCAAAAGAAAGCATTCCCATAATTCCATTTATTGGTGTACGGATTTCATGAGACATTCTGGATAAAAAGGTTGTCTTAGAACGGCTTTCTTCTTCCAATGTTGTAATCTGTTGTTCATATTGTTCCAGCTTTTCATGAAATTTTGTTGCACGATAAAAAGACAGCATGTCGTAAATATCATCCTGCACTCTTTGGACACTCATTCGTATCTATTCATTATTGTTCAGACAGATATCTTCTTCTAGTGGAGCTTTCCCTTCCCAGTCTTGATATCCTTTCCTGATTTTATCCCGCTTTCTGCTGTCTTTCACATTTTGAAAAATCAGCATCAGACTTCTTGTATCTTTGTAAAACTTACTCCTAGCATTGCTTCCAGATTCCCAATCTCATATACTGGCATAAGATCTGTTCTGCGGATTAAGATCATCACCTCACCCTTCCGATGATCTAATTGCTCCAGCGCAAGTTTATCGTACCCTGTAACACTGACTTTATCTATTGTACTTATATTCTTTTTACTTATCATTTGAATGAATAAGATCAACACTGCAATGATCATACATCCAATGACGATCGATAAGCTGTGTTCCCCCTATCCATATTAACATTGTTATAAGCCCCTTCATACTAATCTTTCTCCCCGATATTGCCATCCCTTTTGGAAAATTGTTACAATAATTATTGCATATTTTTCATATAGAAACAGTGCAAATCATAAATTCCGACAATTTTCTACATATTTTTTGTAACATAAAGGGCTTTCATTATCTCTGGCTTATAATTCTGCAGTGATTCCTGCAAGATTCTGCATTGGATGTTTTAGGAAATAATTATAAACTGCAATGACTCTTCCTGTAAAAATAACTGCCAGTACAGTTCCAATTCCAAGTCCTATGATATGTCTTGTAAATACAAGTCCAATGATTCCTGACGTACAAAAACAAGTAACATCAAAAACATTTTTGCCAATCCCCATGCCTTTGCCAAGTTTATCTCCGATCGTCGCTGCAAGTGCATCTGCAGGATTGGGTACAAGCTTCATATTAACCATCGTTGCTGCACCGATTCCCGTAACAACGATCGCAAAAAATAATACTAGAAGTTTCTGTCCCAATGTATCTGGTACAATATTTAAATACTGGTCAAAAATATTGATAAATACACTTGTCACAAGACTCATTGGAATCTGTAATAATTCATATAATTTAAATTCTTTTCCTTTTAAGATTGACTCTATCAGCACACAAAAGCAGTAAAACACAAAGGTTATTGCTCCTAGGTTTAAATGCCAGATATGACAGATATTATATGGAATAGATATAATCGGTGATACTCCTAACAATGTTTTTGTATTTAATACAATTCCAAGTGCAAGCACGATCAAACCGATAAAATATATGATTCCTCTTGTGCATTTTGTTTTCAAAGTTCTCTTCCTCTTTTCTTTTTCTGATTCTCTTTCTAATATTTCTTTTTTATTTTCCTTTTGAATATTGAAAAGAACCCCGGAGTATCAACTCTCCGGGATTCCTACTTGTTTATTTTTTAATTATTTTTCTTTGATCTGGCAGAATTTCTTCTTACCTTTCTTTAATAAGATACGATCTTTATCGTCAAAGTCCGCCTTACCAAATGTTGCATCAATTGCATCTACTTTCTTACCATTTACAGAAACTCCACCCTGCTGTACCATTCTTCTTGCATCTGAACGAGTTGTGCAAAGTTTAGAATCTACTAACATTGTAAGAATATCGATTCCTTCTGCTAATTTATCTGCTTCATATTCAAATGTAGGGGCATCTTCGTTTGCTCCACCACTTACAAACATTGCTTTTGCAGCTGTCTGAGCTTTCTTCGCTTCTTCTTCTCCATGAACGATCTTTGTAACTTCATAAGCAAGAACTTCTTTTGCTTTGTTGATCTCTGCTCCTTCTAAGGCTCCCAGTCTTCGGACTTCATCCATTGGAAGGAATGTAAGAAGTGATAAACATTCTTCTACTTTCACATCTTCGATATTTCTCCAGTACTGGTAGAAATCGTATGGAGATGTCTTCTCTGGATCAAGCCATACAGCACCTGCCATTGTTTTACCCATCTTCACTCCGTCGCTTCTTGTAAGAAGTGTTAATGTTAATCCGTAAGCATCTTTCTTTTCTTTTCTGCGGATCAAGTCAGCTCCTGCAAGGATATTAGACCACTGGTCGTTTCCACCCATCTCTAATTTACATCCATATCTTCTATTTAACTCAAGGAAATCATATCCCTGCATTAACATATAGTTAAACTCGAAGAATGTAAGTCCACGTTCCATTCTCTGTTTGTAACATTCTGCTGTTAACATCTTGTTGACTGAGAAATGAACTCCAACTTCACGTAAGAATTCAACGTAATTTAAATTTAATAACCAATCTGCGTTATTTGCTAAGATTGCTTTGTCATCATCAAATGTGATAAATCTTGATAACTGTTCTTTGAAACGTTTCGCATTATGATCGATCGTTTCCTTTGTTAACATATTTCTCATATCAGATTTTCCAGATGGATCTCCAATCATAGTTGTCCCGCCACCTAAAAGAGCAATTGGACGATGTCCTGCTTTCTGCATATGCATCATTGCCATGATCGTTAAAAAATGTCCTGCTGTTAAACTGTCTGCTGTTGCATCAAATCCGATATAGAATGTTACTTTTTCTTTTCCTAACAGTTCTCTTAATTCCTCGTGTGTTGTCTGTGCGATAAATCCTCTTTCTTGCAGCACATCATATACGTTTTGACTCATTTTATATATCTCCTTTTAAATTCTCTTCTTAATTTGTGTTTATATAATATAGTCCACGGCCTATGCCGTTCCTTTGAACTTATGGGAATTCCTCTATAATCTTATGCAGCCGCTCCCAAGTTCTCTTAACAGATGATCCGGACATTCGTTCTCTTCCTGTATGCATGTCCACCATATCTGATTCTGATGATATAATGTCTGCATGCTGATCTAATACCCCAAAATTGTCACCTCAAAAATATCATGATTTCTAGTTTTTAAAGCTATGGATCGGTGCTGGAATTCTTCCTCCACGATTCACAAATGCATCACATGAAAATTCATTCACTGGCATAATTGGTGCATATCCAAGTAATCCACCAAATTCTACCTGATCTCCAACATCTTTTCCGATTGCTGGGATCACACGGACAGCAGTTGTCTTCTGATTGATCATACCAAGTGCCATCTCATCTGCGATCAGTCCTGCGATCGTTGTTGCTTTTGTTTTTCCTGGAATTGCGATCATATCAAGTCCTACAGAACATACACATGTCATTGCTTCTAATTTCTCAATTGTCAGAGCTCCAGCATTCACTGCATCGATCATTCTCTGATCTTCGCTGACTGGAATAAACGCTCCACTTAATCCACCAACGTAAGAGGAAGCCATAACTCCACCCTTCTTCACTTGGTCATTTAACATCGCTAAGGCTGCTGTTGTTCCTGGTGCTCCTGCATACTCTAATCCAATCTCTTCTAAGATCTCTCCAACACTGTCTCCTGCTGCTGGTGTTGGTGCAAGAGAAAGATCAATGATCCCAAATGGAATTCCAAGTCTCTTAGATGCTTCTTTCGCTACTAACTGTCCGACACGAGTTACTTTAAACGCTGTTTTCTTGATCGTCTCGCAAAGAACTTCAAAGTTTTCTCCTCTAACATTTTCAATCGCACGTTTTACAACACCTGGTCCACTAACACCTACATTGATGATCGCATCTGCTTCTGTAACTCCATGGAAAGCTCCTGCCATAAATGGGTTATCATCTGGTGCATTACAAAATACTACGAACTTCGCACATCCAAGACACTGGTTGTCTTTTGTAAGTTCTGCTGTTTCTTTGACAATCTCACCGATCAATTTCACTGCATCCATGTTGATTCCTGTCTTTGTAGAACCTACATTAACAGAGGAACATACAAAGTCTGTCTCTGCTAATGCTTTTGGAATAGAACGGATCAATAATTCATCTGCTTTTGTCATTCCTTTGCTTACTAATGCAGAATATCCACCTAAGAAGTTGACTCCAACTTTCTTTGCTGCTGCATCTAATACTTTCGCAAGTTCTACGAAATCATCTGGTGTCTTACATACATTTCCACCAACTAAAGAAATTGGTGTGATAGAAATTCGTTTGTTAACAATTGGAATACCAAATTCATTCTCGATATCTTTTCCTGTCTTCACAAGGTCTTTTGCAACTGTTGTGATCTTATTATAAATATTCTCCTTGACCTCTTCTAGTGTTGTACCAACACAATCTAACAAACTGATACCGATCGTGATCGTACGAACATCTAAATTCATCTCATGGATCATTTTATTCGTTTCAAATACTTCATTCAGATTAATCATGATGCCACCCCACTAAATTCTGTGCATAATATCAAAGATTCTTTCGTTCTGCGCCTGAATTACAACACCGATTTCTTCACCGATCTGTTTTAACTCACTGGATAATAATGCGATATCTTTGGATGAACCAGCTGGATCTACGACCATCATCATGTTAAAGAAGCCGCCTGTGATCGTTTGGGAGATGTCTAAGATGTTAACATTGTTGCTAGCTAAATAGTTACACACCTTTGCGATGATTCCTACACCGTCTTTTCCAACAACTGTGATTACTGTTTTTTCCATTTTTGTTATTCCTCCTAAATGTTTATGATACACTGGTTACGGTAGATACCGTGTCTCTTCTGGCTACTTCAATCGGTAATGTAAAATTATGTAAAGAAATCTTTACCGTCTCGTATGCCAGTTTTTCGTAATTATTCTCTTTACTCAGATGTCCAAGATAAACTTTCTTTGTCTTCTGTGTTGCAACTTCCTCAATCAGTTCAGCACATCTTTCATTCGATAAATGTCCCTCTCTTCCAAGAATCCGTCTCTTCAAATAATACGGATAACGTCCAACCTGAAGCATATTCACATCATGATTAGCTTCTACAAATAAAATATCCGAATCATAAATCTTCTCTACCAGATATTCATCGTAGTCTCCAAGATCTGTTGCAATGCTTGCCTTGGCTCCTTCTTCTGAGTAAAATGAGTAACAAACAGGATCTGCAGCATCATGCCATATATGAGATGCATTGACTTTCATATCTCCAATCTCAAATGGTTTGTCTGCTTCAATCGAATGAAAAAGGCTTTTATCAACTTTCCCAAGGTTCTTATAATCAAAAATCGCATCGATCGTCTTTCCTGTTGCAAAGATTGGAAGTCCATATCGTCTTGCGATAACACCAAGTCCCTTGATATGATCCGTATGCTCATGTGTGATCAAAATTCCATCAAATTCTGGAACGGTAAGATCAAGTTCTGAAAGGGAATTTTCAATACGCTTTGCACTGACTCCACAATCAACTAATACATTCGTCTTCTTCGTTCCAACATATATGCAATTTCCTTCACTGCTGCTTGCTAAACTTGATAGTTTCACAGATTATACCTCTTTCTTCTCTTCTGGGCTGACCCTATTGGCAAACATTATATCATAAGGTTATTTAAGATTCAAGAATTGCACTGTATTCTTAAATGTACAAAATATCAACCAAGAATCTTTATGATCTGTGCTTTTGTGTCTTCTAGATCACCTGAATTATCAATGATATTGCTTGCCATAGATTTAAACTCTTCTTCTTTTTGCTGTTTTTCGATCATCTGTTTGATCTTTTCATCAGAATATCCTCTGGAAGCTTTTAAGCGTTCATATCTTACTTCTTCTCTCGTGTAAATATACCATAACTGATCAAATCTCTTTTCATATCCTGCTCCAACTAACAAAGCTGACTCTATGACAAGCAAACCTTCTGGTTCTTCTTTTCCAAACTGATCAATTCTTGATAAAATCTCTTCATCTACATTTTTATGAGTGATGCTGTTTAATAATGAAAGTTTTGTTTCATCATGAAACACGATCTCTCCAAGTATCGGACGATTGATCGTTTGGTCTTCATTTAAAATTTCATTTCCAAATGCCTGAACGATCGCATCATAACTTTTTGCCCCTGGTACCATCAGCTCATGTGCTACATGATCAGATTGAATGACTTTTGCCTGATAATCATTTTTTAGTATATTTAAAATCTCACTTTTTCCAGAGCCAACTCCCCCGGTGATTCCTATGATTTTCATTTATCTTCTCCTTATTTTGCTTCGTACCAGCTTGCTCCCTGTTCAATATCAATATTTAATGGCACACGAAGGCTTACTGCATTCATCATTTCATTCTGTAAGATTTCTTTGACTTCCTCAAATTCATCCAAATGTGTTTCAATCAGGAGTTCATCGTGAATTTGTAAAAGCAGACGGGATTTCATCTGTTTTTCTTTTAATTTCATGTTCACTCTTACCATTGCAATCTTAATGATATCTGCTGCTGTTCCCTGAATCGGGGAATTCATTGCTACACGTTCTCCGAAGTTTCTCTGCATGAAATTGCTGGATTTTAATTCTGGGATCGGACGGATTCGATTGAACATTGTCTTTACATATCCATCTGTTTTTCCTTTTTCCACCTCCCCATCTAAGAATTCCTTAACTCGTGGATACATTGCAAAATAACGATCAATATATTCCTGTGCCTGTTTTCTTGAAATCTTAAGATCCTGACTTAAACCAAACGCACTTAATCCATAAATGATCCCAAAGTTAACCGCTTTTGCATCTCTTCTTTGTGTACTCGTCACTTCATCCATCGGAATTCCAAATACTTCAGAAGCTGTTCTTGCATGAATGTCCTGATTTTCCTCATATGCATGGATCAGTTTCTCATCCTGTGACAAATGTGCCAGAACTCGAAGTTCGATCTGTGAATAATCCGCATCTAAAAATATATATCCCTCTTCTGGCAAAAATACTTTACGAATCGCTCTTCCAAGTTCCATACGGATTGGAATATTCTGAAGATTTGGTTCCGTACTACTGATTCTTCCAGTTGCGGTGATTGTCTGATTAAATTTTCCATGAATTCTCTGATCATCCTGAATAAAGTTTGCCAATCCATCTGCATACGTTGATTTTAATTTCGTCAACTGTCTGTATTCTAAGATCATCGGAATGATCGGATAGAGATGCTCGATCTTTTCTAACACTTCCACACTAGTGGAATATCCAGTCTTTGTCTTTTTTGCACCTTCTAATTTCATATGTTCAAATAAAACAACACCTAACTGTTTTGGAGAATTGATATTGAACTCTTCCCCTGCTTCTTTGTAGATAGACTCCTGTAATTCTTCAATCCTTCCAACCAGCTGATCTCCATATTCTTTCAACGCTTTCGAATCTACGTGAATTCCTCGTACTTCCATATCATGAAGTGCAAACATTGTTGGAATCTCAATCTCTCGATAAAGATCCATCATCTCAAGTTCCGTTAATTTATCACTTAATGGTTGGATCGATTCTCTTGAAATATAAGCTTCATAACCCATGATCTTCTTTCCTGCATCACTTAAAACCCCATCTGTAACCATTGGATGTTTCTTATCGATCAATTCTTTTTTGGATGGAAGCATCATAGATTTATAATCTCTTGCAATATCATCATATTCATAAGTGCTTTTTAATGGATTCACAAGATAAGCAGCCAATGAAACATCAAAAATACTCTTTGTCGTCTCATGGATCGTTAAATGAGACAAATGTTCTTTCACTTCCATCATTGCCACATATCCTATGTTGTCATATAGATCATCAATTTTCTCATATAAAAAATCTTGCGTTATAAATCCAAAACCTTCACAACTAAATAAATATACTTCTTCTCCTTCTGTATTTAATGCAACCCACATTGCATCATTTTCTTTATAAATGGAGATTCCTGCTTCTTTCTTCTTCACTGCTTTTGCAAAAATATCTTCCGCCTCTGCAAGATCGATGATTTCTTTGATCTTAATTTCGAAATCCTCTTGTTCTTCTCCATCAAAACGTTTGAGAATTGCTTTAAATTCCAATTCTTTCAACATATGATACGCTTCTTTCGTATACAGATCACCAAGCTTCGCATCATCAAACGAAATATCGATCGGACTATCTACCTTGATCGTTGCAAGTTCTTTACTCATAACACCCTGATCATAGTATTCCTGCAGATTGTTTTTTGCACGATTGGGTTTTACTTCATCAATATGTGCATATGCATTTTCAATTGATTGAAATTCTTTGATCAGTTTTGTCGCTGTCTTCTCCCCTATTCCAGGAATTCCAGGAATATTATCCGATGTATCACCCATCAAAGCTTTCACGTCAATAAATTCCTTTGGCGTTACCTGATATTTTTCTAACACATCATCTTCATAATAATCTTCAACAACCGTTCCAGCCCTGTTTGTCTTTGGAATACGAATCTGCACTTTCTTTGTCGCAAGCTGTAAAAGATCTCGATCTCCAGAGACAATTTTCACTTCAAATCCTGCTTGTTCTCCAAGAACAGACATTGTCCCAAGAAGGTCATCTGCTTCATAACCTTCTTCCATCATCAAAGGAATGTTCATTGCCTTTAACACTTCACGGATCACTGGAACCTGTTCTTGTAATTCATCTGGCATTCCTTTTCTCGTTCCTTTATAATCCGCAAACATTTTATGGCGGAATGTTGGCGCTTTTAAGTCAAATGCAACTGCCAGATGTGTCGGATTCTCTTCCTCTAAAAATTTAAACATAATATTCAAAAAACCAAGGATCGCATTCGTATGGAGTCCTTGACTATTGGTCATGTCGGGCAATCCATAAAATGCACGGTTTAAAATGCTGTTTCCATCAATCAATAATAATTTCTGTTTCACTCCAGATTGTTCTCCTTTTCTATAAATGCGTTCTGAGACATTGTAACACAAAACTACAGAAATTGAAAACCAATAACATTTAACATGCATTTATGAAAACAATGGTGTTGACAAATATCGATCTCCATTATCTGGCAAAAATGCTACAATTGTCTTCCCTTTATTTTCCTTACGTTTTGCCACCTGAATCGCCGCATATAATGCAGCACCTGATGAAATTCCAACTAAGATTCCTTCTTCTATTGCGATCACTTTTCCATAATCAAAAGCGTCCTCATTCTCCACTCGAATGATCTCATCATAAATTTCTGTATTTAACACTTCAGGCACAAATCCGGCTCCGATTCCTTGAATCTTATGTGGTCCTGCCTGACCTTTTGAAAGCATTGGAGATGTTGCTGGTTCAACAGCGATCACTTTCACATCTTCTTTCTTGGATTTTAAATATTCTCCAACTCCTGTAACAGTTCCTCCTGTTCCAACTCCTGCAATAAAAATATCTACTTCTCCGTCCGTGTCTTTCCAAATCTCTGGCCCTGTTGTCAGTCTGTGAACTTTCGGATTGGATGGATTAACAAACTGTCCTGCGATAAATGCATCTTCGATTTCTTCAGCAAGTTCTTCAGCTTTTGTGATTGCTCCTTTCATACCTTGTGAACCATCTGTTAATACAATTTCCGCTCCATAAGCTTTTAATAGATTTCTTCGTTCAACACTCATTGTCTCTGGCATTGTGAGGATTACCCTGTATCCTTTGGATGCACCGATCGCTGCAAGTCCTATCCCTGTATTTCCTGATGTTGGTTCTATAATAACAGACCCTTCTTTTAATTTTCCTGTTTCTTCTGCATCAACGATCATCTGATATGCGATACGGTCTTTTGCGCTTCCTGCTGGATTATATCCATCTAGTTTTACTAATAATCTTGCCTGTAGTTTAAATCTTTTTTCTACATTTTCAACTTCTACAAGCGGTGTTTTTCCGATTAATTCTATAACATTTTTATATATATTTGACATTATTTTTACTCCTTTGATTTTATTTTCATATAATTCCTATCTTTTTAATATGTTATTAGTATATCAGATTTTAAAACAATGTCAAACTCTTTTATCTTTCGCATTCCTTTTGACACTCTCATCATATTTTTAATAAAAGAAAAACGACCATGTGATCCTTAGATCACATAATCGTTTCCACCTTTGATTCTTGCTTTATTTACGACATCTTCTAATGTAATTCCACTTAAATATTCTTCAATTACCTGTCCTAATCCTTCCCAGATCTCTATCGTTGGACATTCATGGTAGCGTTCACACTGATTCACCTTATCATCCAAACACGCTACTGGCTGTAAGCTTCCCTCTGTTATCTTTAAGATTTCATAAATCGTATAATCTTTTGGGTCTCTGGAAAGCTGATAACCTCCTTTAGGTCCTCGCAAACTCTTTAAATATCCCCTGATACTTAACTGTCTTACAATCTGTTCCAAATATTTTACAGATATCTCCTGTCTTCTTGATATGTCTTTTAATGCGATCCAATCGCCTGTATGATGCATTGCAAGATCATACATTAAACGGACTGCATATCTTCCCTTTGTTGAAATTTTCATATTCTCTGCTCCATTTTCTTAATTATTGTTTAACATCCAGTAACTGTATCGCTGTCTTTAAGCTTCTGACATCCTGTGCCTCATCAAATGTCAGTTTGTTATCCATTGTCAGAATTGCTGTGTAATGGCCATCCTGTTTATAAATCTTGTAGTAGTCATAAGTATACTGTACGTATTTTTCACTGCCATAAGCATCTCTCGTAGAATCCTCTACATAGTAAAACTTCCCATTTACATTAGAAACATACTGAAGAATCGGATCTCCCTCTACGGTATACTGACAAATTACGATAGCACAATCTTTATGATCTTTTACATTCTTTAAAAACTGATTCCAAAGCTTTTTGCTTCCTTTGCCAAATGAATCATATTCAATTACCACAATTCCCTGATATGATGTATCTTCTGCCGTCATTTCTTTCGGATATTTTGAAAGTAGTTTTTTTATCTGATCATATTTTGAAAGTATTTTTATTTCGATCTTCTCATCTCTTTTTGTTTCTTTTGTGGTTTTCTCCGTCTTCGCACTTGTAGAATCCTTGACTGATTTTCCACAACCTGTAAAAGAAACTGCTGTTAAAAGCATCGCTGTACCAAGTATTGTAGCCATAATTTTCTTTCTCATCATAACTCCTTTCTTGCAATCCCCTTATTTCATATCGTTTTAGTATATAATACTTGTTTTTATGTCTATTGTCAATCTTGTTGTGATGCTTTACAATAAAAATATACAGGGAGGTAATATCTATGAGTAAGATAAATAAAATCACACCACTAACAAATGTAAAATTTCTGAATCTTTATGAATTAGAAGCTGAAAATAAATTTGGAGATACACATCCATATTATGTTGCCAGTCGCAAGAATGAAAATATGATGATGGCTGCCACGAAAGAAGTCATTCCTGATGGCGTTGTCATTTATAGTCTGTTTGGAGAAAAAGCTGATCATCTGATCATGGTAAGACAATTTCGTTATCCTTTAAATGATTATATATATGAATTACCTGCCGGATTGATTGATCCCGGAGAATCTATCAAAGAAACTGCAATCCGTGAAATGAAAGAAGAAACAGGTCTTACGTTTACACCCGCTGAATTTGATGATTTCTTAAGTCGTCCTCATTTCTCTTCTGCTGGAATGACAGATGAGACCAATTGCACGGTTTATGGAATTTCTACTGGAATGCCTAATCTTGATCATTTAGAGCCCAATGAAGATTTATCAGTAGAGTTAGTTGATAAAAATGAAGCAAAACGTATTTTAAGAGAAGAAAATCTTTCTGTGAAAGCTTATTATCTCTTATTACATTTTATCCAAAGTGATCCCTCCGATCCTTTTGCCTTTTTAAAATTGGATTAAAATTTAATTTTCATAATTTTTATAAAAATTATTGACATTATGATTCAAAAGTGATAGTATATTTTAGGTCGAACAATTGAATCAGCCGATGTGTCGGAACTGGCAGACGAGACAGACTCAAAATCTGTTGTTCTTATGGACGTGTGGGTTCGAGTCCCACCATCGGCATTTGATGAGAATCTCTGAGAAGGGATTCTTTTTTTATTGCATAGGAAATTTCAACGAAATCCCCTATGCAATAAATAAGATGCTGCTCAAAAACATCGAACAACATCTCTTTATAATTACAAACTCTGTATTAATTCTTCAATTTCATCCAAGCAAGCTCCGCAAGCCGTTCCTGCTCCCGTTACCTCTTTGATCGCTTCGACACTCTTCGCTCCTTCTTTGTATGCATCCATAATCTGCCCTGCTGTGATATCAAGGCATGGACAGATGATCTGATCTCGATTCATAACAAATACCTCCATTTTTATTTTATAGAAGTATTATGTGCATTTTCATTAAGGTATATCCACATTCTTTTTCTTTATCTGTTTGTTCACAATCTCAGAAAACAGCTGATATAAGACAGAACAAAACGGAATACTAAAAATCATTCCTACGATCCCAGCGATATTTCCACCGATCGTTACAGCTACTAACACCCATATTGCCGGAAGTCCTACAGAGTTTCCTACAACATGTGGGTAGATAACATTTCCTTCAAATTGTTGTACAACAACGAACATGATGATAAAAATGATAGCCTGTTTCCAATCTACCATAAAGATCAATAAGACCCCGACCCAGCATCCAATAAAGCCGCCAATGATCGGAATTAATGACATCACACCGATAAAAACTGCGATCAGTACCGCATATGGAAGTCCTAATAGTTTCATTGATGCAAAAATCAGACAGCCTAAGATCACAGCTTCTAAGCACTGCCCTGATAAAAAGCTTGAAAATGCATTATTTGATAGTCTTCCAACTCGTACAATATACTTCGCAACCCGTTCCGGTAAAAAAGCGACCAATACCTTTTTCACCTGCATTGATAATTTTTCTTTCTGAAGCAATGCATTGAGTGCAAATACAAATCCCAATGCAAAACTTACAATAAATTGCACAACATCCGTAATCGCACTTACCGTTGAATTTAGCATACTTGTTGCGCCGTCTTGTAAAAATGTGATCAACTCTCCACTGATCTTATCCCAGTCAAACGTGATCTGATTCACATATTTATGTACCATTGGTTTATTCATTGATGTTTTCTCTAATAGGGCTTGTATCTCTTTTACATATTCAGGAATATTGTTTGATAACTTAAATATTGTATCTACCAATTCTGGAATGATCAATCGTGATACTAACAAGATCACACCCACAATACTAACGATTGCCATAATAAGGCTCAATGAACGCTTTCCTTTTTTTAACTTATAAAACAATTTCCTTTCAAAGAAACTCATTGGAACATTGATGATAAAGGCAACACAACTTCCTAAAATAAACGGAAATGCCACTGAGCTTACATAAGATATTCCTGAAAATACAACTGGAAGATTACTTAACACAAGATATAAGATAATCCCAAACGCCACTAAGATAAATGGCGTTTTATCATTCTCTTTAAAAAATTTCAAAACTTTAACTCCTTTATAGGTTTGTTATGTTAAAAGGGACTGTTAAAACTAACAGTCCCTCTTGTTATCTTTTGCATATCATATACCCGGAATGCCGGTCTCGCGATTTTGACGCCTAGCAGAGCTAGGTGGGTTTTCTCGATCAACGTTCTGCCGTCCCCCGGTATCAGGGCTTGACATCCGGTCGATTATACGAAGTCCCATGATAAATAAATGTAGGTTCAAAATAGCAAGTTATCGTACACCCCAGGCTTCTTATCTGATTTACATTACATATTATACTGTAAGTATGGTAATATTTCAAGTCACAGATACATGAAATTCTATCCAATCTTAATATTTTTTTTACATTGTTGAAATGGTGAGATCTTATCATATCCACTCATGTCATTCTTCAAGTCATTCTTCAAGTAGGCAAACGTATATTTTTCACCTTTTTCTGCATACATTCTAAGCAAGTTTAACAGATAATCTCTCGATGCTTCACACATGATCGATGCTCCAATTCCGTGTTCAAAATATTCCAACGGGCTCTTCTGATCGAATTCATCTCCATTATAAATCTTTCCTGCACTGACACGATCAACAAACATCTCTGCCATATATTTCTTTGGAATCTTCATCCCAACCAATCCTGGATGGTCTTTATCAATGCTGTAATCAATCCAATATTCAAAATGATGTTTGTTCCGTCCTTTATGATGCAGCCATGACATTGAAATCCCTTCCTCCATACGTTCTGCATTATTCGGACTTTCTGTTCCCTGATAATATTTCACTCCTACCAGAAATTCCGTTGGGGAATATTTGGACATATCGTGCATAATTCCCTGATAATAAAGACCCAGTTTAAAACAGCCTTTTGCCACCAGAATCTTATGTCTTGTAATCGTTTTAAAGTGACCAATAAAATGCATAATCCAATCTGCTCCCTCATACTTCTCTCTTTTATTAAGATTTTTTCTCCACGGATTATCATAGCAAAAACAATCTCTTTTGAAAAGACTTTCTCGAAAACTTATCAAAAATAGTTTTGTTTTTTGCAAACGAAAAATGATGTCAGACGATATTTGTATTTCTGACATCATTTTTCAATTTTTATAACTTAAAGATTTGTATATCCCATTAATTGTTTGTCAACTTCACGAGCTGCATCTCTTCCTTCACGGATCGCCCATACAACAAGTGACTGTCCTCTATGCATATCTCCTGCAGTAAAGATATTTTCTACATTTGTCGCAAAACTATCTGGTTTTGTTTCTACATTTGTTCTCTGGTTAACTTTAACCCCAAAAGCTTCTGTGACATAAGCTTCACTTCCTAAGAATCCTGCTGCTATCAGTACAAGATCTGCTGGAATCTCTTTTTCAGATCCTTCCACTGGAACCATCATCATTCTTCCTGTCTTTTCATCTTTTTTGCTTTCAAGATTTACTAAAACAGCTTTTGTGACTTCGCCTTTTTTATTCATTTTGAATTCTTTGACTGTTGTCTGGTAGATACGTGGATCATGTCCAAAAACCGCGATCGCTTCTTCCTGTCCATAATCTGTTTTACAGATTCTTGGCCATTCTGGCCATGGATTGTTCTCTGCACGTTCATCCGGAAGTTTTGGCATCATCTCTAGCTGAGTAACACTCTTCGCTCCATGACGAATGGATGTACCAACGCAGTCATTTCCTGTATCTCCACCACCGATAACAATAACATTCTTTCCTTTGGCAGAGATATATTTCTTGTCTTTTAATCCAGAATCTAACAGACTCTTTGTTGTGGATTTTAAGAAATCAACCGCAAAATAAATTCCTTTTGCTTCACGTCCAGGAACTTCGATATTTCTTGGATTTGATGATCCGCAAGCTAAAACTACTGCATCGTAATCTTTCTTTAACTGTTCTGGTTTGATATCTTTTCCAACGTTTGCATTCGTCACAAAGTGAATTCCTTCTTCTTTCATGATCGCAATCTTACGTTCTACGATATGTTTTTCCAATTTCATATTTGGAATTCCATACATTAACAATCCACCAAGACGGTCAGAACGTTCGTACACTGTAACTTCATGTCCACGTTTGTTTAAAGAGTTGGCTGCAGATAATCCAGAAGGTCCAGAACCGATCACTGCAACTTTCTTTCCTGTACGGAATTTTGGTGGTCTGGCTTTAGCTAATCCATGTTTGTATCCATACTCGATGATACTTAATTCATTTTGTTTGGAACATACAGGATTCCCATTTAATCCACATGTACAGGCATTCTCACAGAGTGCCGGACATACACGTCCGGTAAACTCTGGAAATGGATTTGTTTTCTTAAGTCTTAAGTATGCCTGTTCCCAGTTTCCTGTATAGATCAAGTCATTCCACTCTGGCACCAAGTTGTTAAGTGGGCAACCAGATGCCATTCCATTCAATAATACTTTTCCTGACTGACAGAATGGTACTCCGCAGTCCATACATCTTGCACCCTGTTTCTGCTGTTCTTCTCTTGAAAGAGGAATATGAAATTCGTTAAAATGTTTGATTCGTTCTTTCGGAGATTCTGCACGGGCGTCTTCTCTTTCATAATCTAAAAATCCAGTTGGTTTTCCCATAATTTCCTCCTATTTTCCTGCATTTGCCTTGATATTAAATGCTTCCATCTTTGCCTGTTCACTGCTTAATCCACGTTCTTCCATCTGAACGATCAGATTTAACATTGCTTTGTAATCATTTGGCATGATCTTCTTAAATTTAGGCAGATACTGTTCAAAGTCTTTTAGAATTTCTTTTCCTTTTTCGGAATTTGTATATGCAACATGTTCTTTTAACATATCTTTTAATTCAATAACGTCATATTTGGATGTTACAGTTTCTACTGAAACCATTTCTTTATTTAAGTTCTTATATAACTTACTGTCTTCATCTAATACATAAGCAACTCCACCACTCATACCAGCTGCGAAGTTCTTTCCTGTTGGTCCAAGAACAAGAACACGACCACCTGTCATATATTCACATCCGTGATCTCCAACACCCTCAACGACCGCTGTAGCTCCTGAGTTTCTGACACAGAAACGTTCTCCAGCAACACCATTGATAAATGCTTTACCACTTGTAGCTCCATATAATGCAACGTTACCTACGATGATGTTATCTTCTGCTTTGAATTTGATTCCTGTTGGAGGACAAAGGATTAATTTACCGCCAGAAAGTCCTTTTCCGAAGTAGTCATTGCTGTCTCCGACTAACTGTAATGTCAGACCTTTTGGAATGAAGGCTCCGAAACTCTGTCCACCAGCTCCGTTACATTTTACAACATATGTGTCATCTTCTAATGCCTGTTCACCCCAGTGCTTTGTGATCTCTGATCCAAAGATCGTTCCGAAAGTACGGTCAATATTTGTAACATCAAGCTGAATACTCTTCTTCTGTTTCTTTTCGAGTGCTGGCATTAATTCTTTCATCAGCACTTTCATATCTGCTGTCTGCTCCAGTTTGAAATCATATACATTCTTGTGGTTGTAATCCATCTTCTGTGCTGGATCATATTTATATCCAAGAATCCTTGAAAGATCTACATGTTTTTCAGCCGCTTTTGCATTTGGTTTTAATAAGTCTGTACGTCCGACTAATTCATCAACTGTAGCTACTCCTAATTTCGCCATGTATTCTCTTAATTCCTGAGCAATAAACTTCATGAAGTTTATAACATATTCAGGTTTTCCTGCGAATTTTTTACGAAGTTCTGGATTCTGTGTTGCAACTCCGACTGGGCATGTATCTAAGTTACATACTCTCATCATAACACATCCAAGTGTTACAAGTGGTGCTGTTGCAAAGCCAAATTCTTCCGCTCCAAGCATTGCTGCGATCGCCACATCACGTCCACTCATTAACTTACCATCTGTCTCAACGATAACTTTATTACGAAGATCATTCATGATCAGATTCTGATGTGCTTCTGCAAGTCCAAGCTCCCAAGGAAGTCCTGCATTGTAGATGGAGTTTTTAGGAGCAGCTCCTGTACCACCATCATAACCAGAAATCAAAATAACCTGTGCTCCGGCTTTCGCTACACCAGATGCAACTGTTCCGACTCCTGCTTCAGATACAAGTTTTACAGAAATTCTTGCATCTCTGTTTGCATTCTTACAATCATAAATTAACTGTGCCAAGTCCTCGATAGAGTAAATATCATGATGAGGTGGTGGGGAAATTAAGCTTACACCGGCTGTTGAATGACGAGTTTTCGCAATCCATGGATAAACTTTCTTACCTGGAAGATGTCCACCTTCTCCTGGTTTTGCTCCCTGTGCCATCTTGATCTGAATCTCTTTTGCACTTACTAAATATTCACTTGTTACTCCGAATCGTCCAGATGCAACCTGTTTGATCGCTGAACAACGGTTTAATCCATCTCTTCCGACTTTTAATCTCTCAGGTCTTTCTCCACCTTCACCACTGTTTGATTTACCACCTAATTTATTCATGGCAATTGCCAGTGTCTCATGTGCTTCTCCAGAAATAGATCCGTAAGACATCGCTCCTGTCTTGAAACGTTTAACGATAGAGTCAACGCTTTCTACTTCCTCAATTGGAATACCCTTTTCTGGATAATCAAATTCCATTAAACCTCTTAAGTTTCCTGGTTCTAATTCCTTATCAATCATATCGGTATATTGTTTAAACAGATCATAACTTCCTGTTCTTGTTGCAACCTGAAGTGTATGAATCGTCTGTGGATTGTATAGATGTTGTTCTTTTCCACTTCTATATTTGTGACTTCCTGCACTTTCCAGTGTCAGATCATTTTCTAATCCCAATGGATCGAACGCTGCTCCATGTCTTGCATCTACATCTGCTTCTAAGTCTTTTAAGGAAATACCTTCAACTCTGCTGACTGTATTTGTAAAATATTTTTCGATCACATCAGAATTGATACCAATTGCTTCAAAGATCTGTGATCCCTGATAAGACTGTAATGTTGAAATACCCATCTTAGATGCGATCTTAACGATTCCATGAAGGATTGCATTTGTATAATCTTCAACAGCTGCGTAATAATCTTTCTGAAGCATATTTTCATCGATCAGTTTCTTAATTCCCTGTAATGCAAGATATGGGTTCACTGCACATGCACCATATCCTAACAGTGTTGCAAAATGATGAACTTCTCTTGGTTCCCCGCTCTCTAAGATCAGTGCAACAGATGTACGTCTCTTTGTCTTGATCAGATACTGATGCATTGCTGATACTGCTAATAAAGAAGGGATTGCCACATGGTTTTCATCGACTCCTCTATCAGATAGGATAATGATATTCGCTCCATCTCTGTATGCTCTGTCTGCCTCTACAAACAAGCGATCTAAGGCTTTCTCAAGAGATGTATTCTTGTAGTATGTAATAGGAAGTTCTACAACCTCAAATCCTTTTTTATTCATAGATTTGATCTTTAACAGATCTGTATCTGTAAGAATTGGATTGTGTACTTTTAATACGCGGCAGTTCTCTGGTTTCTCGTCTAAAATATTACCTTCTTTTCCAACATAAACTGTTGTTGATGTTACAAGTTCCTCACGGATCGCATCAATTGGAGGGTTTGTTACCTGTGCAAATAACTGTTTGAAATAATTAAATAATGGCTGATGACGATTGGATAATACTGCAAGTGGTGTATCATTTCCCATGGCTGCGATTGCTTCAGATCCATTTAACGCCATTGGAAGGATTGCTGTACGGATATCTTCATAAGTATATCCGAATGCTTTCATCAATTTTTCGCGTTCTTCTGCTCCATATGTTGGAACTGGTTCATTTGGAATCTTTAAATCTTTCAATTCTAACAGATTACTGTCTAGCCATTCACCATATGGCTCTTTCTCTGCGTATTTTTCTTTCACTACATCATCTGCGATCACTTTTCCTTTGATCGTATCAACTAACAACATCTTTCCTGGATGAAGTCTTTCTTTCACTACGATCTTTGTTGGGTCGATGTCAAGAACTCCGATCTCAGAAGACAAGATCAGCTGATCATCATCTGTGATGTAATATCTTGATGGACGAAGTCCATTACGGTCAAGTACTGCTCCTACCTGATCACCATCTGTGAAAATGATAGATGCTGGTCCATCCCATGGTTCCATCATCGTTGCATAATATTGATAGAAATCACGTTTTTCCTGAGAAATAACTTTATTATTTTCCCATGGTTCTGGGATTGTGATCATGATCGCATGCGGAAGATCCATACCGCTCATAACTAAGAACTCTAATGTATTATCAAGTCTCGCAGAGTCAGATCCATTTGGATTTACGACTGGGATCAGTTTGTGCATCTCATTTTTAAGATATTCTGATTCCATATTTTCTTCTCTGGCAAGCATCTTATCGGCGTTACCACGGATGGTATTGATTTCTCCATTATGTACGATAAAACGATATGGATGAGCTTTCTCCCAGCTTGGTGTCGTATTAGTACTGAATCGTGAATGCACAAGTGCGATCGCTGATTCATAATCTGAATCCTGAAGATCGTTAAAAAATGTACGAAGCTGTCCAACTAAGAACATACCTTTATATACGATCGTTCTGCTGGATAATGAAACAACGTATGATTCTTCATTACTCTGTTCAAATACTTTTCTTGCGATATATAATTTACGATCAAAATCAAGTCCTTTTTCAACATCCGCAGGTTTTGCTACAAATCCCTGTAAGATCTTTGGCATGCATTCTAATGCTTTCTTACCAAGAACTGTTGGTGTTGTAGGAACTTCTCTCCATCCAAGGAATGTCATTCCTTCCTTCTCAACGATGATCTCAAACATCTTCTTCGCCTGACGAAGTCTCAATTCATCATTCGGGAAGAAGAACATTCCGATTCCATATTCTCTTTCTTTTCCAATATTGATATTGGCTGCCTTACAGGCTTTGCTAAAGAACTTATGAGAAATCTGAAGCATGATTCCTACACCATCTCCTGTCTCTCCTGCTGCATCTTTACCTGCACGGTGCTCTAATGTCTCAACAATCTTCAATGCATTATCTACTGTCTGATGATTCTTAACTCCCTTAATATTTACACAGGCACCGATACCGCAGTTATCGTGCTCAAAACTTGGATCATATAATCCAGGAATTTGATTTGTCTGTTTCATATCCATTCATCCTTTCTCGATGTACTGTCTCGTGTTTTTTCTTATCATACCGAAATTTTCCCTAGTTGTAAAGTATGAATTTTCTTAAGTTGTCTGATAATTAGATTTCTTAACGATTTATACATTTATTTTCTGATAATATATCGAATTATCTCTTATTTTCTCGTTTACTGAATCCTGTTTCTCAAAAAGTTTTTTAAAAAGTTGTACTATTTTGTCATTTATACTATACTAGATAACGTCCGTTTCGACCATTTTCGATCGTTTCGACAATCTTTTATATATATTTTAGAAAGAAGAGGTTTTATTTATTATGAACGAACAAAAGACAAATCCGCTCGGTACCGAGAAGATATCAAATTTGCTTCTTCGTTTCGCTATTCCTAGTATTATCGCTATGGTCGTAAGTGCCTTATATAATATGGTAGACCAGTTTTTCATTGGACGAAGTGTTGGGATGCTTGGGAACGCAGCAACAAATGTTGCCTTTCCTTTAGTTATCACCTGTACTGCCATCGCCTTGATGTGTGGAATCGGCGGGGCTGCAAACTTTAATCTTTGCATGGGCCAACAAGAAAAGGAGGAGGCTGCTTCCTTCGCTGGAAATGCAATCACAATGCTTTTTTCACTTGGTATGATCCTTTGTATCATAACAAGATTATTTTTAAAACCAATGATGATCTTATTTGGCGCAACATCTAGTGTTTTAGATTATTCTTTAATCTATACAGGTATTACATCTCTTGGATTTCCATTTTTGATCTTAACAACAGGTGGTACGAACCTTGTCCGTGCTGACGGAAGTCCAAAGTTTTCCATGACCTGCACTTTAACTGGTGCGATCATCAATACGATTCTTGATCCAACCTTGATCTTTGGTTTCCACATGGGAATTGCTGGTGCTGCTTGGGCAACCGTGATCGGACAGGTCGTATCTGGAATCATGGTTATTTTATATTTAAGAAAATTTAAAACAGTAAAACTTACAAAAGAAAAGTTAAGACCACATCCTCATTATATAGGAAGAATCGTTTCTCTTGGTATGGCGCCATTCTTTAATCAGGTTTCCATGATGGTCGTACAGATCGTTATGAACAATGTTTTGATCCGTTATGGCGCAAAATCTTCTTACGGAAGCGATATTCCATTGGCATGTGCCGGAATCATTACGAAGATCAATATGATCTTTTTTGCGATTAATATTGGTATTTCTCAAGGATTACAGCCAATTATCAGTTATAACTATGGTGCAAGAAAGCTAGATCGTGTCCGTGAGGCTTATTTGAAAGCTGCGATTTCTGCAACGATCATCAGCACAGTTTCTTTCATCTGCTTCCAGCTGTTCCCACGACAGATCATTGGAATCTTTGGGTCTGAAAGTGAAGCTTATTTCCGTTTTGCAGAGAAGTTTTTCAGAATCTTCTTGTTTTGTACCTTTATTAATGGATTACAGCCAATTACTGCAAACTTCTTTACAGCAATTGGAAAGGCAAATCGTGGTATTTTCCTTTCATTGACCAGACAAGTTATTTTCTTGCTGCCTTTGATGATCATTTTGCCGATCTTCTTTGGAATTGAGGGAGTTATGTTCTCAGCACCGATCGCAGATGGATTTGCTGCGGTATGTGCGATAACATTTGCGGTAAAGGAATTGAAGTCGTTTCAGAAATTGTGATTTGTAGTTTGAAGGCGGAAATTATTGGTGGAATATTATAAAAAGAGATCATGTGCCTGCAACCCACTCGCGTTCGGACTCCCACGTAGCTGTACTAAGCTCCTGAATGGTCTAACGACCATCCACTCGCTAAGTGCAGACGTGTCCGTACGGTTGCTGACACATGATCTCTTTTTATAATATTCAAATAATTTACATGATTCAAACCACTACACAGTGTGTATGTTATACGGTACTGGCTAATAATTTTTGTATTTATTAATAGATGACAGATGGTAAAAGGGCTTAAACAACACCGATTTATCGAGATGTTTATAAAGCAAGCTTTTCTCTTTCGTATATTTTTATTTATGTCCACGGACTTTTAAATATTCCTCTAATCCATGTCTTCTCAACTTACATGCTGGACATTCTCCGCATCCATCACCCATCACTCCATTATAACATGTCAGAGTTTCATTTCTTACAATATCAAAGACGCCTAATTTATCAGCCATCTCCCATGTCTGTTTCTTGTCAATCCACATCAGTGGTGTGATCACTTCAAACTCATAATCCATGGCAAGTGTTAATGTTGTTTCTAAAGATGAGATAAAGACATGGCGACAATCTGGATATCCACTGAAATCACTCTGGGAAACACCCGTTACTAACACATGAATATCTCTTTGTTTTGCAAAAACAGCTGCAAATGTTAAGAATAACATATTTCTTCCATCGACAAATGAATTTGGTGTTCCTTCTTCTGGTGCTTCATGATCCACTTCCATATCCACTCTGGTAAGAGAGTTTGGTGCTAACTGATTTAACAGTCCCATATCCAGAATATGATGTTCTACACCGTGTTCTTTACAGATTTTCTTTGCACATTCGAGTTCCTTTGAATGTCTCTGTCCATAATTAAATGAAAGCGCGATCACTTCATCATATTTCTTCTTTGCCCAGAAAAGACATGTTGTGCTGTCTTGTCCACCGCTGAATACCACAACGGCCTTGTTTGGTTTTGCCATTTTGCTTCTCTCCTTTTCTTATTTTCCTGCCTGCATCATGAAATGCCATTTTAATGTGGAATCTGTATCAAATGCTCCTCGAAGTGTTGTTGTCACTGTCTTGGCATTGTGTTTTTTGATTCCTCTTGCACTCATGCAGCTATGACATCCTTCAATATAAACAGCTACATCTTCACTTCCTGAAACTTCCATGATAATTTCTGCGATATCACTTCCGATCCTTTCCTGAAGCTGTAAACGTTTTCCAACCATATCACAGATTCTTGCGATCTTACTAAGTCCTAATACCTTGTCTTTTGGCAAATATGCCACAGAGACTTTCATATCATACATTAATGCCATATGATGCTCACAATAACTAAAGATATCAATATCTTTTACGATCACCATATCTTTATGATCTTTGACACTTAGATCATCTTCAAATGTCTTTGAAAACATCTGTGCGATCTCATGATTGCTGTAATTCATTCCTTCAAAGACTTCTTCATACATTTTCGCTACACGATCTGGTGTTTCTTTTAACCCTTCACGGTTTGGATCATCTCCAAGTGCAACAAGAATACCTCTTATATGTTCCTTGATCGCTTCTTTATCGATTGCCATAGTATTTCCTCCTATACACCTGTCTTGTCAGGGTCCCATACAACTTTATGGATCTGAATCTGGAACCTGACTTTGTTAAGCTTGTTTTCTTTCATAAATTCAACGATTTCTTCTGGTTCGATTTTACCAAATACAGGACTGAAGTATACAATTGCTTTTTCACAAAGTCTGAATCGTTCAATGATTTCTTTGGCCCTGTTTAAATCCTCCCTGCTTCCAATAACAAATTTAACAACATCCCATGGTTTTAAATATTCCATATTTTCAAGGCACATATTCTCTTCCATATTACTGGATGGAAGTTTGTAATCCATTGTCATTGTTAGTCTGTTGTCTCTTTCTTTATAATATCTGATCGGTACACTTCCATTTGTCTCAATCTCAATCTCAACTTTTGGCATCATCAAGATACTTCCGATCAGTTCTGACACATTTTCATCAAGAAGAGGCTCTCCACCTGTTAATGTAACAAGTTCGACTCCTGCTTCTTTGATCCTTTCTACAATCTGCGGTGCCGTCAATAATTCACATCTTGCATCTCTTTTATTGGCCCATGTTGTGTCGCAGTAAGAGCAGTTTAAGTTACATCCTTTCAATCGGATAAACATAGCAAGACGACCAGCTTTCTTTCCTTCTCCGTTGATACTTACAAAGGTTTCGACTACTTTAAATGTTTCCATCTCATTTACTCCCCATATGCTGCCATATTATTTGGTGTCTCATAAACTTTCGCTAACTTGACATCATATCCGATTTCTTTCACTCTATCATAAAAATATTTTGCAAAACTCTCTGCAGTTGGACGAAAATCTACGAAGATCATTTTGAAATTTTCCTCTTTCAATGCTTCTACTGTCTTCTCTTTTAATGTTCCATCTTCTATGATCAGACTATGATCAAACTCATCTGCTAATTTTTTAATATCATCTTTTAACTGTCCAAAATCGACAACCATTCCTCGAATCTGCCCTGTCTGTTCTAATGTTTCACTTTGTACGGTAACTTCTAATTTCCAGCGGTGACCGTGGATATTGCTGCATTTTCCTTCATAACCCGATAAAAAATGAGCTGAATCAAAGGATGCATGTGTTGTTAACTGATACATTTTCTTCTTTCCCTTCTACATATATTTTCAATCAAAAAAGGATACAAGCACGCGTACCTGTATCCTGAAAATCTTCTTCTCAGTCCTAGTTTTGTTTATAGACAGGATGGTACGAATGAACTGTCTTTGATTTCTAAAATCTTATCTAGTATATCATTGTTTTATCAAAATAGCAAACAGAGATTGCAAAATTTCACAATCTCTGTTTACTTATTATAAATATTGCTTATGAAAATATGAAGAATTAATTTATTGTAAATGGTTATTTACAATCTTATTTATTTAATGGTTTCTTTGTAAATGACATAACGATCATTCCAATAACTGCACCAACTACTACAGAAATTAAGTATTGTACTGGATTCGTGATGACTCCAATAACAAAGATTCCACCGTGTGGTGCTGGAAGTCCACATTTAAATGCCATGGATAACGCACCTGCTACTGCAGATCCTACGATACATGGTGGCAGGATATGGATTGGATCTCCTGCTGCAAACGGGATAGCTCCTTCTGTAATGAATGATAATCCCATGATGTAATTTACAACACCAGATTTTCTTTCACTCTCTGTAAAACGATTCTTGAAGAATGTTGTACAAAGTGCGATCGCAAGTGGAGGTACCATTCCTCCGGCCATAACAGCTGCCATGATCGCATACTGTTCTGGTCCTGCATTGGCTACTGTTAACTGTGCTGTACCAAATACATACGCTGCTTTATTAAATGGACCACCCATATCAATGGACATCATCGCTCCAAGAACTGCTCCTAAAAGGATAGAACTTGTTCCACTCATAGATGATAAGAAGTTATTCAGTCCTGTATTGATCGCTCCAACAACCGGATTAACTGCGATCATCACAACACCCATAATTAAAATACCACAAACTGGGAATAGTAAAATTGGTTTTAACCCTTCTAATGCACTTGGTAATTTATCAAACAGTTTTCTTAATAAAACCATGATATATCCACCAACAAAACCTGCAAATAATGCTCCGATAAATCCAGAGGAAACGGCTTTGGCAGAATCATATGCCATGATATTAGCAAATGTATAACCACCATTTGCTAATGCTCCACCAACGAAACCTATCGCTAATCCTGGTCGGTCTGCAATACTCATTGCAATAAATCCAGCTAAGATTGGAAGCATAAATCCAAATGCCTGTTCACCGATTGTCTTTAGTAAAGCTGCAAGTGGTGTATTCTTACCGAAGTTTGCCGGGTTGATCGCCTGATTATCTACTAAGAATGCAAGAGCGATCAAGATACCTCCACCGATTACAAATGGCAGCATATGAGATACACCATTCATCAGATGTTTATAAATCTGACGTCCAACGCTTTCACCTTCTGCACTATCTTCTTGTGCTGCTGCTCCTGAATGATGATATGTTGGCGCTTTCTTATCTAAAATTGTCTGGATCAGTTCTTCTGGTTTATTAATTCCGTCCGCTACTTTTGTCTGAAGAACCTGTTTTCCATCAAAACGTGCCATCTCAACGTTCTTATCTGCTGCTACGATGATTCCATCACAATTTTCAATCTCTTCTTTTGTTAAGACATTCTTTGCTCCACCTGAACCATTTGTCTCAGCTTTTAATGTAATTCCCATCTCTTTTGCTTTATTCTCAAGAGATTCTGCTGCCATGAATGTATGAGCGATTCCTGTTGGGCATGCTGTAACTGCAAGAACTCTGATCGTTCCATCGTCTGCTTTCTCTTCTTGTACAGCAGGTTTCTCTTCTTCCTTCGCCGCCTCTTCTGGGAATTTTTCTGTTTCTTTCTTGTCAATCAATGCAAGATATTCTTCCTTGCTTGTTGCCTTTAATAAACTGTCCTTAAATACTGGATCCATTAAGATCACAGATAATCTTGACAATGCCTCTAAATGCACGTCGCTTCCTTCTGCTGGTGCTGCGATCATAAAAAATACATCAGATGGTTCTCCATCCATTGCTTCATAATCGACTCCGTCTGGTACTGTCATAGAAGCCAAACCAGCCTTAGTTACTGCTTTGTTCTTAGAATGAGGAATTGCAATCCCTCCTCCGATACCAGTTGTTCCATTAGCTTCTCTTGCTAAAATGCCCTTCTTGTATTCTTCGCGATCTGTGATGTTTCCGCCCTTGACCATTAAATCAACCAGATGATCAATTGCTTCTTCTTTGCTGTTAACCTTCACGCCAAGGTCAATTGTTGCATCCTGCAACAGCTCTGTAATTCTCATACAGGTTATCCTCCTTTTCCAAAATAAAAACGTCAAAATCAATCATTCGTTTCCTTTTTTTCTTCATTATAGCACAGTTTCAGTCAAAGTCAATCATTTTAAACCATTTTCTTTCATGTTTTTGAAAAAAGGAAATATTAAAAAGCATACCTCTTTTTAATATTTCCCTTCCTTTTAATTTTTATTTCACTTTGATCGCCCAGCGCATCTTTGTTGATTTTGCTCTTCCATTCTGGGCACATTCCTCTTTTGATGGACGAATAACATCTTTGGCTACATCACTGTAGATTCCTACTTTCTTCCCATACTTAAACGCATGTTTTACAAGTCGATCTTCTCCAGAGTGGAATGTAAGGATTGCAACCTTTCCACCTGGTGCTAATGCGTCTGGAAGTTTCTCCAATAATTCTTCTAATACTTCAAACTCGCTGTTTACATCAATACGCAAAGCCTGAAATGTTCTCTGGCAGGATTTTTTAACTGCTTCTTTTCGCTCTTTTTCCGGCAAAAAGTTTAATGCTCTTTCAATGACATCTTTAAGATCCGTTGTTGTCTTGATCTTCTTTCCTCGTTTCATCGTTGCAACGGTTTCTTTTGCAATCTGTTTTGCATACGGCTCATCTGCATTTTCAATGAGCATTCCTTCAAATTCAGCCTTCGTGATATCTTCTAAACGCTCTGCCGCTGAAATTCCTTTTTCTGGATTCAGTCTTAAATCTAATGGTCCTTCAAATTTATAAGAAAATCCTCTTTCCGGATTATCAATCTGCATGGAGGATACGCCAAGGTCGGCTAAAATGAAATCGAATGGTCCAACTTCTTCGGCTACCTGATCAATATTAGCAAAATTAATATGCTTGATCGTTAAGATATCTTCTCCAAACCCTGCATCATGCAGACGTTTCTCTGTCTTTACAGATTCGATCGGATCTACATCTAATGCGTAGATATGACCTTTGCCCTGTAGTTTTTCTAACATCTTTCTTGTATGTCCGCCATATCCTAAGGTTGCATCCAATCCTTTTTGTCCCGGCTGGATGTCAAAAAATTCAAGAATTTCTTTTACACAGATGGAAATGTGCATTCCTGCCGGTGTACTTCCTTTACTAATAACTTTTTGAATCGTATCTCCGTATTTTTCTGGATTTAATTCTTTGTATTTCTCTTCGAACCTTCTTGGATGAGTCCCTTTATATCTGACTCTTCGTTTGTGTTTCTTTTCTGGCTGCTGTTGTTCCATTATTTTATACCTTTCTTTGTTATAATCATGTTAATCTAAGATCAGGACATTTTTTCCTTCAAATGCAAAACCATAGGCTTTGATACTATTTTCGTTGATTCCTCCTTTATACTGTAACTTCCGCATTCTGCTTGATCTGATCGATCACTGTCATGATCTTCATTGCAATATCCATATCATTTTCAAAAATCTGTCCAATACTTCCGACACTTCGAAATGGCTCATCCATTATAACTCTTCTGTCTTCGATCATTCCATTTACAGAAATATAATCAACAATCAATCGTACAAAACGAATCTGATCAGCATTTAATTTCTCTTCATTTAAGAATTCATTAAATGCCTCATTTGCTGCCTGTTGATCCATTCCTGTGATTTTTCTTACAAGAATTCCAACTGGTGTATCCCCATATTCTTTTGTATAATCTTCTTTTGATCCTAGTTCCTGCCAAAGAATTCTCTCCAGTTCCTGCATATCACTTTTTTGTAACGGCTGGTTATTTCGTAATTTACACACTGCCATGTTATCTTGATGCTCTTTTAAATAGAATTCTACCTTTTTGCGATAGTTTTCTAATCGATTTTCCATCTCAATTGGTGTGTTTTCCTGATATTCTATTACCTGATCTGCAAAATCTGTATAAACGATTCTCTGTGTCTTTTTTGGTAAAAACTGAATCAGATTTCTAAGTGTTTCCCTGACTACATCCATTTCCAGAATAAATGCTTTTTCCCAGAATTCATTTGTCTGTACCTTATCCAAAATATATTTTTGCTCTTTGATCTGTGGCACAGAATCCTGCATTAAAGATAGTTTCTCTGCAATACCAACAACTGCTCCAATATTTTTCGAAGGATTCTTTCGTTCCAACATTGCAAGTTCAATACTATACATCAGATAATCAAATCTTCGTGCCAATTCATTTTCCTTTTCAGCCTCTATAATTGGTGCGATATGTTTCTTCAGGTCAGCCATTGCTTCTGTCTCAAGAATATCCCATGATTTCTGTTCTCGATATCGAAGGACATATTTCAAATGATGTTTTACAATGAAACTTTCGTCATTCAGATCACTTATCGCTTGTATTAATTCTTTCACTAATGTATTTCGATATTCTCTGAAATCTTCGTCTTTTTGATAGTCTGTATCTTGTAATTCTCTTACGATCCTTGCCTTACATAAAAAGATTTTCTCTGCTAATGTTTCTATAAATCCGCTATCTTTTCCATGCGGATTCACTCTGAAATATTCGAAGTTATTACAATAATCAAAAATCAGAAATTTTTCTTTATCCATTCCAGGCCCTAGTAAATCTTTGCAAAGTCTTGTTCCTCTTCCGATCATCTGACAGAATTTTGCATAACTTCTGACTTTCTTGAAAAATACAAGATTCAAAATCTCTGGAACATCAATTCCTGTGTCCAGCATATCTACGGATACTGCAATCTGAGGCATCTTGTCCTTTTCTTCGAATTGTTCAATCAAATGTTCGGACTCTTTGATGCTGTAATCAATCTGTTTGATAAAATGACTGCCTTTTTCTGGAAAAAGCTTCTGAAAACGCTCGACAATTGTCTTCGCATGTTTGCTGTTTCTTGCAAAAATAATTGTCTTTCCCAATTTATCTCCGCCTTCTACCTTTAATCCTTCTCTCATCAGATTGGTTAACACAAGATCAATCGTGTCTTTATTAAACAGCCATCGATTTACAGCTGTATTCGGAATATCTTTCTCTACATTCTCATCATCATCGAATTCATCGTCAAATGCTTCTTTTTCTTCTTCGGATAACTGATCATAGTGGATTCCTTCTTCCATGATCTTTGTCTTATACTCTCTTGTCCGATAATCAACCAGATATCCTTCTTTTACTGCCTCATCAAGTTCATATGCATACGTTGGTACATTTTGTTCCAAATCAAAAATCTCATATGTATTTCTACCTATCTCTTCTTTCGGTGTAGCTGTCATTCCTAATAAGACCGCATCAAAATAGCGGAAGATTTCCTGATATTTCTTATAAATGCTTCGATGACTTTCATCTACAATGATCAGATCAAAATGTGCTGGTGTAAATAGTTTTTTTCCATCCTTTCTCTTCGTGTCATCAATCGCATGTAACATCGTTGGATATGTTGAAAATATCATTCTGCTGCTTTCTGGATCTTCTTTATTTTCAAGTAAATTGCATACTGTCAGGTCTGGAAGGAGATTACTGTAACTCTTCTTTGCCTGAGAAACTAAAGCTTTACGATCTGCTAAGAATAAAATATTCTTTACATAATTATGTCTGCGAAGTACGTCTACCAGACTGATACTAACCCTTGTCTTTCCTGATCCTGTTGCCTGTACTAGCAACAGCTTTCTATGATGATTCATGATAGATTCACATAAGACTGTCACGGCCTCTTTCTGATATGGCCGGTTTGTAATTTTATCTTGAATCTCTAAATGAATCAAAGGCTTTTTGCTTGTTCTTTGATCCACCATTCGCTGCAGATCTTCTTTTGTGAAAATACCTGAGACAACTCGCTGTGGATCATCCTGTGTATCGTCAATGATCTGCATTTCAAAACCATTTGTTATAAAAATGATCGGTCTTTGCTGGTATTGATTTTCCAGACAATCCGCATATAATTTTGCCTGATGACTTCCTTTCATCGGGTCTACACTGCTTCGTTTTGCTTCGATGACTGCCAGTGGTTTTCCATTATTGCTGTATAAAACATAATCGGCATAACCTTTTCCTGTACTGTTTGGCATACCTGTAACTGGCACTTCTGTAAGACAGTCCTTGCCAATCGTCCATCCAGCTTCCGCAAGATCAAGGTCAATGTATTTTCTTCTTGTCTCTGCTTCTGTATCTTTGTCCACTTCATAACTTCGTCCAGTTTCATTTTCCTTACGAAGTTTGGTCATCTGCTCTCTTAGCTTCTCATTTTCCTTGATCGCTTCTTCTAATTTCTGGTCTTTTCCGCTTAGTTCTTTTTGAAGATTTTCTAATTCTTCCTGTGTTTTTTTCTCTTTTCCGGCATCTGGCAGCAGACTCATATCATAATGGCGATTTATATAGTTTTCACCATAACAGTAATCAATCCATTTACAGAACTGGAAAACACAGCGTAACGAAAGTACCGCTGCATCGTGTTTTACGTTGGTATTTGTATGTACTGCGACATTTCCAAGCTTAATCGTGTATTTTAGCATATCAAATAATTTAGGCTGAATCAGCTTGCGGAAAGAATATTCGTGAATCAGGCTGGAAATATTATCACGATATGGCATGGTCAGGGCATCATCGTGGACATATACCCATCGAACTGCGAGTTCTAAGGCTCGTCTTGACAAGATTGCTGCTGTTGACGGAGATATGGCGATGCTTCGTTCCGCTTCTGCTGCCTGCATCGCAAAGTCTTTGAAGCAATCTGTCTGTGCTAGAAAGTCAAAATTCGTCTGCATGTGGTTTCCCTCCCCTTATTTTTCCTGATTCTTTGGTATTTGGTCTTGGTTTTATTATACTCTTTGTATTGTGGGTGGTGCAATATAGAAATTTGTGGATGACAAACTTCGATTTGTTGACTTGGTGGACGAAGGTTGCAAATTGGTTTTGTAAGTCTATTGGTGGAACCATAACCTTAATTGCATTAAGCTTTGCTATCGTCAATCTTGTAATTGCCGCGCCACCCATCTTATTACGAATATCCGTATACATATCCTCATTATTTAATAATGCTGTTAAAAAATATCCGTTCATTATTTTTCTGTCTTGTTTTAATAATGCTACACTAGAAAGTAATGTAAATTCTTCTTTTAATGTATTTACCATTGCTATTCCTGTTGTTGCCCCATCCTTAATATATAATACATCCTCATATTCTGGATTACATCTTTCAAATATAGGACGATGTACTTCTTCCGAAACATAAGTTATATTTGAAAAATCAAATCCTGATAATTTAATATTTTTCGCTGTAACATACTTATATTCTCCAACTTCGAAACTTTCTGGTGAAAAATGTGTTCCATCATTCAATTTCGTACAGACATCTTTAAGAGATTTTTTATTCCACTTCATAGAATTCAATATTGGATTACCAAACATCTCTACAAATCGGGCTTGAATTAAATTATCTAATTGAATTAATTCTTGTTTTCTATTGGCTATAATATTTGATATTTGATCAAGTACCTTTATAATTTCTTTTTGTTCTTCTATAGTATGTATTTCTATCTCCATTTCAGCTAAGGTTGCTTTGTTAAGAGTTTTTCCCATAACTGCCTTATTACTTCCAACATTCCAATCTTTAAATTTAAATAAATAATATATATATTCTGGTAATAACTCTACAATTTTTTTATCATGAAATGCCATTATGGCTTCATTCGAATACATATCTTCTGCAGTAATTGCTGTTTTTCCAATAGACAACTTAAAGCTCATCACCACTGTATTAGCTGGAATAATTTTTATTCCACTCTCTATAACTGCACTTTCAGAAATAGTTTCTTTTGTTTCTGATATATATTTTCCTACATTTGATAAATCTGCAATTGAAATCCATTTATAATCCCCTGTATTCCAATAACTTGAATTATGTCTCGACGGTGTTTTACCCATCTGCAACTCAAAAATCTCTTTCAATTTATATCTCATTATTATCCCTCAAATTCAAATTTTTCAAGGAATAATTTTCTATTTTATCTGATTATGCCATATATTTCTGATGGGATGCCTTTACATTATTCTGATTTACCATTGCATATTGCATCGTTGTGTCAATCTGTGAATGTCCAAGGATTTTTTGTACCTGTTCGATTGGCATTCCTTTATCAATGGCCCTCGTTGCCATTGTTCTTCGGAATTTATGCGGATGGATTCGTTCCAATCCAAGCTCTCTTCCTAATTGTCTTAATCGAATCTCTACTCCACTAATCTTTAAGCGGTCATATGGTGCATCTAACGTAACGAATAATGCGGGGTTCTTGTCTTTCCTGCTTTCTATATATTCAATTAAATGTACTTTTGCTTTCGCATCAAAATAAACTCTTCTTTCTTTATCCCCTTTTCCGTAGACGACACATTCTCGTTCTTCGAAATTAATATCTCCTATGTTCAAATTTACCAGTTCTCCCACACGTATACCTGTTGAATATAACAGATCGATCATTGCAAGGTCACGAATCTGTGTGCAGTGATCCCTTAATTGTTCGATTCCTTCATCTGTGATCACACTTTTTACCACTGTTTTTGTCTTAATCTTATGAATCCTTCTCATTGGACTTTTTAAAATGTAATCTTCTTCCTCCAACCATGTAAAAAAGCTCGATATATTCCGTCGTATATTATCAATTGTAACATTCGAGCAGTTATTCCTTTTTTGATAATCCGCAAGATATGACCTCATTTCATCTGTCGTTATCTTGCGGATTTCTTTTTCCGTTTGCGAAAGCATATGTTCTGTTGTTACCTTATAATATTGAATGGTACGTTCCGAACATCCTTCTACTCTTTTTGCATCCAAGAACATTTCCAGAAATTCTTTATTTGATATCTGTTGTTTCTCTAGTTCATTTTCCGAAAATGTCCTTAGAATTACTTCCTGTAATTTTTTCATCTGTGGCACTGTTAAATACTCTGCCATCTCATTTAGTATTGTTACAATTTTCTCTTCCATGTTGGTACACTCCTATATACCAACATCCTTCAACCATTCTTGTTCCTAAATCTATGAAATAAAATATTGACATTCCTGATAATATGTTTCAGCTTCTTTTTGCATTAATTCTAATAATTGATCCACTTTATGATGTTCTCTATATTCTTTTAGTCCTTCTAAATACTTACTGCGATCATCATCTAAGATAATAAATGGTTTTAACTCATCATATTTCAGGCTTTCCCGAAACAATATCATTCTTCCTGTTCGTCCATTTCCGTCTTGGAATGGATGAATAGACTCATATCTTGCATGAAATTCAGCAAGTATTTTCATACTTTTTTCTTGTTTATGATACCAATCCAAAAGTTGTCTCATCTCTGTTTCTACATCCTTTGGCAATGCGGTTTTATACATTCCAATCATATTGGGACGTTTCTTATAATCTCCGATTGCATACCCATTCGCTCGGTCTTCAAAAACTCCTGATTTCAATTCATAATGCATCTGTTTAATTAAGTCTTCTGTTAATTCTTCTCCCAATGTATCTAACATATAATTGAACATCAAGAAATGCCCATTCATTTCTTCTACATCTTTTGCACGATAATAATCGTCATTAACTGGTAACGTGCCATTATCAAACAATGATGCTGTCTGTTCTGGAGTTAATGTACTTCCTTCGATTTTATTTGAATTGTATGCCATTGCTCTTTGCGTATAAGCATACACTCCCGATCTATCAAATCGTTTTCGTTCTATTTTAAAACGTTCAATTAACCATCGTTTAAATTCTGACATTTTAATATCGCCTCTTTTCTATCCGAAATATTCTTGCATTAATGAATCAAATAATATCTGTGTTTTTTCTAATGACTTCTGAACTTCAAACTTCGATTTGTCTATTTGATCTTTTATTTTAATAAATTGTTTTTGTATATCCATATCTGGCAAATACACCTTAATACTTTGCAATTCTTGTGCATTTATATTAGCTTGGTTTACAGCTCCCTTTGCCATTGCCCGAAGCACATCCTTTAATGCTTTAAGATTCATATATTGAGAAAAGACTTCTGGTAATATCTTTTCATTTAATCTTATTCGGATGATATATCCTGCAATAACCATGTCCTCCACCAAATTAAAAACCGCTGTTTTTCCAACTAGATCAATGCTATTAGTTCTATTAAAAAGAACATCACCTTTTCTTACAACACATTTTTCAATTTCTTCATCTGGAATATCTATATATTTTAAATTTTTCAAATCTAGCTGACCATTTAATGTTAAATTATTCATTCTTAAATATGGATATTTACCACCTTCAACTGCTGGCTTACTTGTTCCATATCTTACTTCTGTTACAATATCTTTAATTGTTACAACATTCCATCCTTTGGGATTCATAATTGGATCACCAAACATCTCGACAAATCGGGCGCTAACAAGCTCATCAAATTTTGCAATTTCCTTTGTTTTCACATCTATTATTTTCTGAATTTTATCCAATACTTGAACCAATTTTTGCTGTTCCCTTAAACAAGGAATCTCCATTTTTATTTTCTTAAGATCTTTTACTGCAAAACTTGCTTGGTTGACAGATTTTTTCATTATATTTCTTAACTGGCTTCTAAATGAATGACCATAAAAATAATATTTTGCATATCCTGGAATAATAATATCTCTATTGGCTCTCAGTCTAAGTAAATTCATTCCATGAATAATTATCTCATCATCTTGTTTTTTATATAAAACTGTTCTTCCCAAGTATTGCATACTATTAATATGTGACATTAATAAATCTTCATCTTCTAATATATATGATTCGTATTTTGAAAGATCTGTGATACCTGCATAACCCATTCTATCTCTATTAAATCTATCATTGGCTATTGTTTCAATTCTTGTAATCGGAAATCCCCCATCTACTTTACCTTGTTTAATATTTGCCCCATTTTGTATCTGAAAAAAGCATTCATCTATTATTTTCCTCATTCTTCTCATCCCTTACAAATTCAAATTTCTCTATCTACTAATCATCATTTTCTTCCAATATTTTCCTTAATTCCACTAGATTCTTACGAATCTCCACCTCTAATTCCTCAATATCTTTCAAAATTTCCTCCGTTGGTGGATACTCTACTGGAATATATTCAATCTCTTTATACTTATTGATAGAGAGATCATAATCATTTTCAACAATCTCTTCTTTCGGCACAAAAAAAGACTGTTCTGTTCGTTTTCTTTCTTCTTCTTTTTCTAGATTCTGATACCTCTCAATAATATCAGGAATATCATTTTCCTCGATTTCCTGACGTTTATCGTCTAACGTTCTTCCATCAGCTTTCATATCATAAAACCAAACTTTGTCGGTACCACCTGCTCCTGTTTTTGTGAAGAGTAAGATAGCTGTAGATACTCCTGCATATGGTTTAAATACTCCAGATGGCATAGAAATCACTGCATCTAGTTTATGATTCTCAATCAATTCTTTTCGAATCGCTTTATGGGCACGACTGCTTCCGAACAATACTCCATCTGGTACAATAACTGCTGCCCTTCCTCCAATTTTCATGATACGAAGGAATAAAACAAGGAATAATAATTCTGTTTTCTTTGTTTTTGCAACTTTTAAAAGATCTGCTGATACTCCATCATAGTCTAAACTTCCTTTAAATGGTGGATTGGCAAGAATTAATGAATACTTTTCTTTATCTGTATTCATCTCTGACAAGCTGTCTTTGTATTCAATATTCGGATCATCGACTCCATGAAGCAGCATATTCATTGCTCCGATTCGAAGCATCGTTCGGTCCATATCGAACCCATAGAACATCTCATGATTAAAATGCTCTCTTTGTTCCGCGTTTAAGAATAAATCTTTGTGGTTTTTACGCAAATACTGCTGTGCTGCCATTAAGAATCCTGCTGATCCCATTGCCGGGTCGCAGATGATATCAGATGGTACTGGTTTTACCAGTTCTACCATCATCTGAATGATATGTCTTGGTGTTCGAAATTGTCCGTTCTTTCCTGCACTTTCCAGTTTGGATAACAGATATTCGTATAAATCTCCTTTACTGTCTCCTTCCAGATTCAATCCATCAATCCCATCAATTACTTTGGTAAGTAATGCTGGCGTTGGAATTTTAAAGATCGCATCTCCCATATATTTACTATAAGCAGATTCTCCATCTGGATGTAGATTTTTAATAAATGGAAATACTCCATTCATCATCAGATCATAAATCTCATTCGCATCTCCCAGATTCTTAAATTTACTCCAACGATACTGCTGACAATCTGCTGGGAAAATTCCTTCGTATGGAATCCCTAAAATATTTGCATCCCTTTCCTTTCTTGTTTCTACTTCATCTAACTGCTTGATAAATAGTAAGTAGTTAAACTGTTCGATAACTTCCAGTGGATTTGTAATTCCACCTGTCCAGAAAATCTCCCATATCTTATCTATTTTGTTTTTTAATTCACCCGTAATCATCTTACTTCCTCTTCTTCATTTTCGTTTTTTATGTGAAAATTATACCATAAAATCACAAAAGGTCACAACCTGTATCTCTACCATGATACAGTTATGACCTTTCTTTAAACATATATAAAATTATTGTGCATGCCTCTTCAACGCTTCCAAATAAATCGCCCCTAATCTGCTAGGTTTCGTCTTCTTATGTGTCACATAGCCAATATGCATCTCGCCTTCTTCTGCAAGCGGAACTGCAATAATATTCTCTCCATTTAATTCTTTGTCGATCACACCGCTGCTGATCGTGTATCCATTTAATCCAATCAGTAAATTAAACAGCGTTGCCCTGTCTCTGACTCGAATATTCTTTGAACGCACTTCGGTACTGAACATCTCTTCGGAATAATAAAATGAATTATGTTCTCCCTGTTCAAAAGACAGATATGGATAATCTTTGAGATCCTCCATCGTGACCTGATCTTTCTGTGCCAGCGGATTCTTATCGCAGATAAAAATATGTGGTCTTGCAACAAATAGTTCCGTGAATTTGAGATCATTTGCTTTCATGATCTTCTCAAGGACCGATGCATTGAATTCATTGAGATATAAAATTCCGATCTCACTTTTCATTCTGGCTACATCATCGATGATCTCATAAGTCTGAGTTTCTCTCAGACTGAAATCGTAATTCTCGCTTCCATATTCTTTGATCAAGTCTACAAATGCATTGACTGCAAAAGAATAATGCTGTGTTGAAATGCAAAATTCCTGTTTCCCACCACTTTTATGTTTATATTTCTCTTCGATCAATGCCGCCTGCTCCAGTACTTGTCTTGCATATCCGAGGAAAATCTCTCCTTCTCTGGATACATGAATTCCCTTGTTCGTGCGGTCAAAGATCGTGATCTGCATCTCTTTTTCCAGTTCTTTTAGCGCTTTGGTAAGACTTGGCTGTGATACAAAGAGTTCTTCTGCTGCCTTGCTGATCGTTCCGATCTCCGCAATCGTTACGACATATCTTAGCTGTTGTAATGTCATCGTTTCTTCCTTCTTTAGTCTTTTTGTATCATTATACAATAGTTTATTTTATATGGCAAAGACTGATTGTTTCTTTTAATCTTACTCACGATTCTTTAACGCATCAGAAAGTCCGACTTTGTAAATCTTTCGCACTAATAACTTGTTAATTACCAGGTATGTAATGATAATTCCTGCATAGATCAATGCATACATCTGCCATGTGAAACTTAAATTCATACCACAAGCTATATTGGAAACCATAACTGGGTACATTGCATCCATTAATTTCTTAGATAATGGAACACTGATCAGTGCTCCAACTGCGATCATATAGAAATTCCCATCAAGATAAAGCTTCTTAATCTCTTTCTTCCGATACCCAAATACTTTCATCAACGCAATATTTTGTGCAGAACGATCAATCATTACCTTGATCATTAAATACATGACAATTGCAAAGATAATAACAGAAAGTCCAACGATCATTCCCATCATCGGAATCATCATATTGATAAATACATCTGAACTCTCCTCAATTGCTTTTTTACTTGTCGTTGCATATAGTTTTCCAGAGTCAATCGACAGTTTCTTCTTTGATACAACCATATTGTAATAATCTGATGATGTCTGAAAGAGATCTCTCATGCTGTCAATATCCATAAATGCATATAACCCAGAAGAATATTGTGTGATATCTGCTACCTGAAATGCGTAATCCATTTCATCTTCCTCATCAGACAGTATGATTGAGTCACCTTTTTTCAGATCATATTTCTGTGCCATTGCAGATGAAATAACAACTTTGTTCTTTGCTTTCGGAAGATCTTTATCCTGGCTGAAATATGGATTATCATTTTCTATACCGATCAGGGAAATTTCAAGATCATATCCCCATACTTCTTTATGCAATCCTTTTACAAAACATGCATCCCCGCCTTTTGGTACTTTTTTATCCGGATATTTATATGTATACATATATTCAAATTTTGTGTCTTTCTTATTTTCTTTGCTGATATGATCACACATCACATAACAGTCCAGACCGATCATCATAACCAACAGTGCAATAAACATTCCAAATACTACCGTAAATCCGGCTCTTGCCTCACGCAGTGACTGCCTGATCCTGAATTTTGTAAGAAATGGCATATCGCCTAATTTGACTTTTGAAATATGACTCTTCTTTTGCTCATTTCTTATCATAGAAAGTGCTGGCCTTGACAGTTTCTTTCTTATAACAAAATAGTTTACGATCACTGCAACGAGTGGTGGCATAATGATTCCATAAACCAATAGATAGATCAGAAGTTCTGGAATCAACTCTGGTATAGAAAAATAATCATAACAATCCTGCATCTGTGTTGGAATTCCTATCGGACTATATCCAATGATCATTCCTGCTAATCCTGCCAGAAATGTTACGATCACCGGAACTGTCAAATAATATTTTAGAAGCTGCTTCTTTGTCACTCCAAGCGCATACAATGTTCCAATAATACTATTTTCTTTCTCAATTTCATGAATGACAAAAACAGATATTACATAGGTAAATAAGATCATAATGATGACACCTGCTACCATTCCAGCAAGTTTACTAATGACCTGATCACCTGCCGCTGCTCCAATTCTTATGTTGTCATCTGCCTTTAAAAACTGAGTCAGATTCGATGTTTCCATATCAAATGCTTTCATCAGTTCTTCTGTTCCTTCTTCCAATTGATCAGTTCCTTCTTTTAACTTACTACTTCCATCTGATGCTTTTTTAACACCATTTGTATAAGCCTTGATTCCATCTCTATATGTTTTTAAGGCATCCAACTGTTCTTTTGCTGATTCTAAGGATAATCTTGTCAACCCATCACTTGACTTTGCGATCAAACTTTTTAGAATATTCGCATAATTATTTTCTGTCAATGATGTTACACCAAAGGATGTCAACTGGCCTTCTGCTGTTTTTAAGTATTCCTGAAAAATCTGATTGGCACCTTTTTGCAATGTTTCGTTGTTTTCACTTAGTTTGTTTAATCCGTCTGACATCTGGGTACTTGCATCTGTAAGTTTTTTGATTCCGTCTTTAATGTCATCTTTCTTTCCTGCAGTTTCTTCCCAGTAATCTTTAAAATATGGATCATCGACATCATCCGGGTTAAATGTGATCTTCTTTAATTTATTTTTCAACTGTTTCTGAGTCATTGTACCATTTAATCGGTATGCATAGATATATTCCTCAGACTGAATACTATTTTCATTGTCTTTTAGATTTTCATAAGCATCTTCTGTCACAAATGCAAGTCCAAACTGTTTGCTGTCTACAGTACTGTCTGATAACTTTTCATAACATGCATCGTAGTCTGGAACTGATCCGATTCCTGTTATTTTATAGAAGTTGTCGTCAATCGTGATCTTTGATCCTGTTTTTAAGTTGTGTTCTTGTGCATATCGTTTTTCTACAACAACTTCACTTTTGTTTTTTGCTAATCGACCTTCATCCAGATTAATTTTATTGACTTTTTTACGATTCTTAAAGATTCTTAACTTACTTCCATCTTTTTGTCTAAAATCAAGATAAAATGTCTCTTCTACTGTAAGCCCTTTCTTTGTAAAGTTTTCTTTTTGTTTTGTCGTTAGTGGCACAAATACCTGAAACTGTCCATCTTCCAGCTTATGTTTCTTTGCCTGCTTTGCAGTTCCATCAACAATCGTATCCGCTGCACCTACCAGACTGATGACCAAATACATACTGATAATAATCAAAAAAGCAAGTGCATAATAGCGGAATTTATTTTCTTTTAAATCTCTCCATGCTCTTTTTCTCAATACTTTTTCCATCTAAAGATCCTCCAGTGATTTTGCTGGTAATCTTGTTTCATTTTCGTAATCTTCACTGATCTGACCATCTTTGATGATAATAACCTTATGTACCATATTGCGGATTGCATTATTATGCGTTACGATCAGCATGGTTGTGCCATATTGCTGATTGATCTTCTCTAATAAGATCAAGATATCTTTGGATGTTTTCGAATCAAGAGCTCCTGTCGGTTCGTCGCAAAGAAGCAGCTTTGGATTCTTGATCAACGCCCTTGCAATTGCACATCGCTGCTGCTGTCCACCGGATAATTGTGCAGGAAATTTATCTTGATGTTCTGTTAGTCCGAGCGTATCTAGCAGTTCTTCCATATCCAATGGATCTTCCGTTAAAAATTGACAGATCTCTATATTTTCTTTGACTGTAAGATTTGGTACCAGATTATAAAACTGGAAGATAAACCCTAGATTAGCTCTGCGGTATTCGGAGAGCTCATCTGCATTTAATCCTGATATTTCATTGCCATCAACTTTGACTGAACCAGAATCCATAGTATCTAATCCGCCGATACAGTTTAGCATTGTAGATTTTCCTGAACCACTGCTTCCTTGGATGACACACATCTGCCCTTGTTCGATGTTGGTTGTGATTCCTTTTAGTACTTGATTATAGCTTTCGCCTGATCCGAAGCTTTTTTTCATATCTTTTATTTCTAAATACATATGTAATTCCTCTCATTTTTATAAGTTAGTCTACGCTAACACTTGGTTAGCATTGTCTAACGTTATTATAACAAAAGTCTACACACTTCACAAGATTGTGATTTGTAATGGTGTTGCATGTATGAGTGACTCATACAACAGAACACTATTCAAATCACTACACAGTGTGTATGTTATACGATACTGGTTAATAATTTTTGTATTTATTAACAGAAGGTAAAAGAACTTCTACAGCACCGATTTAGCAAGATATTTATGAAGCATAATAACATTACCTTCTGTCTGAAAATTCCCTATTTTACAATCAATACTGTTCTCCATACACACCCACTTAAATTTTCAATCTTGTGAATTGTCCACTCTATAGACTTCAGGTATATGATAAAAAATAAATAAACGATTGGAAGAGCAGCATTAGAATTTTGCCACGTTTTTTGCGGATTCGCAGCCGGCTTGGTGTGCTGTCTGAGCCTCAAAGAGTTCTGATTTAAACACCCTTGAAGGCGAGTTGCACAAGGAAAGCCGGCGGATCAGCGATCTGCAAAAAACGTGAGCAAAATTCTCTAGCTGCTCTTCCAATCGTTTATTTATTTTTTATCATATACTCGAAATCTACAGTTGGCCAACTTACAAATTAAAAATTTAATTTCCACACTCAATACTGATCTGATTAAACTGATCCAGAAGATCATCAACAACTAATTTTGCTTTCTCTTCTCCAGCTTTATCAAGTACCGCATGTCCCTGATGCATCATAAGAATACGATTTCCATATTCTACGGCATAACGCAGGTTATGTGTAACCATGATCGTTGTCAGTTTCTTTTCTTTGACAACTTTTCCTGTCAACTCCATGATCAGTTCTGCTGTCTTTGGATCAAGTGCAGCAGTATGTTCATCCAGAATTAAGATCTCAATTGGTGCCATCGTTGTCATAAGAAGTGCCATTGCCTGTCTCTGTCCTCCTGATAAGGAACCTACTTTGCTTCCCATCATGTCTTCCAGCCCAAGTCCTAATTGGCTTAATAATTCTCTGTAATAGTCAACTCTCTTCTTATTTGTACCAAATCCAAGTCCAAATTTCTTTCCTTTATTGTCTGCAAGAGACATATTTTCAAGGATTGTCATAGATGGGCAGGTTCCCATTGCTGGATTTTGATAAACACGTCCGATCTTTCTCTGTCTGATATACTCTTTTTGATGAGAAATATCTTCTCCATTTAAAATAATATTTCCTGCTTCCGCTTCTAAGCTTCCGCAGATCAGATTTAACATGGATGTCTTTCCTGAACCATTACTTCCGATCACGGAAATGAAATCTCCGTCATCTACCGTCAGATTGAAGTCTTTGAACAGGCAGACTTCATTGACTGTTCCGATATTATAATATTTGTCGATATGTTTTAATTCAATCATGCCTTTTTCACCTTCTTCTTACGGTCCATACTGATGATCAGAATGATCAGGAATAAGACTGCTGTGATCAATTTTAAGTCTGTTGCTGGTAATCCTACTTCGATCGCGATTGCTACACATGCTTTGTAGATCACAGAACCGATGACAACTGCAGTTGTTGCTTTGATAAGATTTCCTTTAAATACGTTTGTTCCAATGATAACACTGGCAAGTCCGATAACGATCGTTCCAGTTCCCATAGAGATTTCAAAGAATCTCTGCTGCTGACACATAACACTTCCAGCTAATGCAACTAATCCGTTTGAGATCGCAAGTCCTACGATCTTCACAAATCCACTGTCTTTTGCAAGAGATGTTACGATTGTCTCGTTATCTCCAACGGCTCTTAACAGGTATCCTGATTTTGTTTTTAAATATAAGTCTAATAATATTTTGGCAATGATCATGATGATGAAAATAATGATCACCGTCTTATATGGTGCTAATGCTTCTGGGAAGATTCCGTTGATGAAGTCATTATCAAATACGGATTTGTAGTTAAATAATGGAACATTTGCGCTTCCGCCTACAATTCTTAAGTTTAAGGTATAAAGACCTGTCATAACGATAATTCCGGATAATAAGTCTCTGACTTTGAATTTTACATGTATGATTCCTGTGACCATTCCTGCAATTGCTCCGGCTGCTGTTGCTGCAATTAATGCAAGCAGTGGGTTCTTTCCTGAGGAGAGCATGACGGTTGTCACTGCTGCTCCTAATGGAAAAGTACTGTCTACGGACAGATCCGGAAAGTCTAATATTTTGTATGTGATATATACGCCAAGCGCCATGATCGCATAGATAAATCCCTGCTCAAATACGCCTATGATCAATTGTTCCATAATATTTACATCTCCTGATTATTTTTCTGGTGCGCTGATCTTGTCAAATGTCTGTTTTGCCTGTTTCTGCACATCTTTGCTGATTGTCATGTTAATCTTCTTAGCTGCTGCTGTATTAATGATGACATCTCCATTGTTAAATGTTTCGAATTTCATATCTTTTGCTTTTTCTTCGCCTTTTAAGATTTTAGCTGCCATCTTACCTGTCTGTTTTCCTAATTTTACGAAGTCAATTCCGACACAAGCTACACATCCTAATTTTACCTGTTCTACTTCAGATCCGAAAACTGGAATATTTAATTTGTTTGCTTTCTGAAGGTATGTCTGCATGTTGCTGACTACTAAATTGTCTGTTAAGTTTGTGATGCAGTCTACTTTCTTCAGTAAACTGTCTGCTGCCATTGGCATATCTGCGGAAGCTGTGATTCCCTGTGTGATGATCTTGAATCCATATTTATCAGCTACTTTTTCATAAGCTTCGATTCCTGCTTTGGAGTTTGCTTCGTTTGTGCTGTAGAAGATTCCGACATTCTTTGCTTTTGGCATCATCTGACGAATCAGTTTTAACTGTTTATCTGCAAGTACAAGATCGGAAGTTCCTGTGATATTTCCAACATTCTTTCCTTCTTTATCTACAAATCCTGCAGCTTTTGGTGATGTAACAGCTGTATAAACAACTGGGATATCACTGTCTTTTGTTGCATTGTATGCACTCTGTGCACTTGGTGTTGCAATCGCACAGATCATATCTAATTTCTTTGATGCAAAATTTGATGCGATCTGGTTATCTGTGGCTGTATCTGCCTGTGAGTTTTTGTATGTAATCTTTAAGTTTTCTCCTTCTTTGATACCTTCAGATTCTAAACCTTTTAAAAATCCTTTGCGGCAGTTATCAAGAGAACCATGTTCTGCAAACTGGATGATTCCTAAGTTATATGTTTTAGATGAACTGTCATCTTTCTTGCTTCCACATCCAACCATTAATGACATTGCCATAACTGCTGTTAATCCCGCTGCTAATACTTTTTTCATTGTTCTCATAATTTCTTCTCCTTTTTATTTAAGTTGTACGTTTCTTCAAATAGAAAAAAAGAAAAGCCCCAAGCAAATATGCTTGAGGCGAATTATCCGCGGTACCACTCAAATTGACACTAGGTGTGTCCACTTAAATCATATACTATCATATATGCCCACTCTGGTAACGGGTCGGGTGCCCGGCGATTCCTACTTGTTACTTTCAAAATCACCCTCGAAAGTCCATTCACCAGGGAAATCATACTGCAATCTCACCACCTGCAGCTCTCTTTGAATCATTCTGATCCTGCTTACTACTCTTTCTCAACGGTTTCTTTTCTATTTGCTTAAAATCATAATACTTTTATCTTTCCTTGTCAAGCATTATTTGTAAAAAGAATGTCCTTGATAGGTAAACAATCTGGTAAGTGCCTCATCAAACCATGAAACATTTTTTGGATTTGCCATCGTTTTTTCTACGAAATATAATGCTCCTTCGGAATAGTCGATTCCGTCTTCTAATGCTTTTTTTACGCTTCTTTTCGTACTCTTTGTGATATGGACGGATTCATATCTTCCATCAGCTGTCGGTGAAAACTGGACTTTCCCATAAGCTCTCTGAAACACAACGGCTTCGATCGAGTTTGGAAATTCTTTACTTCTTACACGGTTTAAAATTACATTTGCTACAAGTATCTTGCTTTTTTCATCTTTATCGGTTGCTTCTGCTTCCACGATCCTCTCAAGAATCGATCGTTCTCTTTGGGTGACTACATGCTTTGTTTTTGGAATATAGACGGGTTTGTCTTTAATCTGTTGTTCTAAATTGACTTTCGTCATAAGCTGTGCCTGCATAAGGTACGCTCTTTGTTCTTCCAAAAGTCTTGTCTGCACCACTTGTTCTACTTTGGCATTGGTTTGGGCTGGTAATCTTAGAAATTCTCCTGCGAAGACATTTTGTCCAAAGCTGCAGATGCCGATGGAACATAGGATGGCTGCAATTTCTATTTTCTTCTTCAATGTCACATACTCTCCTTTAAGAAAGAGTATATGCAGTTATTTTTAGATTATTCATAGAAGTTTCATTGCATTAGTGTGTTGCAATTGATTTTGTTTTATCAATTATCTTATCATTTGAATCTGTAAATGGCAAGGTATTGATCATCAAACAAAAACCTTGATCCACTGATCCTTCTTCACATACAGATACGTTGGTATACACTTAAACAACTGATCTGAATTCAGCAATAACACAACCATCGGTACTGGCAATTTCCATACAAATGCCCCTAAAAATGAAAGTGGCATCACGATCGCCCAGGTTGAGATCAAATTCAGATACATCATATATTTTACATCGCCACCACCTTTGATAATACCAATTCCAGTTGGCATCTGGTATGACATTCCAACCATCACGATGGATAAAATGATCAGAATCTGGTCTGCCATTTGATATGCATTTTGTGTCAGATCATAGAGAGATAACAATGGAATCCTTAGGAAAAACAAGCTGATTCCAAGAACACTTCCTATGATCAGATAAATAACTTGCAGTGTTTTACTGTATTCTTTTACTTTTGTAGTTCCTCTGTTTTCCCCGATCGTTGTTCCGATCAATACAGCAGATGCTGAGGCTTCTCCGATGGTTATAACTTTCAAGTACTGAAACATCGTCGTAGAAACAGAATTGGCTGCAATCGCATCTGCGGATAAGCGGCCTAAGATTCCTGTTTGAATTGGTGTCGCAAGTGCCGCCATTAAGATCGTAGATAGCACAAATAAAGGATAGGTAAAACGGATCAGTGAAAGGTAATCCATTCCTTGTATAATGTAACTTTCCTTTTTTGTAAATAGCATAAAAATCCTTTCTAGCTGATCCTTCGCTTATAAAATAGCAAAAACACCATTTTGCTGATAAATTAATTATATCAGAAAAATGGTGTTTTCATCCACTTGATTAAAAATTATGGTATTTCATTTTCTCTGCCATCACTCACAAAAATTTCATTTTTAGCAGCTCTTTGATAGTTTCTCTTTAACATTTCAACATGTGATAAAAATGCCGGATCATCAAAATATTTTGCTTGTTTTGGACATTTTTTTACACATGCCTGACATTTGATACAAATTCCATCAATTTTACTTGGATCTTCTGAATTGATCGATCCCATTGGACAGACTTTCACACAAAGATCACAGTGATCACAATTACTTTTTGTCTTTGGTTTTGCCTTTAAGAATTTCGCTGGTTTGCCATCAATTCCAAGTGGGGTATAATATGGCGTGATTGGCTCAATTCCTTTTACATGAACTGGTTTCGGAATTTCTCCCAATGTTTGTATCATTTCTACAATCGTTACGATACGCTTGGCAAACCCTCTGATTTCTTCCTGATCTGACTTACCTGGGCGCATCGTTGCTAATTGATCTGTAAAAGCATGCTGTGCTACGAACGCTCCTGCTGCAATCGTATGAAAATGATTGTTTTCTAGTTCATTTCTTAATTCAATCAATGCATTGTCATAGTTTCTGTTCCCAAATGTAACAACTGGTACTGCAAATGCATCATTTCCTTGAAATAATCCTTGTATCATCGGAAGTACTTTGTTTGGAACTCTTCCCGCATACACAGGAGTTCCAAAGATCACTAGTTCTTCTTTTGTAAATAGATTGAATCTTCATTTTTATTCCACATATTCAACTATTTGATCAATGACATAGCTGCTTCATCTGCAATAATTGTTACATCTGGATGGAATCTTAAGATAGATCCTGGTACTTCTGGTGTTACTGGTCCATAAATACTGTCTTTTAATGCCTGTGCTTTTTCTTCTCCGCTGACAACTAATAAGATCTTCTTAGAACGCATGATCGTTCCGATTCCCATGCTGTATGCCTGTTTTGGTACATCATCTGCTGATTCGAAGAATCGTTTGTTTGCTTCGATCGTGCTTTCTTTTAAGTCTACGCAGTGTGTTCCATCTTCAAAATGATCCCCTGGCTCGTTGAATCCAATATGTCCGTTTCTTCCTAATCCTAATAACTGAAGATCAACCGTTCCTAAAGACTGTACCAATGCTTCATAACGTGCTGCTTCCTCTTCACTGTTTAAGTTTGTTCCATCTGGAAGATATGTTTTTTCTGGATTGATATTTACTTTATCGAATAAATATTCATGCATGAAATAGTAATAGCTTTGTTCATTTTCTTTTGGTAATCCTTTGTACTCGTCTAAGTTTACTGTTGTAACTTCTGAAAAATCAAGATCTCCTGCTTCGTATTTCTTTACTAATTCATCATATGTTCCGATTGGTGATGATCCTGTTGCAAGTCCTAACATGCAGTCTGGCTTTAATGTGACTACAGATGCAATGATGTTTGCTGCTTTTTTGCTCATTTCTTCGTATGATTTTGTTTTGATAATTCTCATGATCTTTCTCCTTTTAATGCGCGCACAGTGTCATCGTGCATGGTTTCTTTTTTCTTTTTATCGTGTTCTAAATAGTAAGAATATATAAGATCTAACATAATAAGGATTGGAAACTGTGGAGAGATAACATTTCCATGATCTAAATATTTTCTTGATGCGATCAAAACTAATTCGTCACAGATATCCTCATAGTCATCCTTATTTTTTCCTGTGATCAAGATGGTGTCCGCTCCTCGTTTTTTTGATTCTTCTAATAGATAACAAACATCTTCACTCTCTCCACTGATACTGATCCCGATCACAAGACAACCTTCCTTTTGGAATACTGCCTGCATCCTCATCAGATCTGGATCTTGAATCGAATTGATATCTACTCCAATTCTCATAAATCTTAGGCGCATCTCTCTCGCTGCAAGGCCGGAACTTCCTTTCCCACATACGAACACTCTCTTTGCCTGTCCTAATTTCTCACAGATCCTTATGATCTGTGCTTCGTCCATCAGGCTGTATGTCTTATTTAACAACTCCTGGTACATATTTAACACGGTTCTTGTATGTCCCGTGAGTTCTTTATTTTTCTCTTCAAATGATTCCTCATATTGATAAATAAATTCTCGATAGCCTCGAAATCCACATTTTTTTGCAAATCTTGATAACGAAGCTTCTGAAACAAACAAGTGTTTTGCGATCTCTTTTGCTGAAAAGTCCATTTTTTCTTCATTTTTCATAAAGAAATCCGCAATATTTTTTTCCAGAGCTGTAAAATTTTCATAATTTGATTCAATGATCGGTATGACCGATTTTACATAATAATCCATACATGATCCTTTTAAAAATGCTTTTATTTGATAGCATTTGCAAATGATTTTGTGATGAGCTGTGGTCTTGTGATCGCTGAACCTACAACTGCACAAAACGCTCCTAGTTCTAAAACTCTCTTTAACTTTGCTGGTGTATTGATATTTCCCTCTGCGATCACTGGATGTTTTACTTTTGAAAGGATTGTTCTTAAGATTTCAAAATCATTTTCATCGATTTTAAGATCCTTGCTTTGTTTTGTATAGCCAACCATTGTCGTTCCGATAAAATCAAACCCTAATTCATCTGCATGGAGTGCTTCTTCGATTGTAGAACAATCTGCCATTAGTAGTTGATCTGGATATTTTTCTTTGATCTCATGGAAGAACTCATCTAATTTCTGTCCCTTTGGTCGGCTTGAAATTGTTGCATCTAATGCTATGATCTCTGGTTTCGCTTCCATTAATTCGTCAATCTCTTTGATCGTTGGTGTAATATAAATCTCACAGTCATCGTAATTTCTCTTGATGATTCCGATCACCGGAAGATCTACCTGTGTTTTGATCTCTTTGATATCCTCTGGTGTATTTGCGCGGATTCCCGATGCTCCACCCTGTTTTGCAGCAAGTGCCATTCTTCCCATGATGAAAGAAGAATGTAATGGTTCATCTGGCAATGCCTGGCAGGATACGATCAGTTTTCCTTTTAAATTCTCAACTTTCGGATTCATTTTTAATTCCTCCCTTTCCTGCTTTCGTTATCTTTAGTATATCTGTTTTAAAATTAATTTCAAGTTTTTTTGATATTTTGAAAGTTCTTTCACGAATAGCTTGATTTATCCATTTTATCGTCATTTTTATATATATATCTGCAATTTCTTTCAAGATTTTTCTGGTTTCTGAAAGAAATACATTTGTTATAACTTCTTTTTACATATCAAAAAAAGAAGTTGTAAGATCTACTTATGATTTCTCTTACAACTTCTCTATCATTCTTATTCATAATGCTTAGCCAGACGATAAGCCGGGTTATGTCGTTGAATGGTCATCTATCTCGACTTACTGTTACCAGCAAGCTCCAGCGACCCACCTGAAAACAGATCGGGCCGATCTATCGTTTTCATCTCGGTCTTGCTTCGGATGAGGTTTACATATGCCCTGCCTGTTACCAGCCAGGCGGTAAGCTCTTACCTTACCATTTCACCCTTACCACTTACGTGGCGGTATATTTCTGTTGCACTAGCTTGAGGGTTGCCCCTACCGGACGTTATCCGGCATCCTGCCCTGTGAAGCCCGGACTTTCCTCACCGTTTCCCTTTCGTCTGAAACGGCGCGACCATTTGTCCAACTAAGCGCCAATTATTATATCATATCTTACACATCAAAGCAACTACCACCGATAAATTCTCTTAAAAGAGATGTCTTTGGAATTGCTTCGCTTGGAATATTTAAAAAATATTCTAAAAATTTTAATAATCTTTTTGCTTCCTGATATTCTGGACAATCTCTTGGAACCGCAAATAACAAAGGCTCCGCATATTGTTTTAAGACTGCGATCTCGTAGATCTGTGCTGAATTAAACATTACATCTGCTTCTTCCTGATATGGGAAAATATTGTCTTCTTCTCCCTTTCTAACAGAGTCCCATCTGGAGATCGTCTCTCTCGCATCATTTCCTCTTGTCATGGCATCTCGCACGATCCTTCGCAGTAATCTTCCGTCAGAACTTGGGATTCTATTATGTTCATCCAAGTTGATCTGATTCAATGCACTGACATAGATTCTATATTTTGCATCTTCTGGTATTTCATTCGTAAGAGTACCATTTAATCCATGAATTCCTTCCATGACCAGAACATCTTTTTCTCCAATCTTTAATTTGTGTCCGCGATATTCCCTTTTTCCTGAAATAAAGTTATAACTTGGCACATCAATCTCTTCTCCATCTAGCAATTGATTGATATGTTTTGTCAAAAGATCCACATCCAACGATGCGATCGTCTCAAAATTATAATTTCCATTTTCATCTCTTGGAGACAATTCCCTGTCTAAGAAATAATCATCCATAGAAACTGGGTGTGGTGTTAATCCAGCGATTTCAAGCTGAATAGACAATCTGTGGGAAAATGTTGTTTTCCCTGAAGATGACGGTCCTGCGATCAGGATGATTCTCTTATTCTTGCTTACAATCTCATCCGCGATATCCGCTAGCAGTTTTTCCTGCAATCCTTCTTGTAACAAGATCAGATGATTGATATTTCCATGTGTGATCTCATCATTTAAGGCACCTACCGTGTCAACACCCATCGTTTTCGTCCATTCTCTGGAACGCTGCATCACATGGAAAAGTTTTGGCTGTGGTGTAAATGGTACGATTTCCTCTGTCTGTTTCCTTTTGGGAATCTGAAGTACTACCCCATGCTGATAAGCAGACACCAAAAATGCTGGAATATATCCTGTCGATGGTGCCATATATCCATAAAAATAATTATCATATCCGTCTAACGAGTAAATATTCGTCTTTGATTCCCTGCGGAACTGAAATAATTCTTTCTTTCCCTTAAGGCCTATTCTGTCAAAATATTTTGCGGCCTGATCTGTGTCTAACGATCTTTTTGTGATCGGAAGATTCGCTTTGGCTAGCTCTTCCATACGTTTTTGAATGGATTGAGCAAAAGCATCATCTATCACACGATCTTCTAGGAAATCACAAAAAATACTATTTCCGATTGAATAATCTAATGCGATCTTTGTCGTTGCACCAGTTCCAAGCAGATCTTCGCATGCTTTCAGAAACATAAGCGTGGCAGTTCGTTTATATGCCATATACCCTGCCTGTTCTTTTAATGTTACAAAACGCACATGGCAGTCTTTTGTCATAGGAGTAAATAATTCTCTTAACTTTCCATCCATATAGGCAAGCAAAATGATCGGCTCCTGAGGCAGCTGTACCTGCTTCGCAAGATCAGAAAGTGTTGTTCCTTCTTTTACTTCATAAATGCTTTGATTCACTGTGGCTTTGATCATACGCCATCACTTCCTTTTTATATAACTACTATTTAAACAACTTTATAAGGGCTTCCTGCCTTATATGTGATCACATTCATATCACTGAAATGAGTCCTAATCAGATCTTTCATATCATCAATAAATACCTGTTCTAATCCATAATGTCCTGCATCGATCACACACATTCCCATATCGACTGCATCAAGGCCTTCATGATGCCCGATATCTCCAGTTAAAAATACATCTGCTCCTGTACTTTTCGCTTCACTGATCATACTTCTCCCTGATCCTGGAACAACTGCAAGTTTAGAGATCTTTGTATCTAGATTGCCAAATACCATGACATTTTCCAAAGAAAATGCTTCTTTTACTTTCTTTGCGTATTCTCCAACACTCATCTCATCTTCAATCTTGGCAACAATCCCTATTCCTTTTCCAAACGCTTTCTCATTGTGGCTTTTAGATAGCTCAACTGGTCCCTGTATTTCCTTCAAATTCAAGCGATCTGCTACTTGATCTCCCATTCTGCAGACATCGTAACATGTATGCATTCCATATGCACATATATCGTGGCGGATCAGTTTTAATAATTTCTTCTGAAGAAAATCATCACTCGTGCATTTGTTGATCTTTGAAAAAATGATCGGATGATGTGCAAGGATAAAATCTGCCTTTTGATCAATCGCATAATCTACAACTTCATTTGTGATATCTAATACAACTAAAACTTTCTTTATCTCTTTATCTTTATCTCCAACAAGAAATCCCGGATTATCCCAGCCTTCTGCTGTCTCTAACGGAACTTCTGTTTCTAAAAATGTGATCAGTTCTCTACAATTCATAATAACAAAGTGCCTCCATGATATCTCCAAGTAAATCTTCCACTTCTTCTTTTCGTCTTCTGATGTGTTCTTTTGAATCGTCTGTAAGACTTTCTTTGATTTTTGAATATTTGACATATTCCTGATCTAAGTACTCAAGAAGTACTGGATGTTTTGCGAGGATCAGTTCTTCTCCAAAACGATAAAAACACTCTTTGTCATACTGTTGCTTTCCATGAACTGCACGGATCACAACGTAGTATTTTCCATCTTCTTTTAAGAATTCTTCTTCTAAAATCCGAAATCCATGATTATTTAAGAAATGTCTCACTCGTTCTAAATGAGACTGTGGGGATAAGATCAATTCTTTTACATTCGCTAATTTATCAAAGTCCTGCTCTAAGATTCTGACAACCAGATCTCCACCCATTCCTGCGATTACAATAGAATCTACATCATCTTGCGGCAGTTCATGTAATCCATCGGAAAGAATGCAGGATACAACCTCTCCTGCATTCTCTTCTTCAATATGTGTTTTGGCACGGCTTAATGGTTCTTTATTTACATCCATCGCATAAGCTCTCGGGCAGTTTCCATTACTTGTTAAATAGATTGGTATGTATCCGTGATCTGTCCCGATATCTGCCACTACATAACCTTCTGTGACAAAAGATGCGATCGTTTCTAATCTGTTTGATAATTCCATAATCATACCTTAATCTAAATAATCTTTTAACTTTCTGCTGCGGCTTGGATGTCTTAACTTACGCAATGCTTTTGCTTCGATCTGACGGATACGTTCTCTTGTAACGTTAAATTCTTTTCCAACTTCTTCCAGAGTTCTTGCTCTGCTGTCATCCAATCCAAAACGTAATCTTAAGACTTTCTGTTCTCTCTCTGTCAGTGTTCCAAGTACTTCATCTAACTGTTCTTTTAACAGCGTAAATGCTGCTGCATCCGCTGGTACTGGTACATTCTCATCCTGAATGAAGTCTCCAAGATGGCTGTCTTCTTCTTCACCGATTGGTGTCTCTAATGATACTGGTTCCTGAGAGATCTTTAAGATCTCACGAACTCTTTCCACTGGAATATCCATCTCCTCTGCGATTTCTTCTGGAGAAGGTTCTCGTCCAAGTTCCTGAAGAAGCTGTCTGGATACACGGATCAGTTTGTTGATCGTTTCTACCATATGCACTGGAATACGGATGGTTCTTGCCTGATCAGCGATCGCTCTTGTGATTGCCTGACGGATCCACCATGTCGCATAAGTACTGAATTTATATCCTTTGCGATAGTCGAATTTCTCTACGGCTTTAATAAGACCTAAATTTCCTTCCTGGATCAGGTCAAGGAAGAGCATTCCACGTCCAACATAACGTTTTGCGATGCTGACTACCAGACGAAGGTTGGCTTCTGCCAGTTTCTTCTTCGCTGCTTCATCCCCTTCTTCCATTCTCTGTGCAAGTTTGATCTCTTCATCTGCACTAAGAAGAGGTACTTTACCAATCTCTTTTAAATACATACGGACTGGATCTTCGATGCTGACACCATCAGGAACAGCAATTTCTGTTTCATCTTCGATTGGATCATCAAGATCTTCATCATCGTCTGCAACTGCGGCAAGAGTCAGCACATCGATTCCATTTTGTTCCAGATAATCATAGATTGCTTCCATCATATCAGAATTTAGTTTCATATCCTTAAAATATGAATCAATCTGTGCATACTCCAAAAAGTTTTTATTCTTTTTTCCTAATTCCACCAGACCTGCAAGTTTCTCGGTGAACTGTTCCATTGTACCTTCCATAATTCGTCCCTTTCTTCTCTTCCTATTTTAACCAACCTATAATGAAATATGCAGTTTCGCAAGGTTTGCTTTCTCCTTGATCAGATCCTGCCATCTCAAAATATCATTTGTTGCGTTCATCTGTTGTTCAATACTGTCTTCCTTGACCCTTCGCACGATATCATTCAACGCCTTGTCTCGATCTTCCGCTAATGGACTGATCTTTAATGTTGTGTTGAATAATTCTGCAATCTTCTTCTGGTCTTCAAGATCTGTATATTGATTTAATATTTTTCCTGGAATCACTGCTTTCTCTTCTTCGTATTGTTTGAAGAGTAACAATGCCACTCCATGGTAAATCTGTTCATAAAAATCATCGGGGCCGATGATTCCTTCTAGTTTGTCAAATAACTGTGGCTCATTGACCATCCATGTCAATAACAGTTTCTGCGGCTGTTTCTTCTTCTCTTCTTTTGCCTCATTCACTTGCAGACGTCTCTCCTGCTGACGCGGTGTTGTCTGCTGTCTCTGAGCACTGCTGTATCCAGAAGTCCCATAATAATTCACAAGATCTTCCAGATCTTTTGCCCCGATATAATATTCTCTTGAAACAGCTTCAATATAATTCTTGCGTTCTAGCGGTTCTTCAATCGTTGCCAGCAGTTTAGCCGCTTCATGTTGAAACTGTGTCTTCGACTCTGGATCGTCCTGATCATATCTTCCTGCGGCTACTTTTACCTGAAACATAAAACTGCTCATTGCTTTTCTGATTCGTTCTTCCAGTGCTTGTGCTCCTAATCCTTTGATAAATTCATCGGGATCCTTATACGGAGTCAGATCAAGGACACGAACCGTAAGTCCTGCTTCTTTCAAGATCGGTATCGCTCGCAATATCGCTCGCTGTCCCGCCTCATCACTGTCAAATGACAAAATGACATTCTCTGTATATCTCTTAAGCAGCGTCCCATGACCACTTGTAAATGCAGTTCCAAGTGCTGCGACTGCATTTGTAAATCCTGCTTGATGCATGGAAATAACATCCATATATCCTTCACACAAGATAATCTCTTTCTTTCTTGAACTTCTTGCAAAATTCAGTCCGTAAAGATTACGGCTTTTATCAAATAATTTGGTTTCTTTTGAATTTAAATATTTGGGCGAACCATCTCCCATGACTCTGCCTCCAAAGCCGATCACGCGGTTGTTCACATCCATGATTGGAAACATCACTCTGTTCCAGAACTTATCACTTCCACCACGTCTTTCATCGATCGTCACCAAAGCTGAATCTTTCAGATCTTCATCACTGTATCCCTTACTCTTTAAAAATCGATACAGGTCATCATTATAAATATCAGCATATCCAAGACCAAAATGTTTGATCGTAGCATCTGTGATCCCACGGTCTTTTAAATATGCAAGCCCTTTCTGTCCCCGCTTGCTGTGAAGCAGATAATAGAAATAATTGGCTGAAAGTTTATTCATCTCCCGAAGCCTGGCTTTTTCATCCATCGCTCGTTTGGCTTCTTCATTCAATTCCTCTTCCGGAAGTTCCATTCCAGCTCTCTCTGCCAGATATTTTAATGCCTCCGGGAAAGAAAAATTCTCATATTCCATTAAAAATGTAAAAACATTACCTCCGGCTCCGCAGCCAAAGCAGTAATACATCTGTTTATCTCGGCTCACAGAAAAAGAGGGTGATTTTTCATTATGAAACGGGCACAAACCGAAATAAGAACTGCCTTTTTTCTTCAACGGTACATACGTCGAAATCAGATCAACAATATCGTTCCGGCTTCGCACCTCTTCTATGATTTCTTCACCATAAATCAACGCTTGTCCCTCCTTAAAAAATCCCTCTATATATTATTATTCTACACCTTTTTTTATTTTCCTTTATTTTTGCATAAAAAATTTGGGGATAAAAATCTCAGTATATTTCTCAATTGCAAAATGGTCTGTCATTCCAGCAATATAGTCACAAACTGCCACAGGTACATCTCCTGGTTTATCGATCATCTTCTTATTATATTCTGGCAATTGCTCAACATGTATCAGATAATACTCATATAACGGACCAATGATATTCTTGATCTTGTCTTCTTCTTTCTTCGTATTTGGTTCTTCATAAACTCTCTCAAACATAAACTTTCGAAGACCGATCATTGCATCTCTTACTTCCTTTGACATCACAATATCATTCAGATTCTCACTATGTTTTACAATATCAAGCACCATCGTATTGATCCGTTCCCGATATGTTGTTCCAAGGACTTCCGTAAATTCTTTTGGAAGATCTTCTTCCCGTAGAACCTTAGCCCGTACGGAATCGTCAATATCATGGTTGATATATGCAATTTTGTCTGCCAGCCGCACAATTTTTCCTTCTAATGTATGCGGCATGCTGTGCATTGAATGATTTTTCATTCCATCTAAGACTTCCCATGTAAGATTTAATCCCTGTCCATTCTTCTCCAGACACTGAGCAACCCTGACACTTTGTTCATTATGCTTAAATCCTGCTGGATTCATTTCATTTAACACTCGTTCTCCCGCATGTCCAAACGGTGTATGCCCAAGGTCATGTCCAAGCGCGATCGCTTCTGTCAATGTCTCATTGAGATTTAATGCTCTTGCGATCGTTCTGGCATTCTGCGATACTTCCAAAGTGTGCATTAACCTTGTTCGATAATGGTCGCCCACTGGAGATAAAAATACCTGTGTCTTATCTTTTAAACGGCGAAAAGCCTTGCAATGGACGATCCGATCCCGATCCCTTTGGAAACAGGTTCTTATCTCACATTCCACCTCAGGCTTTTTTCTTCCTTTTGTATGGATGCTTTGTGTCGCATATGGACTTAATAATTCCATCTCTGTCTGTTCTTGTTTTTCTCGGATATTCATAAGATCAGCCCTCCAATCTGCTTCCACAAAGCGTTCCATATGATATTTGTTTCTTCTATGACTGTTTAATATCAGCTTCCATCACTGAAAGAGCATCTAGGGATATCTTCATAACCTCTTTGACTTCCTCTTCTGTCATGGACAGATATTTTGCCAGTTCTTCGATCTTTGGTTCTCTTCCAAGTTCTTTTGATAAGAAAGTAGAAGCATCATCCAGACGATTTGCCTTGATTGCCATCGCTTCTCCAACACTGTCAGAACCTCTTTGCATTGCGATCGCATCTAAAATAGAATCTTCTACTGCACTCTTCGCATGTGCAAGGAATCCTTCTGCGTCTTTTCCCTGATAAATTGCCATTGCTTCCAAAAGACCAATATTACCTTCCTGTACAAGATCTCCGAATAAAACACCTTTCCCCGTATGTGTTCTTGCAATTTCAAGAATCTGTGGAAGAAAGCTTTCAATGACTGCTTCTCCATCTCCTTTCTCTACAAGCCATGCATGGATCAGTTCTTTTTGCTCTCCTTCTCCCGGAAGATCCATCTGTTCTAATTCTTCTTCATAGAATCGGATCGCACCCTGTTCTTCTTCCGAAATGTCAGCTTTTTCTTTCGCCTCTTCTTCTGCAACGATCTGTGCTTCATCAACACCCAGAACGCGAATCCCAGCTTCTACAAAACTTGCGATCAGAAGTTTTTTCGCTTCTTCATTTAATTCATAATCGCTAAAATAATCTAATAATTCTTTGTGGTCGATCTGATTACCATTCGTCTTGGCGATCTGGATCATCTCTTCCATATTCTTTAGAAATAAATTCTTATCCATGTTTTACAAACTCCTTATTTGATGAATGCAAAATACACGATCACTAACAGACCGAGTATGATTCGGTATACACCAAATGCTTTAAAGTCATTCTTCTTAATATATCCAAGCAAGAATTTGATCGCTCCGATTGATACAAGAAATGATACAACCATTCCTACGATCAGTACGATCAACTGTGTTGATGTAAATGCAAGACCGAACTTCACGATCTTTAATAAGCTTGCTCCAAACATCACAGGAATCCCTAAGAAAAATGAAAATTCAGCAGCTACTGTTCTAGAACATCCAAGCAAGATTCCTCCAAGAATCGTCGCACCAGATCTAGATGTACCCGGAATTAATGCCAATATCTGAAATACACCGATTCCAAGTGCCATTCCATAGGATAATCTGGAAAGATCATTCATTGGTCTTCTTCTGCTTCGTTTGTTGCGGTTTTCAATAATGATAAATAAAACACCATAGATGATCAGCATTGCTGCTACAACTGGTGGATTATAAAAATGATCGTTCAACCAGTCATCAAACAAAATACCAATAATTGCTGCTGGAAATACTGCAAGAATTACCTTTGTCCATAAAATGATCGTATCCATCTTCTCCTCGTGATTCTTCTTCGGTGAAAATGGATTCAACTTATGGAAATATAAGACAACGACTGCCATGATCGCACCTAACTGGATCACAACATCAAACATCTCCTTAAAGTCAGCTGTCATGTTCAGCTTGATAAATTCATCTGCTAAGATCAAATGTCCTGTACTACTGATCGGTAACCATTCCGTAATCCCCTCAACAATTCCAAGTAATATGGTTTTAAGTAACAAAATAATGTCCATAAAAAACTCCCTGTCTGTACAAATAAGGGTGTTTAGGAATCCCTAAGCACCCTGTTTTCCTTACTGTTTCTATTCTTCTGCTTCTTCGTCATCTCCGAGAATCTTAACTTTTTCTTCCCAAAGTTCTTCAACAGCTGTAGATAATGGTTTTGCACCATCTTTTTCTTCTACTAATGGCATATCTCCTGCGATGATCTGTCTTGCTCTCTTTGCACTTGCAAGCACGATAGAATAACGGCTTGAGATAACTTTCTCTTCTTCACTGTCACCATTGATGACCTTCATTAATTCTGTATATGATGGATGTAACATAATAATTCCTCCTATAGCTGTTCTAATTCTTTTTTTGTTGCTTCTATAAACTTAAGATTATTTCCAAGCAGGCATTCTTTTGCCTGCACAATGGCATGAATTCGATCCGCGCAGTCTTCTACCTGATCATTGATCACGATATAATCATATTTATCCATGTCTTCTGACTCTTCTTTGGCGCGATTTAAACGTTTATTGATCACTTCCTCAGATTCTGTGCCTCTGCCTACTAAGCGTTCTTTGATCGCAGCTGCACTTGGTGCTGTAATAAAGATCAACAATGCATCCTCATATTGCTTCTTAATATTAAATGCACCCTGCACCTCAATCTCTAAGATTACATTATGTCCTGCGGCAAGTTCATCTTCCACAAACTTTCTTGGCGTTCCATAATAATTGTCCACATATCTGGCATATTCAATAAATCCATTATAATCGATCAGATTTTTAAAATCATCCACGGTCTTGAAAAAATACTCTCTGCCATCAACTTCACCTTCTCTTGGTTGTCTTGTTGTTGCAGAAATTGATAAACTATATCCATATTTTTCTACCAGTTTCTTTGCCACCGTTCCTTTTCCAACTCCAGAAAATCCGGAGATTACCAGTAATGAACCTCTCTTTTCCATGATCTTTCCCTTCTTATCTTACTCTATGTTCTGAATCTGCTCTCTTACTTTCTCAACATTCGTCTTCAGTTCGATTGCATGATCCGCAAGATCGACATCACTTGATTTGGATAAGATCGTATTCGCTTCTCTGTTCATCTCCTGTGCCATGAAATCAAGTTTTCTTCCGATGCTTTCATCGCTTTCCAACACATCTGTCATAGAGCTGATATGACTTTGCAATCTTACGATTTCCTCATCAACAGCGATCTTATCTGCATACAATGTAACCTCTGCTGCGATCCTGTTTTCTTCGATCGTTGAGTCTTCTAAAAATTCTTTCACTTTTTCTTCTAATTTGCTTCTGTATTCCGCAATGATCTGTGGAGAACGTTCCTCAATAAACGTCACATCTGCTGCCATCTGATCAAGTTTGCCTAAAAGATCTCTCTTAAGGTTTGCTCCTTCAATCGTTCTTGTCTCTACAAACTTCTCCGCAGCCTGTCTTAATGCAGCTTCTAGCAACTCCCACCATACTTCTTCATCTTGCTGTACTTCCTCAATTGTTACAACCTCTGGATATTTGGCGAGGGCTTCTGCAGTGATCTTGGTTTCAATGTTAAAATCTTCCTGCATCTTTTTAAATACCTGCATATATTCTTCTGCCATTGCCTGATTATAATGGAGACTTACCGCTGTCTCTGACAAATCTTCATAAGACACATAAATATCAATCTTTCCACGGCTTGCGTATTCTTTCATGATATTACGGATATTTGCCTCAAACATGGCTAATTTCTTGGGAAGTTTTAATGAGATGTCACAATATCTGTGGTTGACGGATTTCATCTCCACTGTGACCTTCTGATTCTTGTCATTGGACACTTCCCCATGTCCAAATCCTGTCATGCTTCTGATCATAAAATCTATCCTTTTCTGCACTGCGGTTTAAAATCCACAGCTTTTCTTTTTCGTCAATGTTATATTATACGCAAAATTTTGCTTCTCGTCAATGTTTTCGACACGAATCTTATTGATCTTTTTGCTCTAATACTTTTTGCAGACATTCCAGATAATGAAGGATCATTCCCTGCTTTAGTGGAACAAAAAAACCAATATCTAATTCTTCATATTTGAAATGTTTCACTCCACCTTCTTTTGCACGATTCCAGTACTTCATCATCTCCTGAAATGACATATAATAGCAAACATGCCTTGATGTAAAATAGATCAACAAAAAACTGATTCCACCCTGTTCTTCATATTGTCTCATAAACTCTACCTGATGTTCATGAATATTCTGAAGTGGAAATATGTCTTTTGCACATTCTTTTGCATCAAAACAAATAGGAATTCCTTGCACAACCCCAATATAATCAACAGTACTCTTCTGATCAAAATAAGCAAGCGTAATATGACGTTTTGTCTTATCAAATCTGACTGGCTTGATCGATGTCGGTATTTTCTGCACAAGAGCAAGTTTCTGTTGCCTGTATTTTTCATTCGTATAGTTGATCAACTCTTCAAGGACCGATCCTCGAAGTCCCTTTACATTCCATTTATCTTCTGCCATGACTATGCTCTCCCAAACAAGTCATTTTTAATCATATCAAATCGCTTCGGAAGTGGTGCTTGAATTTTCTTTCCGGATAAATTTTTGCACATTTTCATATCTCGTGGAAAAACAATCTCTGTACAATGAAGCAGCTGATCTTTTAATCCAAATCTCTGTTTCATCTCCTGATTGATCTTTTTATCGCCATATTTAAAATCTCCGATCAACGGATGTCCAATACTTGCAAGATGCGCTCGGATCTGATGGGTCTTTCCTGTGATCAGTTCGACTTTCAATAGTGTAAATTCATCATTTGATATCACTGGCTCATAAGCTGTCTCAATATGGCTTGCTCCTGCGATCTCCTGTTTTGATACCTTTACCTTGTTTGTTTTTTCATCTTTCTTTAAATAAGCACTGACTTTTTGTGTTCTTTCAAGTTTTCCTTTTACGATGCAAAGATAGTATTTTTCCATATCACGATGTTTTAGCATTTCTGCCATCGTCTGTAATCCTTCTATAGAAATCCCACAAATGATGATTCCTGTTGTATTGCGGTCCAATCGGTTACAAATCGATGGTTTTACTACCTGCAATTCCTTTTCACTGATCAACCCTTGGTTCACTGCATATGGGATGATCTGGTCATTGATGGAAATATCCTCTGGTTTTGATTTCTGTGACAAAATTCCCCATGGTTTATTGACCATAATGACATTCTCATCTTCATATAAAACATCAAGTTTGATCTTTTGCTTTCCTGCTTTAACTTCTTCACGGAACTTGTTGATCGTATCTTCTGCAAGATAAATACACACCTGATCTCCTTGAGATAATTTCTCATTTCCCGTTGCTTTTTTGCCGTTTAACTTGATATTTTTCTTTCGAAGCATCTTGTATACAAAACTCTTTGGAGCTTTATTTAAATATTTCGAAAGAATCTTATCTAATCTCTGTCCTTCTTCTCTTGTCGTTATGTTTAATTCTCTCATTTTATATCCTTATTTACCCATGATTTTTGCGATCCATCTTCCAGGAAGAAGCTTGCAGATAACCCTAGTTACTTTCATCGTCATTCCATAAACAGATACTGCTTTATTTTTTCTCGCATCACGGATTGCTTTTCTTACAACTTTCTTTGGATCTGCCATTACGAATTTCTTATAAAATTTCATCTCTTCCTGTTCATATGCACGGTCAAAAAACTCTGTTTTTACTGGCCCTGGACATACTGCGATCACCCTGATCCCTTGATAGGACAGCTCCTGCCGCAATGCAATAGAGAAACTTTTCACATATGCTTTGGTTGCTGCATAAACTGTGAAATTCGGCTGCGGAGCAAATCCCGCAGAAGATGCCATCTGATAAATAAAAGATCCTCTTCTTAAATATGGCAATACAAGATATGTAATTCTTGTTAATGCTTCACAGTTTAAATGGATCATTCCTGCCGCATCTTCCTCTGTCTGATGTTCAAAAGACCCCGAAATCCCATATCCAGAAGCATTCACTAAAATTCTTACAACTGGCTGTTCTTTTGCAAGAACCATTTTAAGACGTTCAAAGCTTTCTTGCTCCATAAGATCTAATGGAAGAATCCTCACTCTTGTTCCAATGATTTCTTTTCTTAGTTCTCTTAGCCGCTCTCTTCGTCTGGCAACGACCCATATTTCATCAAGCCCCTTGTATTTCTTCGAGATCTCACGGACAAATTCTTTTCCTATTCCGGAGGATGCTCCGGTTACCAATGCGATATTTCTCATATAATCATCCTTTCTCCTGGCATCTGTTATTTCTTTAATACCTCATAGGTTCCATCTAGTATGTCATAATATGTATTAATATAATAATCTGCAATTTCTTTCTTTTCTTTCACTGATCCTTGAGAATATGGATCTTTCACTGCACACACTTCCATTCCTGCACGTTTCCCTGCCAAAATCCCATATGGAATATCTTCAAAGACCAATGCATCCTTTGGTCTGGTATCGATCATCTTTGCTGCATGCAAATAAACATCCGGTTCCGGCTTACTTCTTGGAACTTCATCGGACGTGCAGATATAATCAAATGCATCCAAAATCCCATTGGATCTTAAACAATCTTTCGCCAGCTTTCTTGAATTGCTTGTTGCGATTCCAAGTTTCATATTCTGTTTTTTTAACAACTCAATAAATTCTTTCACGCCCTCTTTTAAACGAATTTCATTGATATAGATTTCGGAAGCCATACGATTCCATGTTCCCATGATCTCTTCGATCGTAAGCGGCAACGGAAAATGTTCCTTAAAATAAACTGCTGTTTCATGAAAACTATATCCCTCTAATTTATCATTTAACCCTTGCGGAACTTCCAATCCATATTTTCCCAAAAAGCGAATATCAATCTCTCTCCAGATCCACATGGAATCAACTAATGTCCCATCAAGATCAAAGATTACTGCTTTTTTATTCTCTAACATTTATCTCCTATGCTCCTTTAGTTCTTGTAACTCTGCCTTCGTTAATCTTCGGTATTCTCCAAGCTTTAACTCTTCATCCAATTTTAATGATCCCATTGACAGCCTTTTTAAATATAACACTTCACTTCCAACAGCTTTTACCATCCGTTTTACCTGATGAAATTTCCCTTCCATGATCGTGATCAGAACCTCTGATTCTTGTACATCTGCTTTAAGGATCTGAAGTCTTGCTTGTTTTGATCTTTCGCCATTGCCAATATCCAGACCTTCTTTGAATCTGGCGATCTCATTTTCGCCAAACTGCCCTGAAACTTTTGCAAAATATACTTTATCCACATGTTTTCTTGGCGAAAGAATTTCATGTGCCAGCATTCCATCATCCGTTAATAATAATAATCCTTCTGTATCTTTATCCAATCTTCCTACGGGGAACAATCTGTCTTTATAATCTTCATGGATCAGATCGAGTACAGTCTGATCATGATGATCCTTCGTTGCAGATACAACCCCTTGTGGTTTATGTAACATCAGATAATGGAACTGTTCAAACTGAATCAGTTTGTGGTCAAATTCTACCTGATCTTGTTCTGCATCCACCTTATATTCTGGTTTCTTGATTGCTTCTCCATTAACCACAACTTTACCCTTTTTGACAGACTCTTTCGCTTCTTTTCTTGTCATATTTAAACTGTCACACAAAAATTTGTCTAATCTGGTTTTCTTTGCCATTATAACCATCTCCAGCTGGAAGAATACTTATTCTTCAGTCGTCCTTTTTTAATCTTCGCCCATCCTAATGGAAATTCATTTGTTCCAACCAGATGAATTCCTTCGGTATTTGTATCTACGTCTAATGTCTCACATTTTAAATATTTGACCGTATTCTCATCGTTGATGTCAAACGAAAGATATGGTTCATACTCATTGGCCGCCAACGCTACTGCAAATGACTGACTCGGTTCGAATCTTCCTTTTTTCATCTCTCCTAGATAAAGACCTTTCCTTAGAACTCTTACTTTCTTCATCTCTGGAATATCTTCTTTTAGGTAAAACAATTTTCCTTGATGTTCTCTAACATGACTCCAGTCAATATCCATCTTACAGTTTTTGAAGAATTCTTCTGTCTCTGGTGTCAGTTTTACTTTCTTAATCTTTTCGTATTTGAATGTTGGCTGTTCTCCGTCTGCTTTCTTCAATAAGGCAAGAAAATGTCCTTCTCCTTTGATCTTATGTGGCCATAATCGAATGCATTGTTTGATGTCTTCTCTTCCTGTCAAAGTCCATTCTGGGTGTCCGTGGTCAAATCCTTCACACATCTTCATTGGCACAAGAGAAAGATCTTCATTCTTCTCTAAGAGATATTCGATCACCTGTTCATTTTCTTCGGGTGAAAATGTGCAGGTAGAATAAAGTAGCATACCACCTGGCGCTAATAGCTTGATCGCATCATCAACGATCTCTCGCTGTAATTTTGCATAAGGTTCGCTTCCTTTCTGCTGCCAGTTCTTGATCTCATTATTCCCCTTTCGAAACATTCCTTCTCCAGAACATGGAGCATCAATTAGGATCTTATTAAAAAATCCTGTCATTGATGGTACTAAATATTTGGCTTCCGTACAAAGGATCATATCATTACGGATGCCAAACATCTCGATATTGCGGATCAGAGCTTTCGTTCTTGAGATACTGACATCATTCGATACCAGTAATCCTTCTCCCATTAACTTTGCTCCAAGTTCTGTAGACTTTCCACCTGGTGCCCCACACAGATCAAGCACACGGTCTCCCGGTTCTACGGGCAGGTAGGAAGCTGGTGTCATCGCACTTGGTTCCTGTATATAATATAATCCAGCATGATAATATGGATGTTTTGATGGTTTTTCTTCCCTGTCTACATAAAATCCATTATCTGTCCAAGGCACTTTCGTCACATGAAACGGACAGATCTTCAAAAAGTCTTCCACTGAGATCTTTAGTGTATTGACTCTGATCCCATAATATGCAGGATCATCTAAATGCTTCTCATATTCCGAAAAATCCTCGCCCAATAGACGTCTCATCTTCTCTTCAAATAATTCTGGTAATTTCATATTCTTCTTAAGAAATGCTCTGAGCACGATATCCTTCTGCAATAATATCCAACTGTTTATTAAAATGCTCTAAGCGTTCCATATCTCCTGTCTCATATATTTTATAAAATTCATCCTGAATCTTTAATACTTCATGACGATTCGCAACTTTATATAAATTCTGCATCGTATGAAGGATCTCAGATACAAGATTTGACTTCTTACGGAATGAATCCTGTGCATCCATGATCTCATCACGAACTGTTGACATCTCATGATCTAAGACATCGATCGCATCTGATGCAACTAATAATTTATCTGTCACATGCTGTGGAATATCCCCTTTATACTTATACTGTAAAGAATGTTCCACGGTTGCCCAGAAATTCATCGCAAGTGTACGGATCTGTATCTCTGCCTGTATCCGCTTCTTCCCATAAATCGTATTCACTTCATAATAGATGATCACATGATAGCTTCGATATCCGCTGTCTTTGGAATGTGAAATATAGTCTTTGTGGCTCTTGATCTCCATATCAGAACGACTCTCTATGATCTCTAATACACGATCAATGTCTTCCACAAACTGACAGATCAAACGTATTCCCGCAATATCTTCCAGTTCTTTTTCTACATCATTGACATTGATCTTCTTTCTCTGCATCTTATCCAAAATACTTGAGATAGATTTTACACGTCCATCGACTTGCTCGATCGGTGAATATCTTCCGACATTTCTGTATTCTCTTATAATATGTCGAAACTTTAACACAAGTTCATCAACTGCCAGCTCATATGGGGTGAGCATTTCTCTCCATAACTGTAATTCCATGAATTCCCTCCTGTACTTATCCACTCATTATATCATATTTTAACTTCAAAAAGAATCTTGTATTACAGGATTCTTTCTTCTTACTTCATATTTTTTATTTCATTGAAATTTCCTATGCAATAAAAAAATAGTCAACTCCTATCATCTTATATGAAAGCTGACTATTTTTATCTTCATTTGTATCGTATTTGTTTGCTTCTTACCATGTAAGATAAACAGAACCCCAAGTAAGTCCTCCGCCAAAACCACTTAAAACAATCTTATCTCCTCGGTTTAGCATTCCTTTTTGATTGATCTCATCTAAAAGAATCGGAATCGTTGCTGATGAAGTATTCGCACAACGGTCTATATTCATCGGGAACTTTTCAATTGGCTGCTTCAATCTTCTCGCTGCTGCTTCAATGATCCTTTTGTTAGCCTGATGTAATACAAAATATTTGATTTCTTCTTTGGAAACGCCTGCTTCATCAAGGACTTTGTTAATACTCTTTGGTACCATACGTGCTGCAAATTTGAATACTTCCTGCCCATCCATGGCAACCTGTTGCATTGAAGAATCATCCTTTACTAAGAGATTGTTTAAATGTCTTTCTTCACATGTTAAAACATCTCCTCGTGCTCCATCAGATCCTGCATCGATAAAGATTTCTCTTTCTTCATCCGCTTCCACGATCGCGCATCCTGCACCATCTCCAAATAATACACAAGTACTGCGGTCACTCCAGTCAAGAATCTTAGAAAGTGTCTCAACCCCAATGATCATCATCTTCTTACCCATTCCTGCTCTCGCATATGCAACTGCTGTATTTAATCCAAAAACGAATCCTGAACATGCTGCATTAATATCCATACAGACTGCATTGACAGCTCCGATTCCTTTCTGTACCTGACAAGCCGTACTTGGTGTTGCATAATCTCCTGATAATGTTGCAACGAAAATATGATCTAATTCTTCCGCACTGATTCCTGCATCTTCTAATGCTTTCTCTGCAGCTTTCACTGCCATCGTTGATGTTGTATCTTCAATCGAAATGTGCCTGCTGCGAATCCCTGTCCTGGATGAAATCCATTCATCACTTGTATCCATCACTTTGGAAAGGTCATCGTTGCTCACTGATTTTTCTGGAAGAAAACTTCCTGTTCCTAATATTTTTACAGACATAACTACTCCACTTATCTTAATCGCTTCTTTTTTTCTCTTCTTGATCTGTACTCATAAATGACAGATCAAAAACACTTTGTCTATCAAAGTATATTCTTTTTCCATCCGTTTGTCAATTGTTCTTAGATAATGATACAGACAAGACCGCCATTACTTTCATTTATGATCTTTTCCATTGTATCCTGAAGCTTTTGCTGACTCTCATCTGTCATTTTTAATGCCTTCGTCTGCATACCGTCTCCAACCAGCTGTTCTAACGTCTTTCCAAAAATATTGACATCCCACATACTTTCCCCTGGCTGATTCGATCCCTGCTCAATATAGTCCATCAGATCTTTTGCCTGATATTCTTCCCCAACGATCGGAGCGATCTCCGTTGAAATATTTGCACGGATCATGTGAATAGAAGGTGCACTTGCCTTAATTTTTACTCCGTATTTACTTCCATGTTTTACAATCTGCGGTTCTTCTAATACAATTTCTTCTTTCGTCGGTGTCACAACACCATATCCTCTTTGTTTTACTGCCGCCAATGCTTCTCCAACTTCTTCGTACTCTTTCTTTTTCTTTGCTAATTCTCCCATGATCTTGATAAATTCATATTCATTGCGAATCTCCATCCCTGTTGTTTCACTTAAAAATTCATAATAATATACATCCCCAACTTTTACTGTGATGACCACTTCCCCACTGTCCATCGCAACAGATTCTAGTTTCTGCCCCGTTATGTACTCATATTCTTTTTCTTGTTCTTCATAAATGTCTCTCATTGTTGTTTTTTCTGTGATCACATCTCTGGCCATTTGAAGTAATTCCATTTTTAATGGATGATCTTTCTTTAACATCTCTGTCCATCTTGGAACATAAAATCCAATTGATGAAATCGGAAATTCCATCAACACACTCTTTATAATTTCATAAATATCCTCTTTTTTCATCTGTTCTAAATTCATTGGTAGCACTTTTGTCTGATATTTTTCTTCCTTTTCAGCCGCTAGCTGCTTTGTGCTTTCTGAATATGGATGAATCGTATTTAATAAAACAACAAATGGCTTTTTCAATGCTTTCAGTTGTTTGATCGTTTCTTCTTCCGCTGGCTCATATTGTTTTGCTGCAATTTCCCCAAAAGAACCATCACAAGTTACAACTACACCGATCGTTGAATGTTCCGTGATCACTTTCTTTGTTCCAATTGCCGCTGCTTTCGTAAATGGTATTTCATAATCAAACCAAGGTGTTTTTACAAGCCTCTCTTCTTCTCCTTCCATGTGTCCTGTAGCGCCTTCCACCATATATCCCACACAATCGATCAGTCGGACATTTAATTCGATTCCTTCTTCCGTCTTTATTGATACTGCTTCATTTGGAACAAATTTCGGTTCTGTTGTCATGATCGTTTTACCACTTGAAGATTGTGGAAGTTCGTCATTTGCACGATTTCTGTCGTTTTCATCTTCGATATTTGGCAATACCATTAGATTCATAAAACGTTTGATAAATGTACTCTTTCCTGTTCGCACCGGACCAACAACACCAATGTAAATCTCTCCGTTTGTCCTTGCTTTCATATCCTTATATACATTAAACTGATCCATAAGTTCCTCCTTTATAGACTGATAAAGTATATGAAGACAATAAGAAAAAAAGACCAGAAATCTGCTTATTACAGTTTCTGATCTTTTTGTTTCCATATATGATCTATGTATCTTATACTCCCTGGAAGAATCTTTCTTTCACTTCATCAACTGGCATATCTTTCCCTGTAAATAATTTGAAAGATGCAACTCCCTGCCATAATAGCATTCCTTTTCCTGGAACTGTGATACATCCATGTTCTTTTGCTTCTCTTAAGAATTTTGTCTCTTCTGGATTATATACAACATCAGCTACAACTAATCCTTCATGAAACATTGTTGTATCTGAGATCACTGTTGTATCTTCTTTTGGTTTCATTCCAAGTAATGTTCCATTAACTAAAATATCTGCTGCATCAATCTTTTCACGCATTGTATCTTTCGCATCGAGATCATATAATTCTACCTGACATTCTGGTACCTTAGCTTTGATCTTCTCTACCATCTTCTGGGCTCTCTCGAAAAATGGATCTCTTGGGTTAAAGATCGTGATAGATTTTGCTCCATCTAATGCACACTGTACCTGAATCGCTGTTGCTGCTCCACCTGCTCCAAAGATTACGATATCTTTTCCTTCAACGCCGATTCCATGATCTTTTAAGTTTGCAACAAAACCTTCACCATCTGTGATATGTCCGTATAATTTTCCGTCTCTGTTTACAATTGTGTTAACGGCACCGATCAATTCTGCTGCTGGTGATAATTCATCCATATTCTGAGCTGCTGCTGTTTTATTTGGCATTGTAACATTACATCCCTGAATATTTAACAGACGCATGGATTTTACGAATTCTGGCACTTCCTCTTCTTTAATATCAAAGGCAAGATACGCTCCATCGACTCCACATGCCTGAAAACCGTAATTCTGCATTGCTGGTGATGCGGAATGTGAAACCGGTGAACCAATCAATCCGAATAATTTTGTTGTTCCTGAAATTCTTGCTTCCACGTTTGTAATTCTCCTTCGTTTCTTTATATATTTCAAAAGACAGATGTTTTATCTTCCTTCGATAATTTCCTGGATCAGATCTCTCTCATCCATATGATGTTTCACACCTTTGATCTCCTGATAGTCTTCATGCCCTTTTCCGGCAAGAATAACAATATCTCCTGCTCCAGCATGTTCCATACAATATTTGATCGCCTCTTTACGATCTGGGATCGTAACATATTCTCCATCTGCTTTGTGAACCCCGATCAAAATATCGTTGATGATATCCATTGGTTCTTCATTTCTTGGATTATCAGATGTTACAACGGTAAGATCTGCAAGTTTTGAAGATACTTCTCCCATCTCATAACGTCTTGCTTTTGCACGGTTTCCACCGCATCCAAATAAGCAGTAGATCTTCTTAGGGTTATATTTACGGATCGTTGTTAAAAGACTTTCAAGACTCATAGCATTATGTGCATAGTCGATCATTAATGTGTAATCTCCTGGAGTCTTGATGATCTCCAAACGTCCTTTGACCTGAATTGTATTCAATGCTGATAATACATCTTCTTTGACAATTCCCATATGGCGGCAAAGAGAGATTGCTGCCAAGGAATTATAAACTGTAAAGTCTCCTGGGATATCTACATGTACGTTATATTCCTGTTTTCCTTTGAGATCGTAAGCAACTCCAAGGTATCCAGGTTCCTGAATTCTTGTAATATTTTCTGCATAAACATCGTTTGTATCCTTCATTCCATATGTTTCGATCGCACATGTATGATCTTTGATGATTCTTTCTACATAGTCATCATCTCCATTGACAATTCCTTGTTTACACTGCTTAAATAACAGACTCTTACAATGAATATAGTCGTCCATATCTTTATGTTCATTTTCCCCAATATGGTCTTCTGCAAGGTTTGTAAAAATTCCATAATCAAATTCAAATCCACTTGTTCTATGAAGCATCAATGCCTGAGAAGATACTTCCATAACAACATTTTTCAATCCTGCGTCCGCCATCTTACGGAAAGATTCCTGTACGATATAAGATTCTGGTGTTGTATTGACGGATGGAATTCTCTCATCTCCGATGATTGTCTCAATCGTTCCGATCAATCCTGTTTTCTGTCCTGCATGTTCTAGGACTGCACGGATCATATACGTTGTTGTTGTCTTTCCTTTGGTTCCTGTGATACCGATCGTTGTCAGTTCTTCTGATGGATATCCAAAGTATGCTGCTGACATCTCGGCTAAAGCAAGTCTTGTATTATCAAACTTGATCACTGTCAGATTTTCTGGTACTTCTACATCTTTTTCTACTACGACTGCTGCCGCTCCAAGTTCAGCAGCCTGTGCTACAAATTTATGACCATCAAAGGCTGCTCCGCTGATACATACAAATACACTGCCTTTTTCAATCTTTCTTGAATCATATACTAATGTAGAAATCTCTACATCTTCACTTCCCTGCACGAGGGTATATTCTGAACGTTCTAATAATTCTTTTAAAATCATGTTCTATCTCCAATAATTCTTCTGTCTTTCTGCTCTTAATCGTCAATTCCTGTAAGATCGATCTCACCATCAAATACAGTTGTTGCTGGTCCTGTCATAAAGATCGTATTCTTCTTATCATCATATTCGATCTGAAGATCTCCACCTAAAAGATGTACCAAGACCTTCTTTCCTGTTTTCTTATTCAGATAAGATGCATAAGCACTTGCACAGGCTCCTGTACCGCATGCAAGAGTTTCTCCTGCGCCTCTCTCCCATACTCGCATCTTGATCGTTTTATCATCAACAAGTTCAATAAATTCTGTATTCACACGATCTGGGAACATTGGGTGATTCTCAAACTTTGGTCCGATCTTCTCAATGTCGATATCTGCAACAGAATCTACAAATACAACTCCATGTGGATTTCCCATAGAAATACATGTGATATTATATTCTTTTCCATCAACGATCACTGGCTGATCGATCACTTCATCAAGATCATCATAGATTGCAGGAATCTGTGAAGCTTTTGTGATTGGTGCTTCCATATCAACTTTCACCCATGTCACTTTGCCGTCTTCAACTGTAAGGTCTAATTCTTTAATTCCGCCTTTTGTCTCGATCGTGATCGTTGTTTTATCTGTCAGTCCATAATCATAGACATATTTTGCAATACAGCGGACACCATTTCCGCACATGGCTCCTTCTGAACCATCAGAGTTATACATGGCCATTCTAAAATCAGCTTTATCTGATGGACAGATACAGATCATTCCATCAGAACCAATTCCAAAATGCCGGTCACTGATAAATTTTGCCACTTTATTTGGGTTATTGATCTTTTCTTCTAAACAGTTTACATATACGTAGTCATTGCCACAACCGTGCATCTTTGTAAATTTCATGTATAATCAACTCCTTTTTATTATTTTACGAATAAACAGTTTTATTTTACCACATCAACGTGTTAATTGTATAGATACAATCTTTGAATTTATATTTTAAAAACCAAATACTAGTATTACAAAAACAAATGAGGAACATGCCTTATCACCATTGATAAAGAATATTCCTCATAATATTTTTTATGAACTCTTATGCCTGTTCTAACAGTTTTTCAATTCCTGCTTTCTTTACACATACACAAAACAGATCCATTGCCTGCTGTAACTCTTCTACTGTTGGGTAAGAAGGTGCCAGTCTGATATTGCTGTCTTTTGGATCATTCTTATATGGATATGTAGCTCCTGCTCCAGTTAATGTAACCCCTGCTTCTTTGGCAAGTTCTACAACTCTCTTTGCACATCCTGGAAGAACATCTACAGATACAAAATATCCACCTTTTGGATTCTCCCATGTGATCAATCCGCTTCCTTTTAACTCTTTCTCTAACGTATTAAGAACTGTCTCGAATTTAGGTTTTAAACAATCTGCTAAGATCTGCATATGTTTTCTGACTCCGTCTGCATTCTTAAAGAACTGCACATGGCGAAGCTGATTGATCTTGTCATATCCGATCGTCTGGGCTGTCATCACTTTCTTGATCTCTGCAATATTATCATCGCTTGATGCAATGATAGATACTCCTGCACCTGGGAATGTGATCTTGGATGTTGAGAAGAAATAATATGCTCTGTTATCATTTCCTGCTTCTTTACATGCATCTAAGATATTCTTAACTTTTACATCTTCAAAGATTGGATGTACTCCATATGCATTATCCCAGAAGATTCTGAAATCTTTGGCTGCTGTCTTCATAGAAGCTAAACGATCAACCGTTTCATCACTATAGCAGATTCCCTGTGGATTGGAATATTTTGGCACACACCAGATTCCTTTGATACTTTCATCTTCCGCAACCAGTTTCTCTACCTGATCCATATCTGGACCTTCAGATGTCATATCGACTGTGATCAGTTCAAATCCTAAAGTTTCTGTAACTGAAAAATGTCTGTCATATCCAGGAGCTGGACATAAGAATTTTACTTTCTCTAACTGTCCCCAAGGCTTCTCACCTGCTGTTCCAAATACAACCAGTCTCATCATCTGATCAAACATCAGATTCAGACTCGCATTTCCTCCAACAATGATATTCTTTGCTGGAATATCTAATAAATCGCTGAATATTTCTTTCATCTCTGGAAGTCCATCAAGAACTCCGTAATTACGCACATCCAGACCATCTTTTGCATGATAATCTGTCATTGTCTCAAGCATGCCATTTGCATGATCGATCTGATCTGGTGCTGGTTTTCCTCTTGCCATGTTTAGTGAAAGATGAAGATCTTTAAATTCCTGATACTTTTTGTTCACTTCCACTTCCTGTGCCTGTAACTCTTCTTTTGACATTTCCCTAAATGATTCCATTGTTGTCTTCCTTCCTTCATGTTTTTATGTTTTGTATATATTTATGTTTTTATATATCCTGATTAATTCCATTCAAGATTTGTATGTTCTTGTTTTCTCTCACGAAGGAGTAAGTTTGAAACTTCTTCTTTTGGATCCGCATTCTCAAATAACACTCTGTTCACTGCTTCCACAATTGGTACAGCTACATTGCATTTCTTTGCAAGTCCAAGGGCTGCTTTTGCTGAATATACCCCTTCTACAACCATTTTTACTTCTTTCATAGCTTCCTCTGCAGTCATACCTTTTCCCATTAAGTATCCTGCTTTACGATTTCGACTATGTACGCTTGTACATGTAACGATCAGATCTCCAACTCCTGTAAGGCCTGAAAATGTCTCTGGTTTTCCACCAAGTGCTTCTCCAAGACGTGTCAGTTCTGCGATTCCTCTTGTCATTAATGCTGCTTTTGTATTATCTCCATATCCAAGGCCATCAACCGTTCCTGCTGCTAATGCAATAACGTTCTTTAATGCTCCTCCAAGCTCAATTCCAACAATGTCAGAACTTGTGTATACACGGAATACTTTATTCATAAATACATCCTGAAGCATTTCCGCTGTCTCTTTATTCTTTGCACCAACTACAACCGTTGTAGGAATTCCTCTTCCTACTTCTTCTGCATGACTAGGCCCTGATAATACGCAAACTTCTGCATTTGGAATCTCTTCTTCAATGATATCTGATAATGTCTTATATGTAACATCTTCGATACCTTTTGCAACGTTAACAATGATCTGTCCGTCTTTTATAAATGGGGACATCTGTTTTGCAACCATACGAACAACAGGTGAAGGAACTGCCATAACAACAACATCTTCATCTGTTAAAGCTGTTTTAAGATCTGCCTCGATCATAATATTATCTGGCAATTTTACTCCAGGTAATTTCTCTACCTGCTCTCTCTTTGTGGAAAGCATCTCTATTTCATGCGGATCATGTGTCCACAATGTCACTTCATGTCCATTATTTGCTAATAATACCGCAAGGGCACTTCCCCAGCTTCCTGCACCGATAACGCTAACTTTCTTCATCTGTTTAAGTTCCTCCTAACGTTTTACTTTCTGACCTAATTTATTCTCAGTACCATTCATCAAACGCCCAATATTCGCACGATGGCGCCAGATTGCCATAGCTGTAAATATACATCCAACAATAACTAATTTCCAATCATGTGGATTGTTAAAATACAAAATAAATGGAATGATCAGCACCATGCAGATCGATCCTAACGATACATACTTAGAAATAGCCGTAATGATCAAAAATACTGCTGCACAGACCAACCCAAGCTGCCAGTGAAATGCAAAAATAACTCCCCCAGTTGTCGCTATTCCCTTTCCACCTTTAAACCCAAGATAAAACGGGAAATTATGTCCCAGTACTACTGCAAATCCTGTCAAAAGCCAAAGATAAGCTTCTCCTTCTACATGAAAAGCCGGCATGATCACATATCTCGCAAGATTCACCGCCACAAGTCCTTTGACGGCATCTCCAAGAAATGTAATGATCGCTGCTGTCTTTCCCAAAGTTCTTAATGTATTCGTTGTCCCGGAATTTCCACTTCCGTAATCTCTGATATCGATCTTATTTACTCGTCCGACAATATATCCTGTCTGAATACACCCAAACAGGTATCCGACGATCATACACACAACAATACAAACTGCCATTATCTTTCCTTCCTTTCCCTCGCAATAATATGAATTGGTGTTCCTCTGAATCCAAATGTATTACGGATCTGGTTCTCAAGATATCTTGTATATGAAAAATGCATTAACTGACGATCATTGATAAACACAACAAATGTTGGCGGTTTTACAGAAACCTGTGTAATATAGTAAAGTTTTAATCTCTTTCCTTTGTCTGATGGTGGCTGTTTCATCGCTACCGCCTCTGTAAGGATCTCGTTTAAGACTCCTGTCTGTACACGTAATGCATGATTCTCGATCACCATATCAAGAACATCAAAAATCTTAGGAAGTCTCTGTCCTGTCTTAGCAGAGATGAAAACAAGTTCTGCATATGACATATAAGATAAGACTTCTCTAACCTGGTTTGTAAACTTGTAGATTGTCTTATCGTTCTTCTCGATGAGATCCCATTTGTTAACCGCAATGATCATACCTTTTCCACGTTCGTGGGCAATTCCTGCGATCTTGGCATCCTGTTCTGTGATTCCTTCTTCCGCATCAATGACTAAGATTGCCACATCACAACGTTCTACTGCTGCAACCGTACGGATCACACTGTAACGTTCGATATCTTCTTTGACTCTGGCTTTCTTTCGAAGTCCGGCTGTATCGATGAATACATATTCTTTTCCATTACGTTTGACCGTTGTATCAATCGCATCTCTTGTTGTTCCTGCAATATCAGAAACGATCAGACGGTCTTCTCCCAATAATTTATTGATCAATGAAGATTTTCCTGCATTTGGCTTTCCGATGATTGCAACTCTTGGTCTTTCATCTTCTTTCTCATCTGCATCCTGTGGATTGCAGTGAACAAGAACTTCATCTAACAGATCACCGAATCCAATCTTAGAATTCGCTGAAACTGGAAATGGTGTTCCAAGCCCCAGATTGTAAAATTCATAAGTATCCAAAACGAATTTTTCGTAATTATCTACTTTATTGACTGCTAACACAATTGGTTTCCCTGATCGTCTTAACATATCTGCCACCTGATAATCTGCATCGACAAGCCCCTGTCTTACGTCTGTAAGGAAGATGATCACATCTGCTGTCTCCATTGCGATCTCTGCCTGTCCTCTCATGTGGCTTAATAATAGATCACCACTGTCTGGTTCAATACCACCTGTATCAATCAATGTAAACTGATAGTTTAACCATGTCACATCTGCATAGATACGGTCTCTTGTAACTCCTGGTGTATCTTTAACAATTGAAATTTTTTCTCCTGCCAGTGCATTAAACAATGTAGACTTTCCTACATTCGGTCTTCCTACAATGGCAATGATCGGCTTACTCATAATCTATATACCTCTCTAAATGTTTCAAAACCTGTACTGTTTCTTAGTATACCTTATCTTATGAGATTCGTCCAGTGTGAAGAATTTCACAAGATATATTCTTTTTATTTACCTTTTTATAACACAATAAATGCTGCCAGATTACCACGTTTCCCATGACTTGCTCTATGCGAAAACAGTAGATCAGGATTACAACATGTGCAGATATCTGTAATATCAAGATTTTCTGGACGGATTCCTGCTTCTGTCAAAATAATTTCATTTGCTTTCCAGAGATCAAGCTGGTATTTTCCATTCCCTTTATCATCCAAAAATTCTTTTGCATCATGTCCTGTCAGTTCTTTTTTAAACTCATCTGCAACATCTTCACTAACCTCGTAGCAACTTCGGCAGATTGATGGTCCAATGGCTGCGATGATATTTTCCTTTTTACTTCCATATTCATTTTCTAAAAATTGTACCATCTTGGCACCGATTCTTCCAACAGTGCCTCTCCATCCTGAATGTGCTAAAGCTGCAGCCTTTTCTACCGGATCATAAAAAAACAAAGGCACACAATCTGCATATCCTGTATAAAGCGGAATCCCCTGCTCATTTGTAGCAAGACCATCCATATCTTTCATAACTTTTCCACAATCTTCTTTCGTTACCTTATGGATTCTCGTCTCATGAATCTGATTTGAAAATACCAGCTTTGTATGATCGAATCCGATCGCTTCTGAGATTCTTCTGAAATTTTCATCCACAGCTTCTTTTTTATCTCCACGGTTATAGCTTAAATTCAACGTGGAAAACATTTCTTCGCTGACTCCACCCATACGTGTTGAAAATCCATGTCTGACTCCTGCCTGATCCAATTTTTTAAATGTCAGATATGGAACAGACCCCTCATGTAATATCGTAGACTGATTATCGTTTGATTTTTTAAAATGCATGTTTTATCACCCTGATCTTCTTTCCTAAAATCTCCACTACATCAAAACGGATCGGCTGTTCAAAAGATAGATGATTCTTCTTTAAATAAATCATTGCACTCTTTCGGATCTTCTGCTGTTTTCTTTGGTCTACAGCTTGTGCCGGATATCCCTTTTTGTCATCTTTTCTGTATTTTACTTCCACAAATACCAATGTCTGATCTTCTTTTGCTATAATATCAATCTCTCCGACTTTTGTATAAAAGTTTTGTTCAAGGACGTCATATCCTTGCTGTTTCAGAAACCAACAGGCAATCGCTTCTGCTTTTGCCCCTGTCTCCCTGTTATTTTTCTTCATATTATATATACTTTTTTGTTTTTTATATGTATTTCTTTACAAATGTTCTTCTATGGATATCACAGATTCCCTGCTTTTTGATTCCTTCAATATGTGCTTTGGTTCCATATCCTTTATTTTTTGCAAAGTCATATCCCGGATAAATTGTATCATATTCTTTCATCATACGGTCCCTTGTAACTTTCGCAACAATACTTGCCGCTGCGATCGATGCGCTTTTTGCATCTCCTTTGATGATCGGAACCTGTTCGATCTCAACGTCTGGAATTGTTACCGCATCATTCAATAAAAGATCTGGTTTTATCGAAAGCTTTGAAATTGCCTGCTGCATTGCCTTATAAGTTGCCTGCAGGATATTGATCTCATCGATCACTTCTTCTGAAGACATTCCAATACCGATTGCAACTGCTTTCTCATAAATCTCATCATATAAAAGCTCCCTTTTCTTCTCTGAAAGCTTTTTGGAATCATTCAGATATAAAATATCACAGTCTTTTGGCAAAATCACTGCAGCCGCAACAACAGGTCCTGCAAATGGTCCTCTTCCAACTTCATCAATTCCACAAATCGCCTGATGATCTCCATATTCTCTTTCAAAAGAAAACATCTCATACATTCTTTCTTTCTCAAGCCTTAATTTTTCTAACTTCCTGGCTTCTCGTTCTTCTTTCTTTGTCATAAGTCTTAAAACCCTTCCTATGGCCGGATCACACCTGCATTCTTCCATGGATAAAACCGGAAAATGATCCTCCCTGTGATCTTTGACCTCTTTACTGGACCAACCTCTTTGTATCTGCTGTCATTACTATTATCTCTGTTATCTCCTAAAACAAAATATTCATCTGATGAAAGATGAAACTTTCCTTTTAATTCACATGAATCTGTCGTATGATCTTTAGAATAATCTTTTACTTCTTTGTCGTTTACATAGACTTTTCCTTTTGTGATCTTTACCGTTTCTCCTGGAAGTGCGATCACTCGCTTTACAAAAAACTGATCGCCACCTTCTGGTCCTGGAAATACAATAATCTCATATCGTTTAGGATCCCGAAAACGATATGTTAACTTATCTAACAACACTTGATCATGATCATGCAAGTGCGGTTCCATTGAATGTCCACTTACTTTCGTCCGTTCACCAACACACATAATAAGAACAAATGCAAATGCAACCGCGATCAAAATGGTACCCAGCAACCTTAGAATACTTTTAAACATTCTTATATCTGCCCCTCAAAGGCTTTTATGCCTCTTTTGTCCCTTCTTCTGGTGTTTCCAGAGAAATTTTTCCTAATTTCCCATTTCGGAATTCCTCTAATACGATCTTTGATGCTTTTTCGTAATCTAATTCATTTCCTTTCATCTTACAATTACGATTTAGCGCAATCTGTTCTAAGATTTTCACTTTATCTTCATTTTCATCTACTTGATAGCGATCAGCAAGAATTCCCTGATAATGATTTTTTAAATACTCGATCAGTTCGATCGCCATTTCATCCTGATTGAGGATTTCATCTCTGATCGATCCGATCAATGCCAGACGAAGCCCAACCTGCTGGTCTTCAAATTTAGGCCATAAAATTCCAGGGGTATCTAATAATTCAATATTCTTATTTAATTTGATCCACTGTTTTCCTTTTGTAACTCCTGGTTTATTTCCTGTTTTTGTACAGGCTTTTCCAACCAGACTGTTGATAAATGTTGATTTTCCAACGTTTGGGATTCCTGCGATCATTGCTCTGATCGGACGGTTTTTAATCCCACGTTTTCTATCTCTCTCAAGTTTTTCCTTGCAGGCATCCATCACGATCGCCTGTGTACCTTTGACACCTTTTCCTGATCTTGCATTTGTTCTTGCTACATAGAATCCTTTTTCTTTAAAATATTCTTCCCACTGTGCAGTCACACGTTCATCTGCCATATCTGTCTTATTTAACAAGATCAATCGTGACTTGTTCGCTGCCAACTGGTCAATATCCGGATTTCTGCTGCTTAGTGGAATTCTTGCATCCACAAGTTCGATCATAATATCGATCAGTTTCATGTTTTCCTGCATCATACGTTTTGCTTTGGTCATATGACCCGGGTACCACTGAAAATCCATTCTTTATTTCTCCTTCCCTCTGTTTACCACGGCCAGTATTTGATACCGACCTTTCCAATGATATTTGTTCTTTTGATATTTCCAACACTCGCACTTCTGGAATCTTCACTATTATTATAGTTATCTCCCACAACAAAGTACTGCTTACTCTTTAATGTAATCTCATCTGCTGCTAATCCTGCAGATAAAATCTTCTGACTTGAAAATGCTTTTGTTTTCTTTCCGTTTACATAGATTCTGCCGTTTTTGATCTGAACCTTTTCTCCCGGAAGACCTATCACTCGTTTTACATAGTAATTTCCATTCTTGTCATCTGATTTAAATATGACCACATCATACCTGCTTGGTCCCTTGATCTGATAGATCAGGCGATTCACCAGATGTTTTTCACCTCTTTCAATCGTTGGTGACATAGAATCACCTTGAATCGTAAAACTGAAACACACAAATCTTACTAACAAAAATGCCAGTAACACAACTCCGACAAATTTTAAGACATACTGAATCACGATTTCCCTTTGCTGACGCTGTTTCTTGCGCATCTGATAGGTTACTGTGTATCCTTTCCTCATAGAAGAACTCCTTTCCTCTTCGTATAGAAAGATTCGTAAAATTCCTGTATACTAAAACAGGGATAAGCTATACAGCCTATCCCTCTCTTTTGACAATCTTTGTCTGATTATACTCTTTCTTTTACTTTTGCTGCTTTACCAACACGATCACGTAAGTAGTATAATTTAGCACGTCTTACTTTACCACGTCTTACTACTTCAATCTTTTCGATGATTGGAGAATGTACTGGCCATGTTTTTTCAACACCAACACCACTTGCCTGTTTTCTTACAGTAAATGTTTCGCGTGCTCCACCATTCTGTCTTTTGATGACTGTTCCTTCGAAAACCTGAATTCTTTCACGGTTTCCTTCTTTTACTTTCGCGTGAACTCTTACAGTGTCTCCTGTTTTGAATTCAGCAACTTCTCTTAACTGTGCATCTTCGATGCTTTTAATAATATCCTGTGCGCTCATTGTTGTTCCTCCTTGAACGTTTTTAGATGTTCTTAATACCAAATGTAACAGAGGACCATCCATATTTATAACAACTTGAACATATTATCATATTTTTTTATGTGAAGCAAGTGTTTTTTTGTATTTTTTAAGATTCTTTACCTTAATACAAATTTCTCCATTGCCTTTGCGACTCCATTTTCCTGATTGGAAACCGTAATATAGTCTGCGATCGCTTTCATAGAATCAAGGCCATTTTCCATAACAACCGCAAGTCCTGCACTTTCTAAAAGTTCTCTGTCATTGTCTGCATCCCCACAACTCATAATCTCTTCTTTTTGAATATTCAAGATCTTTGCAAGATGGAACAGACCATCTCCTTTATTACAGCCTTTCTTAGAAATCTCAAGATTCTTTGGAAGAGAACTTGAAAACTGAATGTCTTCAATCTTACTCAATGCATCCGCTGCTCTTCGTCTTTCTTCCATCGTCTTAAATAATAAAGTTGTCTTCTCAACAGTTGTTGACTGTTCTTTTACAAACATCTCTAAATCATCAACAAGAACTCTCGACCCCTGCACAATTGCTTTTGTATTTGAATCAAGTTCATAATAATCAATATTTTCCATTTCTTTTTTGTTAGCATAGGATTGCCCATTTAAACTAATACTTTCCATTAGATCAAATTGCTTAAGAAAATCCATCAACTCTAAAACTCGATCCATTTCAAAATGATTTTTATAAATCACTTTTTCTTCTTTTAAGTCATAAATGGTTGCACCATTACTGAAAATCCCATAGCGAATTCCTTCCATCTCTTTTAACTCTGGCGGTAATGCATTCACAGCTCTTCCTGTAGCCGGAACGAAATAAACACCTTGTGCCATTGCTTTTTTGATCACATTCTGTGTATACTTTGTAATCTTACGCTCTCGATTCAACAGTGTTCCATCCATATCCGCTGCGACAAGCTTAATCCTATTTTCCCCCATCTTTTTCTTTCATCTCCTTCTCATATGCCTCCCATAGATCCGGTCTTCTCTCTTTGGTACGTTTGACTGACTGTTCATGCCTCCATTTGCGGATATTCTCGTGATGTCCGGATAAAAGAACTTCTGGCACCTCTTTATCTAAAAACACTGGTGGTCTTGTATACTGTGGATATTCAAGCAACCCATTTTCGAAAGATTCATCCCCAGCGGAATCATCATTATGTAAAACACCTGGAACCAATCTTGAAATTGAATCGATCATCACCATTGCAGGCAATTCCCCACCAGTCAATACATAATCTCCGATTGATACATAATCTGTGACTATTTCTTCCAAAACCCTCTCATCGATTCCTTCATAATGCCCACATAAAAAAACTAATTCTTCTTCTTTTGCAAGTTCCTTTGCCATCTCCTGATGAAATGTTGTCCCTTGCGGCGTCAGATAGACAACTCTTGGTTTCTTCTTCATATCTTTTTCAAGGTCTTTATACGCACGGTAAACCGGCTCTGGCTGCATCACAAGTCCGGCTCCGCCTCCATATGGGTAATCATCCACTTTCATATGTTTATTGGTAGAATAGTCACGAATATTGACCGCATTGATCTCAAGAAGTCCTGCTTCAATCGCTCTTCCGATGATACTTGTATTCAACCCGTCCATCACCATCTCTGGAAATAATGTTAATATATGAAATCTATTCATCTAATAATCCTTTCATGACATGGACTGTGATCTCACCTTTTTGAAGATCCACATTCTTAATGCATTCTCTGATCGCTGGAAGTAAAACTTCTTTTCCATCTTCCATCTTCACTTCATAGACATCATTTGCACCCGTCTGTAAAACATCAGTTAATTCCCCAAGAACTTCTCCATTATCCTCTCTGATCACAGAAAGACCGATCAGATCTGCGATAAAGTATTCGTCTTTTTCAAGAGGTACTGCCTGATCTCTTGTAACAAACAGGCCTTTTCTTTTATACATCTCTACTTCGTTGATATTTGAAAATTCTTTAAATCTCAAAACCGGCTGGTTCTTTACGAATTTGCATGACACTACGTGTAATAGTTTTCTTTCTTTTCCTGTATCTAAATATACTTCTTTTAATTTCTTAAATCGTTTGATATCATCTGTCATCGGAAATACTTTGACTTCCCCAGCGATGCCGTGTGTGTTGGCGATTGCTCCTACTTGTAAGAATTCTTCCATGGATTCATTTTATTCCTTTCATTTTGATTTTTCTATTTATTATTGTATAAAATGGTTTAAAAAAACACAACTATTTTATTATAATCGTACTTGTTATAATATATCAATACAAAATGGCAGAAGATTCAACTCCAATAATATTATCAACAAACTGAAGATAAGCAATTTGAATATTTTCCAAACACCTCGATAAATCGGTGTTGTTTAAGCCCTTTTACCATCTGTCATCTGTTAATAAATACAAAAATTATTAGCCAGTACCGTATAACATACACACTGTGTAGTGGTTTGAATCACGTAAATTATTTGAATATTATAAAAAGAGATCATGTGTCGGCAACCGTACGGACACGTCTGCACTTAGCGAGTGGATGGTCGTTAGACCATTCAGGAGCTTAGTACAGCTACGTGGGAGTCCGAACGCGAGTGGGTTGCAGACACATGATTTCTTTTTATAATATTCCACCAATAATTTCCGTCTTCAAACTACAAATCACAATTTATTTCAAAGCAGCCAACGTTTTCACAACCAGTTCCCATGTACGTTCTGTAGATGAGATACTCAACACCTCATTTGTTGTATGAATATGTTCCATCTGTGGTCCAAAGGATACTGCATCAAGCCCCGGCAATTTAGAAGCAAAGATTCCACATTCAAGTCCTGCATGAATACCTTCAACAACTGGTTCTTCTCCGTTGTATAAATGTTTATATGCTTCAACCATAACCTCACGTAATCTGGAATCTGCTTTGTATTCCCATCCTGGATATGGTCCTGCAATCTCTACATTCCCTCCTAATGTTTCTGTAAGAGATGTTAATTGATCGATCAGATACTGTTTTTCTGTCTCACTGGAACTTCTAACTGCAAATGTCATCTGTACTTCAGATTCTTCTGTTGTTAAAATTCCCATATTCAGTGATGTCTGTACCAATCCTTCAATCTCTGGATTCATTCTCTGAACACCATTTGGCATATGAACCATTGCTGTTACTACTGCAAATGTTGTATCTTCTGTGAATGTTTTTATATTTGCTGCTTCTTTTACATTCACTGTTAATTTTGCATCTGGATCTGTGACTTTATATTCTTCTTTGATCTGTGCAAATGTATCTTCAACGATCTGTTTTGCTGCTTCTAATTCTTCTGGAAGTACTGCAACAGATGCTTCGCTAAACTTAGCGATCGCATTGTCTTTTTCTCCACCATTTACGGAAACAAGCTGCATTTCAACCTCATTAAACAGACTTAACAATACTCTTGCCATTGCACAGTTTGCGTTCAAACGTCCTTTGATGATCTCGACACCAGAATGCCCACCTGCAAATCCAGTCATCTTGATTTCAATGACAGATGCATTGACAGTTTCTGTCTCATATGGAATCTTACAGATTACGGATGCTCCACCTGCACAGCTGACTGTAAACACTCCTTCGTCTTCAGAATCCATGTTCATAAATAAACGTCCCTTAAGATCTGAAACATCAATAGTTGCTGCTCCAAGCATACCGATTTCTTCATTAACTGTAAAGATTGCTTCGATTGGTGGGTGTGCCATTTCTTCATCGTCTAACACTGCAAGTGTATATGCAACCGCAATTCCATCATCTCCACCTAAAGAAGTTCCTTTTGCTGAAATATAATCTCCATTGATTTCCAGATCCAATCCTTCTTTTTCCATATCTTTATCGCAATCTGCTTCTTTGACTGCAACCATGTCCATATGTCCCTGAAGGATGACTGGTTCAGAAGCCTCATATCCTTTGGATCCATCTTTCCAGATGATCACATTCAGATCTTCATCCTGTCTGTATTTTAATTCATGTGCTTTTGCAAAATCTACCAGATAATCGCTAATCTGCTGCAGATTTCTTGATCCGTGAGGGATTGAACAAATCTCCTCAAAATATTTAAATACTTTGTTTGGCTGTAATTCTCCTAATACTGACATTTTATGTCCTCCTTATTTTTTATGCATTTTGTAACGACTGCCCTCTTGTTCGAGCTGATTCGTTTTCAGCATATATTCTACAAGTTTCTTCGCATAGTCTCGTTTATCCTTCACAACCGCTTTGTTTCTTGAAAATGGCTGTTTCGCTTCAAGACCTTCGCAAATCTGTTCTACCTGTGAAATTGTAACGTATTCATGTTGTTTTAAATACTTTTTTATTTTATCCTGTCCTTTACTAAAAAGCAAATTCATCAGGTCACTTGTCTGATTCTTTTGTTTTACGATTCCCCATCCATATAGGATCATCGTCACTATGGCAAATAAAGCAATGCCTATGATCACTGTTGATATTTTCATATTAAATCCTTTTTCACTTTTAATAATATTTATTCTTCAAAAACAATGTATTTATTTCTTTCTAAAATTGCAAAATACTGTGATAATCTTTCATATAACTGTGTTGCTGCACCTTCATGAACTGCTTGAAGTTCTTTTCCTATCTCATAAATACTTTTCTTTCCATCAATTTTCTGCCACACAAAACTTCCATATTCATCTAATTTGATAAAACTGTAACGTGGCTTTTTAAATATTTTCTGCGCGATCGTATTATAAAATCCAGTATTTTCTACTGTAATTTCTACAATTCCATCTTCTGACACATCCCATTTCATATCATTGATCTTCGGGATGTTGTCAATATAATTCTTCTTTTCTTTCATAATACACCTTTTTATTTAGAAAGCACTACTGCAGAATCGCAGCAGTGCTTTCTTCTCACTGAAATACATATTTATTTTTATTATTTTGCGTCTACTTCAATCGTCTTTTTATTTCTTGTGAAGTAGAATAATATAGCTAACAATACTACAAAAGCTGCTAAACCTACCCAGTTACCTACACTCTGGAAGGCAGCTCCATATACAGATGACAGATTGATCTTATCTGCAACACCAAATACTGCCAGTACAGCCAGAAGGATACCAACGATACCTTCTCCTGCAATCATACCTGCAGCATAAAGGACTCCTCGATCTGATCCGTCTTTTCTTGCCGCATCACTGTCATATTTTCTCTTATTGTCAATAAACCAACGAATCAGTCCACCAACCATGATCGGTGTACTTAAGTAAATTGGTAAATAAAGACCGATTGAAAATGCTAACACTGGAATTCCAAGGATTTCAACAACGATTGCGATAAACACACCCATGAAAATCAATACCCATGGTAATGTACCACCCATAACACCTTCAACGACCATCTTCATCAATGTTGCCTGTGGTGCTGGGATCTGATCAGAACCGAATCCCCATGCTGCGTTCAGAAGGTACATAACTCCTCCGATCGCAAATGCTGCTACGATCGCACCGATCAATTCTCCGATCTGCTGTAATCTAGGTGTCGCACCTACGATATAACCTGTCTTTAAGTCCTGTGAAGTATCTCCTGCCATAGCTGCTACGATACAGATAACAGTACCAATAGAAATCGCTGATACCATACCTGCTGCACCTGTATTCCCAGTTGCTTTTAAGATAAATGTTGTTACGATCAGTGTCGCGATCGCCATACCTGATACTGGGTTATTACTACTTCCTACAATACCAACCATTCTAGATGATACCGTTGCAAAGAAGAAACCAAATACAACAATCATCACTGCTCCCAAGAAGCTTACTGGAATCTCTGGTAATAACCAGATTAAAACTGCAATGATCAGGATTCCTCCAAGAACCACTTTCATAGAAATATCCTGCTGTGTTCTTAACTGGCTGTCACCTTTCTTACCGAATCCCTTCATAGCATGTCCAAATGTCTTGATCATTGTTGGGAATGTCTTGATCAGACTGATCAGACCACCAGCTGCTACTGCACCGGCACCAATATATCTGACATAGTTACTCCAGATCTGGCTTGCACCTAACTGATTAAATGCAAGTGCTTTTCCTGTCTCATCGACAACTTTTGATAAAGAATCTCCGCCAAAATAAGCAATTGTAGGAATTAATACAAGATAAGATAGCACACCACCTGCAAAAAGATAGCTTGATACCTGCACACCACAGATATAACCTACACCTGCTAATGCCGGAAGAACATCCATACCAACGGATGTTGTATACTGTCCCTGCATTGAAAATTCAACTTCACTAGGGAAAAGTTTTAAACCATCTGCAATAAATTTATAAACTGCCGCAATTCCGAGTCCTGCAAATACAACTTTAGATTTACTTCCTCCTTCTTCTCCAGCTAAAAGCACTTCTGCACAAGCTGTTCCTTCAGGATAAGGAAGTACCCCATGTTCTTCTACGATGAGGGCTGTACGAAGAGGTACCATAAAAAGTACTCCTAAAATACCACCGCAAAGCGCGATCAATGCGATAGATACAAAAGATGGAGCAGTAACTCCACTTCCCTTTTCTGATGCCCAAATAAAAATAGCAGGGATTGTAAAGATTGCTCCTGCTGCTAATGATTCACCTGCTGAACCAATTGTCTGTACCATGTTATTTTCAAGGATGGAATCTTTCTTTAAGATCACACGGATCACACCCATGGAAATAACTGCCGCTGGAATGGAGGCTGATACAGTCATACCAACTCTTAGCCCCAAATAAGCGTTTGCACCACCAAATATAACCGCCAGTATCATACCAAGGATTACTGATGTAACTGTAAACTCTGGTAATACTTTATCTGCGGAAATAAAAGGCTTAAAGTCATTTTTCTTTTCCATTTTTCTCTCCTATTTTCAATATATATTTCACTGTATCTCTCTATTATACTAAATCATACAAGAAAAAGAAACCCCTTCTTTTTCTTAAACTTCTTAACTTAGATTCCTCGCATTTTTTAATAAACAGTTTTGCTTTATGTGTTGTATAAAATGCATTATACATTAAAATAAATCAAGCATATTATCCAAATAAACTTCTTCTCTAACGCATATTTGGTATTCTGGTTTTACCATATAGTATAGTAGAAACTCCAAAACCAACGCACTTCCCAATCCACGTCCTTCAATTTTAAAATTCTCAAACCCCATTGGAAGATAAATTTTCTTTATATCATTAACACTGATAAATCCTGGATTCTTCATTGCCTTTGAAAAACGATAGCCTTCCTTTGCATCTGGCGAATTGCATTTGTGATCTGGTATCATTTCTCCTAAGTTTTTTCGACTGACTATTTCGTAGCATTGCTTTCTGTCTTTACATCCAAACCAACAGCATTCATTGCATAAAAATTCCACTTTATTTTTCTCCTGCTCCGAAAGCATGTTTAATTTATCAAATGCTTTATTTAACCGAAAATCTGGTACTACATACCGAAAATCTTCTTTCTTTACTTCTTGCAAAAATTCATTAAAATCCGTCAACACTTTTGTCGTAGAAGATACAAAATATAATTTTGGATAATTTATTTCCAAATACTTAAGCAATAAATCCGAATGGACGATCACACCATTTCTTTTTTCTCCAACTTCTTCAAACATTTTGCATAGGATATTACATTTTTTATCTGTTAAATGTTCTTTTCTAAGTAAACTGTTGCTAAAAGTCAGTCTGGCTGAAATTCCATATTCCTGTGTAAGTTTTAAGACTTCTTCTGGATTATCAGATCCAAATCCTGCGCGTCCGCCTCCCCAGAGACAATCTGCAGGAGAGCCATAGATGGAACTGATCTCACACCAGTCATAAAAGTATTCTCTGTGTTTCTTATATAATGGCAGAAAGGCACAATATAATTCATAAAATTCAAATAATCCTGGCAGGTGATAGTATACTTTTTTGTTTTTTCTTTGGCTCATTTGTTATTTCTCCCATTTCTGATCGTCATTTTTCATTCCTATTATTATAGTCATATTTTTCTATATTATGGTGACATGCTCCCACCACTTAAATCCCTGATTTTGAAGTGGGGCTTCTTGCTCAATGGCTCTACTGAGCCAAGTATCTACAAGCTATCCTCGCGTGCCCCGCGATTCTTTTACCCGGACACGGGCATGTTTTCTTATTATCTGATTGTCCGGATACGGACAGTTTATGCTGTCAACATCCTTCTTGCCTCTTCACGGATGCTGATCGCTGCATTATGATCTCTGTCCATCTTATTTCTACACTCACAGTGATAGACTCTTTCGAATAATCTCAACTCTTTCTTTATCCTTCCACATTTACAGCATTTTTTACTGGAAGGAAAGAAACGGTCTACCTTTATCATTTTCTTTGTCTTTTCATACTCTCGAATCTTATCATCAAGCATCTGATTGTACAGAAAACGACAACAGCCAAATGTTTTGCCAAGAAGTATCTTCTGTTCTTCTGTCGGATAGATCCGAAAACGATATGCTATGTTCAATACTTTTTCTCTCCTTGGGTTTCAATGTATTGACGGATCACTTCTACTGTAGTGCCTGCTACTGGCACTTTTATAAGCATTGATAAATTTACCAAGTTCTGTTCTCGGCTGCGCACGGAACATTACATGCACATGATTAATGTCATGGTTCTATTATACCATAGACCGTACTATCGAACAAGTGTTCTTTTTGTTTTTATGCAATTCATCTCCAACCTGTAGAGGAGAATTCTTGCTATATTATGTTAAAATTACGTTAATCAGTAGTTTTGTGAATATGTCTGTTCGTGTGGTCTTTGCTGCTATTCTTGTGTTCCATTTTTCATTGCAAATTGAAACATTACCGTTTTTCTTATCTTGCCGGATGGATTGGAATGCTTGTGGCGGAAATACCGTTGCTTTTGAAGAAATTTTAATTTGTAAGTTGGCCAACTATAAATTATAAATTTGATATGGGTGTCAAAACATAATAATTATCGCCCATAGAAATCTATGTTCCTTGAAAATTTCTTATAAAACAACAAATATCCATTGTTAGCTCTGTTTTGGGGTAATAACCCACACCACTGTTTCTGCTCTATTAACTGATCTGGGGAATTAAGGCGCACTGACCCACACTGTTCAGATATCCAAACAGCTTCTTGAAGTTCAGGGCTGCCAGTTTTATCCCAAAACGGAGTTTAGTGGGGAGAAGCCCTCTTACCGGCATATGGTCTATCTGGTATTTCCTCCACAGGATGGATGGGATTGTTTCCACTCCGTTTCTGATCCGGGACAATTCCTTATATTTTTCTGTCTTCATTTTCCTTTGTGTCTTTGCTCTGTCAGAGGATTTTTTAGACAGAAAAACCACACTGGTCCTTTAAACATCTTGGGGTTGCACTGGTCACGGTGTGGACAGTTTTCACATTTGTTTTTTGGAAATGATATCCTGCATTGTCCAGTCTGGTTGATATAATTGCAGCGTTTGTATTGTCCCTGCCGCTATAGGCCCCATCTGTTATAAGCACTGTTGGCTCCTCTGTTTTTTCCATAGATTCAACAGTTTCCACAATGTTTGCTGTATAACCACGGTTTTGTTTCCCCTCTTTTTCACGGTAAGTTGCATCCGGGTCAGAGGGATTCTGCAGGATTTGGGAACCCATAGCTCCATCTTCTTTGGTTTTCAGCCGTCTCGTACCGGATTCTTCCACAACCGTCTATTCTTTTAAAACACGCTCCTGAAGTGGAAGTTTGAATTGCAATTAACACGAAAAGTTATTGTTCACTGTAACATTCCGCGAGGTGTTTTTTTTGCGAACAAAGTTCACAGAAAACCCGAGAATTGCGGCGCGAAGCGTGTTACTGTGAACGGTAACCACGAAAAAGATTTTCGTGAATTATGATCTTGGAAAATATTGACCGCTTATAATAAGATTAGTATAATGATGTAAAAATATAACGACTCAAAGGGAAAGTCTGACAATATAGCTGAAGCAGAACTTTTGGACACGTTATAATGGGAAAGGAGTGGAAGGAAAAAGAGAAATTAACAGCATCACAAAATGAAAAAACCAAATAATCAGGAGAAAAATCAAAGTGAAAAAGACAAGAAACATTTTAGTAAGCTTATTGGCATGCCTTTTCGTAATCCTGGCAGTACCTACAGCAGTAAGCGCAGCAGCAAAGGCACCTCAGTGCCCGAAGAAACAGACTCTGGAGTTTTATAATGCTTATATTAGTGGAAATGAAATGCCCACAGAAGGAGATGGATATATTTATATAAAGAATTTATCCAGGTCCGCTGTAATCACAAATGTAAAATCATCTAACAAATATTATACCGCATCAAAAGCAGCTGGTCTTAACGCTATTTTTGTACAAACGACATCAGATTCCGATTCCATACATGATGTAAAAGATGGCGAAAAAACAAAACTCCGTTTTACAGTAAAACAGAATGGAAAGAGCTATAACCTGTCTTGTGCCGTAACATTCAAAAAGCACTCTCGAGTATTTAAAAGTGTAAAGATCGGCTCCAAAAATTATGCTGCTCTTGCAAAAGGCCATTGGACGGTAAGGGATAAAGGAACTGCTCCAAAATCAAAAGTAAAGATTACTGTTAAAACTGTCAAGAATTATAAGGTGGACAGTATTGAAATCTTTTATAAAAATAAATCCAAAAAGATAAAAAATGGTAGAAAGGTTTCTTTAAAAAATGCCACAACAATTTGTATAAACTATCATATAACAGCAAAACCCAAATATTATAAAAGGCCAACTGCAGGTTACAGAGGTTACTTCTTTGGCGGAACTGTTAAGAGTCCATTGTATGAATCTTTTTATCTAGAATATGAGGATAATATATTGGCTCCTCAATGATGTAGAAAAATAGCCAATAACGACGGGCTATCCCTATGCCCGTCATCCCCTTATTGAGAAAACCATGGACGATCACCACAAAAGATTCCGATTTCAGCACTGAATTACAAGATTGGAAAACTTGAGTGGGGGTATGTTAAATGTTATTATTTTTCAATTTTTGTAGTGGTAGACAGTGTTTATTATAAATACCAATACAGTAAAACATACACACTGTGTGGTGGTTTGAATAGTGTTTCGTTGTATGAGTCAGAAAGATGATAAGAAGAAATATTTATAAGAAAAAAGGGTGACAACATGAGCACTTTTTGAATGCGTTTTTTACAAATTCGCAGCGCCCTGTGGTTGATTGTCTGACCGCAGTTGCGGGCATTTTGGCTCGCAGCCAGGGAGTTATCAAAGGAACAGGCGCGGATCAGCGATTTGTAAAAAACGCTTTCAAAAATGTGGAGTGTCACCCTTTATTCTTATAAATATTTCTTCTCTTGTTCTTTCTGACTCATACATGCAACACTATCAACAAATCACAATTTTATCTTGGTGTTAATTCTACATACATATCTTTGTACTGTCTTGCACTTGTCTCCCATGATACATCTTTATTCATATCACGGATCACCATATCATCCCAGCTTGCTCTATTCTCAAAGTAGCATGTCTTTGCTCTATTGATCGTATCATACAGAAGTCCGCTTTCATATCGATCAAATGTAAAGCCGTTACCTGTATTATCAAACATGTTATATGGCCAAACAGTATCTCTAAGTCCTCCTGTCTCTCTGACAATTGGAATCGCACCATATCTCATAGCAATCAATTGTGTTAGTCCGCATGGCTCGAATCTTGATGGAACTAAAAGTGCATCACATCCAGAATAGATATTGTGGGCAACATTTTCATCGTAAGCAATATAGGCACAAAAACTTCCTTTATATTGATTCTCGTAAGAACGGAAAGCTTCTTCATACCAGGAATCACCTGTACCAAGAACAACTACCTGTGTATTTCCATCCATAACGCCTGGAATTACGTCATTGACCAGATCAAGTCCTTTTTGGTTCGTAAGACGAGAAATCAATCCGATTACCATCTTGTGTTCGTCGACCTCTAATCCTAAAGATTCCTGTAGTGCTTTCTTATTCTTCTTTTTATTTTCGATTGCTGTCTTTGCATCATAATTTGCTTTTAACAGCTTGTCTGTGGCTGGATTCCAGATATTGATATCGATTCCATTTACAATTCCTCTGATCTTATTCTGGTGATATCTTAAGTGCTCTGCAAGTCCTTCTCCATATTCTTCTGTCTGAATCTCTCCAGCGTATGTGTTACTTACCGTTGTAAGTCTATTACAATAAGTGATTCCACCTTTTAACATATTCGCATCCAGCCAGTTCTGAGTCAGGCAGTCTTTGTTGAATACATAATCCGGAAGTCCTGACCAGTATTGGATCATTTTTCTGTCGTAGATACCTTGGAATTTTAGGTTATGTATCGTAAGTACTGCACTTGCACGTCCTACATTTGTATCTGCAAAACATGTTCTTAGATAAAGTGGTACCAACGCTGCCTGCCAGTCGTGGCAGTGTACTACATCAGGAACCCAGTCCAGATAATTCAGTGCCGCCAATGCTGCCTTGGAAAAGTAACAGAACTTTGGAATATCATCAATCAGATTTGTATACGGATTACCCCAAGAGAAAAATTCCTCATTGTCGATAAAATCATAAATTACACCATCTTCCTGATACTCCATAATACCTACATAGTATTGTCTTCCATCAGAACAAAGATCCATATAGAAAGAGCCTTTGTATTCCATCTTTTCTTGGTATTCCCAAGGAATGCATTTATACCTTGGAAGGATTACTTTCACATCTACATTTAATTTAGCAAGACTCTTTGGAAGTGCAGACATTACATCTCCAAGACCTCCTGTTTTCACAAATGGATAGCATTCTGAGCCAATAAAAACGACACTTCTTCTTGGTCCAAGATCATGCTGTTCAATAACCTGATTTTCTTCTACTGGCGTTTCTATTTTGATTTCTTCTTTTGGTTCTGGTTGTGCAACTTCCTCTTTTATTATTGCAGGTTCTGCTGTTGGAATAACAGTCTCTTCTGTATCTGTACTTTTCACTGTTGAAACAGTTGCTTTTTTTGCCCTGCTTTTTGCATTATTTCTTGTCTTACTTTTTGTTCTTGTTTTTCTGCTCATATTTGCCTCCAATCTGCAACATACATCATGCGGTCTGCAATGAATTTTTATGATATTCTTATTATACCATAAAAAGAATGGCACTGCATATCACTTTAGTAATATACAGTATCTTTCCTTTCTTCATTATCATCATGTATCTACTTTATCTAAGCAAATTCCACATTACAGCCTGTGCTTTTTCTAAGTCTTTTCTCGCCACAAAAATTTCATACTGTATGGACTGTGATGTAGGATTCCCCACACTTCCAAAGTTTCCACGAAGTGTTCCTGATCCTGCCCATTCTCCTAAGTGATTGTATGTTTTGTATTTGTACTTAATCTTTTCCCGATCCAAGATATCCCTGATCGCATTAAATTGTATCATGTCTGTTCCAATCCATAAGCTTTCTGAGTTTAATATTGTAAGCATACTTTTCTCCTTTCTCGCAATTTCCAATTTTATTAAACTGGATTTGCCCCCTCTTTTGCAGCATACCGAAGCCTCTTTCAACCTGTTAATTAATTTCTTATATTTTATCACAATTTCCTGACTGTGTCCTATTTTTTCCCATAAATAATTCCCATCCCGCTGATCATCCATGGTGTTGTTACAAATCCCGGAATAAAGTCTAGCTTCTTTTCCAGATTTCCTATGTAGTGAACTTCTGAAATTCCTTCTTCTTTTAAGATTCTTACAAACTCTTCCATATCTCCGTACAATGCTTTCTGTGAAAACATATCCTGAAAAGAAAATACACCGCCTTTTTTCAAAACTCTTAATGCTTCTTTTACAACATCCCTCTTATCTTTTGCTGTTCGCACTTCATGAAACACGAAATTGCTTACTACTGCATCAAATGTCTCATCAGGGAAATCCAGTTTTGCTGCATCTCCTTTTTGAAAAGTGATATGGTCTGCAACTCCTTCAATCTTTGCATTTTTCTCGCACTGCTCTTTTGCATAATTCCATTCCACACCCCAGTGATCCATCGCTGTGATCTGTGCCTTTGGAAATGCTTTGGCGCAATGAACAGTAAGTGCTGCTGCTCCGCATCCGATGTCTAGAAGTTTCCCTTCACCATCCCAATCAAGATGTTTAATCAGATGTTCATGTACTCCTGCCATCATATTTCCTTTTCCAAATGCGAATGCTTCATGACAGATCAGCATATAAATTGCCATTACCAGAGTCAAAATGCATAATACGCCTACTATGATTGCAATGACCATTTCACTTAAAGCTACTTGTACTGCTACCGCAATAACACCTAAAACAATTACTGCTCCAAATAACATATACAATGCTTTTTCAGGTACCCAGTTTCCATAATTTGCTTTTTCATTCATTCTTCTTTTCTCCCTTTCATTAGTGTTCACTAACTATTCTCATCAACTTTCCTGTACGGATGATAGAATCTAACATCTTAGCAAAACCTTTTGGATCAAGAATCTGCATATGCATATGATTCTCATCTTGAAATCTGTGCAAATTGACCTCCATCAAAAAAGTATGCTCAATTGGAATTTTCATCTGAGAAAGAAATGTGAGTCCTAAATCTGCTCCAATTGATGAAGCGACAATAAGCGTTATTTTTTCTATTCCTTGCTTTTGCAGATACTCTCCTATCTGATGAATTTCATCTTGTTTACTTTGATAACTTTGTTCCCATCGTTTGAAATTCCATTTTTATATTCCTCCTTATAGTTTTAGTATATCAGATTCAAAAAATATTTCCTATATGAGATAATAAGAAAAATTCCTATAATCTAACAAATATCCACACAACCCATGATCATCTTCTCACACCTTGCATATCCCAACTGCGAACTGTTTAATGACAATGTATAATTACTTGCCATCCCCCATTTTTGTTCTGTATAGAAATTATAATTTGTCCTTCGTCTTTTATCTGTATCCTTTATAAGTTTTACTGCCCCGTCTTCTGTAACATTATATAACTTGCAAATACGTTTGATCTTCTCTGGCATGTCTCCATGTATAAACACATTTAACACATCATCTCTACCCTTCAGTATAAAATCAGTATTTCTCCCAATCATAACGCATGGTTCTTTTTCTGCAATTTCCAAGATTACCTTTCTCTGTGCCTCATACAGCATATCGTCCACGGATTTCCCTGTAATATCACGACCCGAAAATGCATAGGCAAAAAATCCTTTCTTTGGGGATAATTCTGCATTTTCTTCGATATATTCTGGTGATAATCCTGACTGTTGCGCAATCTGATCTATAATATTTTCACTATAATAAGCAATTCCAAGCTGTTGTGCTACTTCTTCTCCGATAAATCGTCCACCGCTTCCAAATTCTCTACTGATTGTAATGATTCTTTTTGCCATAATACCTTCCTCCTTAATGTGTTAATCGCTCTACTTTTATTTTTTGGATTTTCTTTAAAAAGACAAATCCGATCAGACATGCTGCAAATTCTGTAATTGGGAATGCCCACCAGATCAAAGATACTCCTGCTCGTCCTTTTCTTACAAAAATTGAAAAGATTCCTGCCAGAGGTAATATGATCACAAGTTGTCTGAGAAGTGAAATAATCAGTGATTCCATACCACCATCCAATGCTTGATATATTCCCTGATATGCTACATTGATTCCTGCGAAAATAAAACTAATTGAAATAATTCTCATTGCTCCGATAAAATATTCTCTGGAACTTCCTGCATTAAATAATGTTGCAAAAGAACTTGGGAATATTTCTGTGATCAAAATTCCAAAGATCATCAATACGCTCGTGTACATCAATCCATATTTGATTCCATCTTTTATCCTCTTTTTACTTCCCATCCCATAAGCAAATGCTATGATCGGTGTAATCGCATCCCTTAGTCCAAATGCTAAGAATAAAACAAACTGCTGTACTTTATAAAACAATCCGTAGGCTGTCTGAGCGGAAGGACTGAACTTCAAAATAAGGTTCATTACATATACCATAATTGACATCAATGCCTGTGCAATGATCGCCGGAAGTCCGATTGCATATATTTCTTTGATAATTCCAGCATCTGGCTTCATATACTTTGCTCCATGCTCAAATTCTTTGTTTAATTTCATATGAAAGATAAACAATAACACTGTTGACACTACCTGTCCGATGACTGTTGCATAAGCTGCACCTTGAACCCCCATTTCTGGAACAGGTCCAATCCCATAGATCATGATCGGATCAAGGATGATATTTACCACTGCTCCCGCAACCTGACCGATTGTTGAATAGAGCGAACGCCCTGTTGCCTGTAACAACTTTTCAAATAGAGAAAAGAAAATGATTCCCATGGAAATGATACAGCATATCCTAAGATAACTTGTTCCCATAGAGATTACTTGCGGATCAACCGTCTGTGATGAAATGTATGTTTTAACTCCAAAGATTCCAAAGAGCAAACAGACCACATAAATGATCCCGCCTAAAAACAAACTGTTTCCAGCAACCTTACCTGCTTTTTTATGATTTCCCTGTCCGAGTGTTCTTGCAAGAAGTGCATTGGTTCCTACTCCTGTTCCAATCCCTACCGCAACCATCAGCATCTGAACTGGAAATACAAGCGTCAAGGCATTTAGGGCTGCCTCGCTTCCTGCTCTCATGTTACCTACAAAAGCACTATCTACAATATTGTAGACTGCCTGCAATGCCATTGATAAGATCATTGGAATTCCCATCTGGATCATGAGCTTATTGACTGGCATATCCTTCATCTTGTTACTTTCTGCCATTTTTAATTTTTCCTCCTTTTTTGCATAAAAAAAGAATGTAGTTCATCAGAATAAGCTGGTCTTACGCTGATTGGCTACACACTTTTTAATGACATTTTATGATTGTAAAAATAGAAAAACGAGTAGCAAAAACTGGATTTACGCTCGTTTGCTACTCGTTCGTTTTTTATTATATTTTGATTTTTTGAAAAAGTCAAATGAAAATTATTGTACATTCTCATAATTACAAATCTGGATTGCCGCACCATCTCATTTTGTCCTTCTAATCTGTTCTGCCATAAGTGCCTCCGCCTTTCCTTGTTTCTCAATGTTGTATTATAATCTGTCCCATATTAATTTAACATCTACACCCCATATTTATAATCAATAGTACCATATTCCTTCTTAAAATAAAACTCTAGCTTCTTTCATCTTCCAACACTTCGATATAAAAACTAACCGGGCGGAATCCATCATTACAGCTGATCATTGCTGATTTTTTATTTTTCATCCATCCTTCATAAATATCGCTGCCTCCATAAACTAATGTCATAACAAACGGAGAGATACTCTCACATGCACTTTCACAAAATCCTTCTGGTCGTTTCCATCCTTCTGCAATAAATACTTGCCCCTCTTCTATATCGCAAGCATTCTCCATAGGATTTTCATACTTTTCCATTAAGTCTTTATATTCTGTTTTACGGATTGCAGTAATTTTACATCGTTTCACTTATTTTCTCCCCTTACATTTTATTCTATCAATTTTTATTCTCATTATAGCACAAAATAAAGGCACCAGATATTTCTAAAAAACATCCAATGCCTTTATGATTTTTCTTATAAATATGTTTTTATTTCTCTAGATATCTAACGCCACAGGATACCCTTCATACACAGCATTTGTAATCGTAGAAACTTCCGATGCATCTCCGATCACTGTCACATATTTATCAATTTTCTCTAATAAAAGTGGTCTATGTCTGATGTTCGCATCTGGAGCAAGTTCATCTCTCATTTCTACAATATAAAAAAATCCCTGTTGTCACTGAGAACATGGATGAAAATCTGATCATCACTTATTCTCCGAAATATAAAGCTTATCAGCGAAAGATCCGTTCCCGTCAGATCGAACGTGCCTGTATATCAGCAGACCTTTTCATCCGAACGAATCAAGGTTGATGATACGATTGATGCATACTTTGAAAATATATTGCAACACGAATGCAACACGAAAAAAGAAAAACCCACGTAAAAACGTGAGGTTTAAGAATGGACTAGGCGGGAATCGAACCCGCGTCCAAAAGCCAATTCACATGAGGCTCTCCCATTACAGTCAGTCTTCTTTCATTCCCTCTACCGTGCTCCGACTAACAGGATCACAGCTTCAGTAGCTTCATCAATACTTTAACCGGCACAAAGCTTGACCGGTCAAGGGTCCTGCATGTTTGAAGCCAGGATTCCAGACTACAGGTGATCTAGAGCTGACTGCTGCAAACTAGGCAGCGTACGCTAATTTATTATCTGCGTTTATATTTAAGTTTGTACCGTAAGGTGGTCCCTCCCAATGGCTCCTCAAGCTTCATAACCCCTGTCGAAACCTTTACTAGCCCGGAATTAATAAGCTTGGTTAGAGACTGAGAGCCTTCCCAGTCTCGAAATTATATTATATAGTCTCTTATATAGGATGTCAAGTCTTTTTGTATAACTTCTTATACAATCTTTAATCTTCCTTGAAATTATCCAAAGTTTCTTACTTTGAAGTCTCTCTGTGCTTCTCTTAACTGATCTCTCTTTGAGATATCTTGTCGTTTGTCGTAGAGTTTCTTACCTTTGCATAATCCGATCTGAACTTTCACCAAACTTCCACTAAAGTATACTTTTAATGGAATCAATGTATATCCCTTCTGATTGATCTGTCCGATCATCTTGGAAATCTCCGATTTATGCAATAATAGTTTTCTTGTACGAAGTGGATCTTTGTTGAAGATATTTCCTTTTTCATAAGGGCTGATATGCATCTGATGAATGAACACTTCCCCATTATCAATATCAACAAAGGATTCTTTGATGCTGCAGTGTCCTTGTCTTAAAGATTTTACTTCAGTTCCATGAAGTACGATCCCTGCTTCAAAACTGTCTTCTACAAAATAATCATGTCTTGCTTTTTTATTATTTGCTATGAGTTTAATTCCATCCGTCTTCGCTTTACTCATAATCCTCATCCTCCACTAACTCAAAATCAATATTCTTAAGCATCATATCCACATCTTTGACACGGATTTTCGCCTTCTCTCCTAATTTAAATGTTCTTCCAGTTCTTTCTCCTACCATGGAATAGGTCTTCTCATCATAGTAATAATAGTCTCCCGGAAGAATGGATACATGAACCATTCCTTCGATCGTATTTGGAAGTTCTACATAGATTCCCCAGTTTGTCACACCGGAAATGATTCCTTCATGTACTTCTCCGATTCTTCTTCTCATGTATTCCGCTTTCTTAAGCTTACATACTTCTCTCTCAACTTCTTCTGCACGGCGTTCCATCTTAGATGACTGTTCTGCTACTTTTGGCAAAATTGCATCGTAATGACTGAATCGTCTTGTTGTAAATTTATTATGCAAAGTTTCCTTGATGATCCTGTGAATCTGAAGATCTGGATATCTTCGGATCGGTGATGTAAAATGGCAGTAATATCTTGTGGACAATCCAAAATGCATAGAGCTGTATGCAGAATATTTTGCCTGTTTCATAGATCTTAATGTCAAACGGCTGATCAATGGTTCTTCTGGTGTTCCTTCAATCTTTGTCAGTAACTTCTGTACTTCTTTTGGATGAATCTCATCATGACTGCTCTTTAAGTAAATTCCAAAGTTTTGTAAAAATACCTGTAACTTATCAATCTTCTCATGGTCTGGAATCTCATGAATTCGATACAAAAATGGAATCTCTCTCCAGTAAAATTCTTCCGCAATCGTTTCATTGGCACACAGCATAAAATCTTCTATAATCTTTGTTGCTGCATTTCTCACCTGTGGATAAACATCAACTGGACGGCCTTTTTCATCTAAGATGATCTTAGATTCTGGAAAGTCAAAGTCAATGCTTCCTCTTTCATGACGACGATGTCTTAAAATGTCGGATAATTCATTCATTAACTCAAACATTTCTACAAAATCTTCATATTTGTTACGTTCTTCCATATCCCCATCCAAGATTTTAGCTACGGATGTATATGTCATACGATGATCGACGTTGATCAATGTCTCTGCGATCTGATGATCGACAACCTTTCCACTTGGATCAACTTCCATGATACAACTTAATGCCAGTCTGTCGCATCCCTGATTTAAGGAACAGATTCCATTCGATAATTGATGTGGAAGCATCGGAATCACACGGTCTACAAGATATACACTTGTTCCTCGTTTTAACGCTTCTTTATCTAATGGAGAGTACTCTGTTACATATTCGGATACATCCGCGATATGTACTCCAAGTAAATAATTCTTTCCTTTTCTTGATAATGTAATCGCATCATCTAAGTCCTTCGCATCTTCTCCATCGATCGTTACCATTGGCCAGTCTCTGATATCCATACGGTCTTTGTAGTCAGATGCTTTGATCTGTGATGGAATCGTATCAACCTGCTGTTTGACATCATCTTCAAACTGGGTTGGGATTCCATAAGCTTTGACAATTGATAAAATATCAACTCTTGGATCATCTTTATGTCCTAAAACTTCAATGATCTTTCCTTCTGGACTTCTTCTGGCATCTCCATAATCTGTGATCTCTACCATCACTTTAAATCCGCTGGTAAGATTCTTGCACTGAGATTTGGATACAAAAATATCACTGTCAAATCTTAAATTATCTGGAATCACGAACCCAAAGTTCTGGTTTTTCTGAAGAGTTCCGACCACTGTCTTGATTCCTCTCTCTAAAATCTTGATGATCTTTCCTTCTTTTCTTCTTCCAGAAGTTGGATGATCGTCCAATACCTGCATTAAGACCGTATCTTCATGGAAAGCTCCATTCATGTTCTTCTCATGAATGTAATAATCGTCATCTTCCCCTTCCACAGTCACAAACCCAAAACCTTTGCTTGTACAACTGAATGTTCCTTTGACCGTCTTCACACTTGGCGGCATGTATTTTCCACGTTTACTTACTTCAATCGATCCTTCTTCTACCAGTTCATTCAAAATCTCAACAAACTCGTCACGATCTTCTGGAGCTACCTGCATCAGGTATCCGATCTCTCTTTGTTTCATTGGCTGATAATACGGATCGTTGATCAACGCTTTAATTTTCTTCTTTCTGTTAAATCGTTTATCTGTCATTACGTTCTCCTGTATATTTAAATCTTCTTAATCTTTTTATGGAAATTCTCTTCGACATAAAAAGCACCTCTTAAAACAAGTTTAAGAAGTGCTTATCTTTTCTCTAAATAAATCTTGAGCAAAGGATTGCTGCTGTTACGAAAAATACGATCGTAAAGAATGTTGTCACTTTGATCAGTGTTCCTTCCTTAGAACGACCTTTGTTCTTGCTCCAGTATGTTCCGCTATCTGCTGCACCGGTTAAAGAACCTAATCCCGCCTCTTTTCCTTCTTGCATTAATACTAATATGATTAATAAAATTGATGCTATAATAAAAATTACAGTTAATGCTGTTTTCACGATATGCCTCCTAATATATTTCCATTCACTGTGGTTCATTCTAACATATACATATCAAACTTGCAAGGAAAACAACAATACTTTGCATAATTTTTACATTTTTATCCTTTTACCAGCCATATTTTGATAAGCTTCCAAGCTCTTCTTCAATACGTAATAAACGATTGTATTTTGCAGTACGATCAGATCTGCAAGGTGCTCCTGTTTTGATCAGTCCTGCATTCGTTGCAACTGCAATATCTGCGATCGTCGTATCTTCGCTTTCCCCTGATCTATGAGAAATGATTGTTTTGTAGTTTGATTTTGCAGCTGTCTCAATGGCATCTAATGTCTCTGTCAATGTTCCAATCTGATTTGGCTTGATCAAAATACTGTTTGCAATATTTTCCTTAATTCCTTCTCTTAGCCGTGCAACATTTGTTACAAATAAATCATCTCCAACTAGCAGGATCTTCTCTCCAAGACGGTAGGTCAATACTTTCCAACCTGGCATATCTTCTTCATTTAATCCATCTTCAATGGAAAAGATTGGATAATCTTCGACAAGCTTTTCATAATACTGCACCATTTCTTCAGAATTTCTTCTTACTTCCTTGCCTGCCATCCTGCTTTCTCCCATAAAATGATAAACTTTCTCATCTTCATTATAGATTTCTGATGCAGCACAATCCATAGCGATTGCTATTTCTTCTTTTGTTTTATATCCTGCCTGTTCAATTGCCTGCACCAAAAGATCTAATGCCTGTTCTGAGCTTTCCAGATTCGGGGCAAAACCTCCTTCATCTCCAACACCTGTATTTAAATGATTTCTCCTCAAAATGTATTTTAATGTATGATAAACATCAGTTCCCATCATCAAAGCATCTTTGAAAGAGTCTGCACCAACTGGTGCAATCATAAATTCCTGAAAATCAACGGTATTATCTGCGTGTTTTCCTCCATTTAATATGTTCATCATTGGTATCGGAAGTTTGGATGCAAAGCTGCCTCCGAGATACTGGTATAACGGTAAACCTAGTCCACAAGCGGCTGCCTTAGCAGTTGCAAGTGATGCTCCAAGGATTGCGTTTGCCCCAAATCTTTCTTTGTTTGGGGTTCCATCTGCTTCTAACATAATCTGATCGATCTCAATCTGATTGAGTGCATTTTTGCCAGTCAAGCGGTCTGCAATCTTATGATTCACATGATTAACAGCTGTTTCAACACCTAATCCACGGTATCTTTTTTCGCGGTCTCTTAACTCTAACGCCTCATATTTTCCTGTGGAAGCACCAGAAGGGACAATCGCTCTTCCCAAGGCTCCATTTTCTAAAAGTACATCGACTTCTACCGTTGGATTTCCTCTGGAATCTAAAACTTCCCTTCCGATAACATTTTCAATGCATAAACGATTTTTCAATTTTTGTCACATCCTTCTTTATGAAAATAATAGTGGTATTATTTCCTTGGTTGGATGTTTTTATACATATCACTAATATCGATCAAATATATTTCTTTTCCATGTTGCACCAGCATCTTCTTCTCTTTTCCTGCCAGATACATTTGCGTATCATCTCTAAATTTCTTTGGCAATATAAATTTCTTATATGTCTTATTTCTTAGATTACACAAATAATCATTACCTTGATCATCATCAAATAAAACATAATCTCCAGCATCATCAATAATATGTACTGTTTTGACATCTGGAATATCAATGGATGTTTCATATGCCAGATGTTTTAAATGTAACTTTCCTTTCTTTTCTTTGTATACATACCATTCGTTATTTGAATATTGTTCTTCTTTGGAGCGGTCATCCCATTGTTTTGTCGCTTTGGCTGTTTTTAGATTAATTTTATTCCAGACGTTGTATTCAGAATTTTTTGTCATGACAGGATTTCCCATTGCTACAATCTTGTCTTTTCCAATAAAACAAATTTCTTCATTGTGTGCATATCCACTGATTCCTGGCTGTTTGGTTTCTTTTCCTGTTTTAAGATTCAATGCACTCCAATATCCTTTGCTTCTGTAATTTAACAAAATCCATTCCCCATCTGGTGACATCTCCATATTGCAGATTTTGGTGTCATCTGTAATCTTTGTTACTTTTCCTGTTTTAAGATTTAATTTTGCAATACATTCTTTTTGTATGATATCATCTTTTTTATTCATATGATATAAAGAAACATAAATCGTATCTTCATCCCATACTTTCCAGAAAATATCACTGATATTTCCTTTCACATTGTATACATAAATTTCTCCACGAATCACTGCATACTGAAATGAAAATTTCCTTCCATTATAAATTCCATGGAACCATTTTTTCTCTGGTTTTAATTCTTTTAAATGATTCCCTTCAATTGTATATACTTTGTCTGTCACTTCGACATCGTATTTTCCTTCGTAATGATACTGACAGATAAAGCTTTGGTTGTGTCCTTGTTTGATTTCCATGTTATCTTTTAGCACAATCTTGTGGTTTTTCTTATGATCACTGACATCTTTGGTTTGTGTTACTTTATATATCGTCTGTGACATAAATGTCTTTTGAATCCACTGCCGAAATGTTTTCGATGTCGCTGCTGCCACGCTAACACTTATTCCTAAGGTCAGAAAACAGATCAATGCAATCGTTGCTGCTTTAACCATTGGTGTCATTTGCTTAAATTTTAATTGCTGTTTGTGGTTTTGGTTCTTTCTCTTTTCCATATCTTTCAATGTTTCCATCAAAAATTTATCATCCACTGCATCGATTGCCTGAAATAATGTTTTTTCCTCATCCTTATTGTCTTTCATATTTCAAATCCCTCCTCTTTCAGATATTCTTTTAACTCTTTTCTGATCCTTAACAGTTTGACTGACATATTCTTTGGAGTTATTTCATAATCTCTCGCCATTTCTGAGACCGATTGCAAAAACCAGTATCTTCTTAAAAATAAAATTCTTTTTTCTTTTGGCAGTTCCTCTATGAACTTTGCAATGATCCATTTTAATTCCCGTAATTCAATCTGATTTTCTACATTTTGTTCTTTGCTGATGCACTCTTCTAATTCTTCCAGTGAAAGATCATACTGGCTGTTTCTCTTTTTTGCATGATGATATTCATAGCGTTTTAATGATAGATTTTTTATGATCCTGCAGATATACGCTTTGAATGGATTCGGTTTCTTGGGCGGTATCTGATTCCACAAGGTAAGCCATGTATCACTGACACATTCTTCACTGTCTCTGATATCATTTAAGATTCCCATGGAAATGCTTGTACATAATCGTCCGTATTTTTTATCTGTTTCGTGAATTGCTCTTTCTTCACGGTTTGTATATAGATCTATGATCTTTTGATCTTCCATATCCTTGCCCTTCCTTTGTTTATTTTGATGATCATCTGGTTATATATACGGAATTATTATATGATACTACATAGAAATTTTAATTTGCTGGTTTGATGACGGAAATTATTGGTGGAATATTATAAAAAGGGTTATCTGTCTGCGACGTGCTCTCGCTCGACTCACACGCAGCTGTACTAAGCTCCTGAATGGTCTAACGACCATCCACTCACTAAGTGCAGGCGTGTTCCTACGGTCTCAGACAGATAACCCTTTTTATAATATTCAAATAATTTACGTAATCGAAACCACTACCGAATGTGCATGGAGAATGATATTGGATGTAAATTAATTTTTTCAAGACAGAAGATAAGTGTTTATTATATTCCCAAACATCTCGATAAATCGGTGCTTATGCATCTCTTTAAATTCCCGTTTACGAATACAAAAATTGTTAATCAATATCATATAACATACACACTGTATAGTGATTTGAATCACGTAAATTATTTGAATATTATAAAAAGAGATCATGTGTCAGCAACCGTACGGACACGTCTGCACTTAGCGAGTGGATGGTCGTTAGACCATTCAGAAGCTTAGTACAGCTACGTGGGAGTCCGAACGCGAGTGGGTTGCATGCACATGATCTCTTTTTATAATATTCCACCAATAATTTCTGTCTTCAAACTACAATTTACTATTCAACTACAACTTTGCATATTTTCTTAAAACAAGCAATTCCATATTTGATAAAATTTTTCATACCATCCTGTTTTAGTTTTGCCACATAATCTTTCTCTTCAATCTGTTTTAATGCCTTTTCACATGCTGCATCCAGATCTCCGTCCTCTGCATACTTTATCTCAATCACAATTCCTGTTCTATTGGTCGGAACCTCCACTAATATATCACTGTAACCAATTCCTGATTCTGCATTTGACTTAATCAGCCAGTTTGATTTGTATCCTAGAAGTCCAAGCAAAATACCGTGATAAAAATTTTCCTTCTTTTCTTTTGCCACCGCTGTGTCACGTATACTGATGGTATTCCAGAGATAGTCTCCAAAAATCTGTTCTATCTTTTCGGAATCTTTATCTACAAATGCACTGCAAAACTCTTCCAATGTTTTTCCATCATTTCTTGATACATCAGAAAACCACTCTCTGATTTTTTTTACGAAAAGATTTCTAACCTCTTTATTCGGAATTACCAGACGGTATTTTCCACTTTCTGTACAACCTTTATGTGTCAGATATCCTGTCGTAAAAAGCACACTCCATAAATTTTCAATGCTTTTATCAATCTCATCATAAGTGAGTTCTGATACAACATCCTTTGCAATACTCTCTCCTGCTATTAAACGTTCTATCTCGTTTCTAGTCGATATATCAGCCTTGTCTATAAATCTACGAACGATAGCATTACCACTTGAGTTGGACCAGAAATCCTGTGGCTTAGCAGAAACATCTAAATATAAGCTTTTACAATATTGAATTACATCCCATGGACAATATATATCAATATTTCCAAAATGATAACCGTCATACCACTCTTTGACTTCTAAATAATGATCTTTAAGATTGTAATCATTCAATATTTTTTTGACCTCAGCATCTGTAAATCCAAAACTCTCATCATACTGATCATTCAAGATTGATAAAACCTCAAAATTATTAAGACCTGTAAAGATGCTTTCCTTAGAAATCCGCATACAACCTGTCAAAACCGCAAACTGTAAACTATCATTGGTCTTCAACGCCATTCCGAAAAGACCTCTGATCAATGACACCATCTCTCTGTAAAAGCCATTCTGAAAAGCCTTATCCAAAGGGACATCATACTCATCAATCAAAATGATCACCTTTTTTCCAAAATGCTTGTACAATAATTGCGACAAAACCTGAAGGCTTGATATCAGCATTTTTTCATTCATTGTATTCATACCATTATTTAATGAAATAATAGCTTTGTATCGTTTTTTCTCATTTTCTGACAGATGTTCACTATCTTCCAAAAATCCAAACCGCTCTGCTTCTAGACCTATCAACTCTGTCATGCGATACTTGGCATCCTCAAAAGTTAATCCATCCACACTTTTTAATGAAAGGGAAATAACCGGATATTTTCCCATATACTCTTCACAAAGTTCTTTATTTTTTGTAATATATAATCCATCAAACAATGATTCGTCTGCATCTATTTCAAAAAAAGAGCGTAACATACTCATATTCAAGGTCTTACCAAAACGACGTGGACGTGTAAAAAGAGTAACCTCGCCACCTGTTTCCACCAACTGTTCTATAAGCTTTGTCTTATCAATATAATAAAAACGATTCTTTCTGATTTTTTCAAAACTATCGATTCCTACTGGCAGTTTTAAAGTATTTACCATATAAACCTCCACGAAATGTTCAAAATCCGCTATACTTTGTCTTAAGTATAGCGGATTTTTATTTTTAATTCAAATACACTTTTATGCTTCTGATATTAGATACCTTTACCCTTAATCACAGATTCCAAAAAATCAACATATTCTTCAAACTGTTGAATTCCCATCTCTGTGATTTCATATTGTGTTACCGCTTTCCCATTCATTAGTTTCTTTTCAGATTTAACATATTCCCAGCTTTCTAATTTCTTCAGCTGTATACTAAGATTACCGTCCGATGCATTTGTTAATTTCTTTAGTTCTGTAAAAAGCAATTTTTTTGTGATCAGATGACTGATGATCAGTAGTCTGAGTTTTGAACAAAATGCTTCCTGTATTTGATATTCTTTCACCCTGTAACATATCCTCTTTCATTTATAATCATTCTTTTCTTATACATTTTGCTAATATCATATAGCCAATAATAAGCATAACATAATAATACAAATCTTGATAGTGTATCACGATATTTCCAATTGATAATTCCTGATCTATCGCAAATGCGATCAGGTAAACGACTAAATTACCTATCGCACATACAGCATATATTTTGTTATCACGTACAAAACTGACAATTAAAAATGATACACTTAATAAGATAATTGCTGAAAACACCTGTAAATTCATCAACATTTCTAACATTTTTCCTGCCTGAGAAGCTTCATTATTTAATGTAAATGATCCGATAATTCCTGCAATCCATAAAATGACTGGGATCACAACTACAACGCTTCCATAAATATAAAGCATCGCCTGATAATAATGATTAGTATTGCTTTTTTCCTCTTTGTACATTCGGAAAATATAATACGCCAAATAAACAAAACATATCATTCTCCCAATATACATTTCCCTCACGAATCCTTGATATAAACTGACGATTAAATACAACACAACGGTTATCATATTAATAATTGCATAGCTTTTAAAAAATCCACCTAATTGATTCATTGGATTCTTTGCTCCATCGATTGCTGATCGAATCATTTTAAAATCTTCTTCGTATGTTTTATTGTCCATCTTCTCTATCTCCTTTTGTTTTTAAAGTTCCTTTATTTTATAAAGTTTATATTATTATATTTTATTTATATTTTTTTGTCAATATATTTTATTTTCTCTTTATTTATGTTATACTTACCTCGCACAACAAACGTACGTTCGATAAAGTGAGCTGCGGCTATGGCTAAATTAAATAAAATCAAACCAGATACTATATTAAAAAACTTCTGGAAAAATAATGACCGATTTGCTGATCTTTTTAATGCTTTCTATATTTGGCTGGTGTCACGCCCATCACGCTTTTAAATGCGGATGAAAATTTTCCTGGATTTTCGTATCCCATTTTCAATGCAATTTCTTGAATCTCTACTTTGGAATCTTCCATTAACAGATTGGCTGCAACATTCATACGTTATCTCTTCTGGTAAGAATAAATGGAATCTCCATAAATTTCACGAAAACATTTTTTCATGCTTGTTGCTGGCATATCGTATTGTTTTGACAATTCTTCGATTGTGACTCTCACTTGTAAATTTGATGTAATCTGCTCATGGATCGCACGGATCTTTTCCATCTCGATGCGTCCTTCTCTGCATTGGTCGATGCATAGAACTTTCTGTCCGCTGTTTAATTCAAACTCGGACATACATTGTTCCATATGCATATCGGTAAAACAGATCATGATACCTGGCAGAATCTGATGAACTGTCATCTTACCTTCTCCAGTTTCATCGGAAATCATCATGACCATGCTGTTTTCATCTTTTATGATCGTTTTTGTGTTGCTTCCAAATTGGGCAATATCCAGATTTAAAAATAGAAATTCTCCCAATGACGGACTACCAGCAAAGAGGAGAAACATTTTCCGTTCTTGGAAGCAAATATGATCTGTTTGAAGGTATTTATGGGCCTGCTGACTGGAAGAGACTTTGTCAGTTTCTTGAACTTGACAGGACACCAATTTGTTGTGCCATTCCTAAGAACCACCCTCTTTGTGATCACAAACAAATTTCTATGCATGATCTTGATAATCAACATATTGTTACGATTCCTCTGGATACAGATCTGACTCTGCCTTATGGATTAATGTATGCAAATGAGCCAAGTGAAGCTTTGAAAAAGTTTCTTAGAATTGTAAAAAAACTGACATGGTAAAACTGTCAGCTTTTTTGATCTCTTCTTGCAACGTATATTTATTCATTTTTATTTGTAAGTTTTTTCATGATCTTAAGCATAATAACTGCTGCGATCAATGCTGTAACCACGTCTGAACACGCCTGTGATACCAAAACTCCTGTATATCCAAACACATTTGACATGATAAAAAGTGCTAATACATAGATCACACCCTGTCTGCTAATGGATAAAACAAAAGCTCCTCCTGCATTTCCAACGGCCTGACATACGCAGGTTGAGATCAGGCTCACGGACATAAAGGTCATTCCGATCTGCTGGAATCTTAACATCATGGCTCCATTTGTTATGATATCTGGTTTATCCATAAATACTTTGATGATCTGTGGTGCGAAAATACACATGAGAATCGTAAATAATAGTCCTAATCCCATTTCAAATAAATATGCAAATTTCAGGATATTTTTTAATCTTTTTTCATTTTTAGCCCCGTAGTTGTATCCGACCAGCGGCTGTCCTCCGAAGGCAAATCCTACGAGTACTAAGGCTGTGATCATATTAACCTTTAATGCGATTCCCATCGCTGCGACTTTATCTGTTCCATATGTAAGTAAAAAATTATTGGTCATGACCATCATAAAGGTCTGCATGATATTTGTGATCGATGCTGGAATTCCGATCATTAAGATATCTCTGATCCTTCTTCCTGTGACCTTCATATGGGATGGAGAACATGTCAGTCTCTTTGATTTCTTCATCACCGCATATACATAATAAATATCTGCAATGATATTTCCAAGAACTGTTGCCATGGCGGCTCCTGCTGCCCCCTGGTTTAATCCAAAGATAAAGATTGGGTCAAAGATGATATTTACAATGGAACCAATAATTGATCCTGCCATTGACTGGACTGCTAATCCTTCGGTTCTTAGGATATTGCTTGGCACCATGCTGAAAATGATAGATACTGCACCAATCGCAATCCATGTGTAGTAGGCATTGGCATACTGGTATGTATCTTTGCCAACTCCTAATAATCCGAGAATCTGTGTACGGAATAATAATAGGATTGCACTGATACATAGTCCAAATACCAAAGATATCCAGATACAGAATGCGCATGTTTTCTTTGCCTCGTTATCTTTCTTCTCTCCTAACAATCTTGAAATCGCGGAACTTCCTCCAAGTCCGAAGATATCTCCAAATGCGATCATTAAGGTAAACATCGGTGCTACGAGTGACACTCCGGCAACCAGTTCCTGCACTCCTGTCAGGGCGATAAAATAGGTATCTACCATGTTATATACTAATGATACAATCATACTTAATACCACTGGCAGTGCAAGTTTCATATATGCCTTTGGAACTGACATTTTTTCAAATAAATAGTTTTCCATAAAAACTCCTTTCCAAATCTTATTTTATAGGCCAAAAAACATCCATAATCCTTACTTAAAATGGATTATGGATGTCCAAACCGTAGCATTGCATACGCAATGCCCTATCATATTTTACTTTATCACTAAGTGGCATTTTAACAGAGTTTATTTTATACGTCAAGATTCATTTAAATAAAATCTGTATCCTTTATGATCTTTGCAATTGCAGTATTCGAGTAGATCAATGGATTGGATCCATGATAAAACAAACATCCCTCGCATGGCGACTTGATCACTGCATCAATTCCGTAACGTGCCTGTTTTACATCAACCTGATCTGTTTCCGGTGTATAAATCGAAAATGCCTGTGTTCCCCATACCTGCCATTCATAATTCAGAGTTGTCGTATCATAAGGTTTTGGATTTCTTAACATAATATATGGCATTGCAAATTCTTTTGCCACTTCTACATTTTCATATCCTGTTTTCATGATTCTGACATGCGGAGTGAAATTTCCTTCCAGATAAAAGCTTGTAAAATGGATTCCATAAGTATAATCTTTTACTTTTTGGAAAAATCCGTCTGCAATCCTTTGTGTTGTCTCACCCAGATCATATCCTGGAAACATTCGATTGATATCTGTATTATCCGTTGCCCAGAACCTTGTACTTGTATTGAGTGAATATGGATTAACAGAAGGAACGATCATAATTCCAAGATTCTCATCAAGGCATCTTCTTTCTTCCAATAATTTTAACGTTTTGATCAGATTGGAACACATATATAATTGTTGAATTTCATTTCCACGGATCGCACCGACAATACAGACTGTTTTTTCATTTCCTCCAAAATGATATCCATAAATTTTAAACGAATCCCTGTAAAGAGAATCCATCTGATAGAGTAAAACTTTTTCCATTCTCACGCCTGCCTTTCCAGAATACGTCCAATCAGTGATCCTTCACTTACAACCGGATATTCTCTTAGTGTAAATAATATTCCATCACATTCTGAATATAATTCTTCTTTCACAACGCCCTCCAATGGATCTAGAATTTCTCCGATCTTATCTCCCTTTTTAACATTTGTCCAATGTTCTACCGTTGGAAGAAAGATTCCTGCATATCCCGCATTCAGATAGTGGACTTCTCCATCCGTGGAGATCAACGGATCTTTCGGTGTAATAACTTCTCCTTGCCACATTCCAAGATCTTTCATCTCTACAAAAATACCATCCACTAATTGTTTGCAGTACTCTTTTGTCACGCGCATTCCAACGCCCATCTCCACGACAAGCACTGGAGTTCCGATCATATTTAATGAATGTGCAAAAGTTGCTTCTAACACAGTAGCAGCTCCATGTACCCACACATAGTCAATATTTAATCGTTTCGCATAAGGAAGCAACGTATCTTTGCATAGTTCATTGATCCTTACCTGCGGAATCTCTCTTAAGAAAATATTACTTGCATGAATGTCAAAGCATTCTTATCAATGCACTTATTTGATCGCTGTCATAAACAATTCGTACATATCATCTTCACCACTTAATTTAGGCGAGTTCTCTCCTCCACCATTCGTACTTCTTCTCATTGTTGCGTAAAATTCTTCTCCAGCATTGATCAATTCCATCGGATAAATCTCATATCCTAGTTCCTGACATTGCTTGCAAAAGGCAAGAATCGGTTCTTTTTCTTCCCTTGTTTTTAATAATGTCTTTCGTATTGTGTCATCATGCAGTGCTTTTTCCTGTAATTCTTCTAATTTTTCGTATACATCCATATCGGACACCTCCTTAAGAAAAAAGGCACTTATGCTATACTGCATAAGCGCCTTTGCCGTTATTCTTATTATATCTTGTTCTCTTGATTCTTTCAAGATGTCTTTTTAAGATCTTATTTTACGATCAGGGATTTTCCTGTCATTTCTGCTGGCTGTTCCATTCCCATTAACTCGATTAATGTAGGTACGATATCAGCTAAGCATCCACCTTCTCTTAATTTTAATCCTTCTTCAGCATTTACAAGGATAAATGGTACTGGATTTGTTGTATGTGCTGTAAATGGAGCTCCTGTTTCATAGTCTTTTAACTGCTCTGCATTTCCGTGGTCAGCACAGATAAACATCTGTCCATTTACTTCTTTGATTGCTTCTACTGCATCTCCAACGCATTTGTCAACTGCTTCTACCGCTTTGATCGCTGCTTCTTCGATTCCTGTATGACCTACCATGTCGCTGTTTGCGAAGTTCATGATGATCACGTCATATTTGTCAGATTTGATCGCTTCTACAAGTTTTGCACCAACTTCTGGAGCACTCATCTCTGGCTGAAGATCATATGTTGCTACTGCTGGAGATTTTACTAAGATTCTGTCTTCTCCTTCGTTTGGTTCTTCGACTCCACCGTTAAAGAAGAATGTTACATGAGCATATTTTTCTGTTTCTGCTAAACGTAACTGTTTTAATCCGTGCTGTGCAAGGAATTCTCCAAATGTATTCTTGATCTCTACTTTGTGGAATGCCACTAATTTGTTAGGGATTGTCACATCATATTCTGTGAAGCATACAAATGTTGTCTTGAAGTATCCGTTTGGACGATCAAAACTGTCGAATTTATCATCACAGATAGAACGTGTGATCTCTCTTGCACGGTCTGGTCTGAAGTTGTAGAAAATAACGGAATCGTTTTCTTTTAATGTTGCAACTGGTTCACCATTTTCAACAATAACTGTTGGTACCACGAATTCGTCTGTAACATCTTCTTTGTAAGAAGCATCAATTGCATCGATCGCACTGTCAGCTGTATTTCCCTGTCCCATAACGATCGCATTGTATGCTTTTTGTACACGATCCCAGCGATTGTCACGGTCCATTGCATAGTAACGTCCAGAGATAGATGCCACTTTACCTACTCCGATCTCATCCATCTTCGCTAATAATTCTTCAATGAATCCTTTTCCTGATGTTGGAGCTGTGTCACGTCCATCTAAGAATAAATGAACATATACGTTCTCTAGACCATTTCTCTTAGCCATTTCAAGAACGCCATATAAATGTGTATTATGGCTGTGTACTCCACCATCTGATAATAATCCAAAACAATGTAATGCAGAACCATTCTTCTTGCAGTTTTCAATTGCTTCTAACATTGCTTCGTTCTTAAAGAAATCTCCATCCTGGATCTCTTTTGTGATTCTTGTTAATTCCTGATATACGATGCGTCCTGCACCCATATTCATATGCCCTACTTCAGAGTTACCCATCTGACCTTCTGGAAGTCCTACTGCCATTCCAGATGCATTTCCTTTTACGAATGGGTATTCTTTCATTAATTTATCCATTACAGGAGTCTTTGCTTCTGCTACTGCATTGGCTTCTTTGTTTTCATTTAATCCATATCCATCTAAAATCATCAGGACTGTTGGTTTTTTACTCATTATTTTCTCCTTCATTTCCCAAAAATTAATCTTATTTTATGTCCGTTAATATTATAACGATTTTCTTCTTGAAATTCAACTATTATATGATTGTATTTATGGACGTACATTTTAATCTGGAGTATAATATATTCAGATACAATTTTATATAACTAATATGTTGATTCGTCTTTTCTTTGCTTGCATATTAGTTTTTACAGATTTGGAGGTGCTTAGTATGCTTCATGAAGTTAGTTTTCATTCCTTTAATGACCGTGATGAGGTGCAAGGTTGGGTTTATGTACCTGCCTGCAAACCAAAAGGAATTGCACAGGTGATCCATGGCTTTGGTGAACATTCCCGTCGTTATTTCCATATGATCGTAAAATTTATGGATGCAGGGTATATCGTTGCTGCAGATGACCATGTTGGACATGGAAAAACTGCAATGTATAATGATACCTGGGGTGACTGGGGTGATGCTGGTTTCCATACGATGATGGAAGATGAACATAAGTTAAAAGAAATCGTCAGCAAAATGTATCCTGATCTTCCTTATTTTATGTTTGGACACAGCATGGGATCTTTTATTACGAGAGATTTTGCTGCAAAATATGGAGAAGAACTTGCAGGAATCACAATCTGTGGTACAGCTGGTCATTTCCGTGGTGCTACAGAAGCTGAATCTGCCTTATTGGCTGCTGTAGCTGAAGGAAAAGGGAAAGAATCTGACCCTTCCTTTACTGCTGATCTAATGGGCTGGATGTGTGAACGTTGTGGTAATATTTCCATAGGCAATGAATGGATCTGTTCTGATCCTTATGTTCAGCGAGATCATGCAGAAGATCCATTTGATGCATTTACCCGGCCAACTACAAATCAATCTCTGCTTTATTTTGTCCAGATGATGAAAGCGATCACTGGCACGGAATGGGCTGGCAAGGTTCCTTCTGATCTTCCTATTTATAATATCGGTGGAGATCAGGATCCTGTTGGTGAATACGGAAAAGGTATTTATGAAGTTACCAACTGGCTTGTAGATACTGGACATACAGTAAAAACTCGTGTTTATTCTGGTTACCGCCATGAGATTCATAATTATGATGAAATCAAAGATGAGGTGGAAGCTGGTATTATTTCTTTTATGGATTCGATTTTAGATGAATAATATACATACCAAATTATAAACAAAACACCACAGGAGATCTTTATTTCCTTCTGTGGTGTTTTTATTTCAGTTGTACTATTTTAATTGACTTAATAAAGATATTCCGATCGTTCCTTCTGGCATCGTGACACCAAAATTATCTGCGATCGTAGCTCCGATCACTGCAAATGTATCTTGATCTTCTAGCCTTCCATTTTCTTTCATAGACTTTGAATATGCGATAAATGGTGTGTATTCTCTTGTATGGTCTGTTCCTGTATAAGTTGGATCATTTCCATGATCTGCGGTGATGATCAATAAATCATCTTCTTTTAAAACTTCTAACAGATTTCCTAAACCAACATCAAATTTCTCGATCTCTTTTGCATAGCCGACTGGATTTCTTCGATGTCCCCAGAGTGTATCAAAGTCTACCAGATTGGTAAAACAAAGTCCATGAAAATCTTCTTTGCATACATCCACGGTCTGCTGCATTCCATGCACAGAGCTTTCAGAATGATATGCTTTTGTGATTCCTTCTCCACAGAAAATATCATTGATCTTTCCTACTGAAATTACGTCAAATCCTTCATCTTTTAATGCATTTAAAGCAGTTCTTGAAAATGGTTTTAAAGCATAATCCCTTCGATTGCTTGTTCTTACAAATTCGCCTTTTTTCTTTCCCACATATGGTCTTGCAATGATTCTTCCGACTTTCCATTCATTTTTCATCGTAAGCTCTCTTGCGATCTCACAACAGCGATAAAGATTCTTAAGATCAAAAGTTTCTTCATTTCCACAGATCTGCATCACAGAATCGGCAGATGTATATACGATCATTGAACCATTTTTGATCTCTTCTTCACCTAATTCATCCAAAATCTGCGTTCCACTGGCACATTTATTGCCAATGACTTTCTTTCCACATCTTTCTTCTAATTCATGGATCAATTCTGGTGGAAAACCTGTGTCTGTAAAGGTAAGAAATGGTTTCTCGATCTTAAGTCCCATCATCTCCCAGTGTCCTGTCATGGTGTCTTTTCCGTTACTGCTTTCTTTTAATCTGGTATAGTAGGCGATTGGATGTCCTTCGTCTTCCATTTCTTTTGTTGGATGTAAATTTAACAGTCCAAGTTTTTTTAGATTTGGAATATTTAACGTTCCCACGGTATCACAAATATGCCCAAAGGTATCTACATCATGATCTCCAAATCTGGCTGCATCTGGCATTTCTCCGATCCCTAAGGAATCTAAGACAATGACAAAAATTCTTTTGTATTTCTCCATATCATATGCCCCCTTTTCATCTACTCTCGGAATCTTTTTTGTGCTTGATCTTATTATAAACCGATTTATTTCTTGCTTCTAGTCTTTTATTTCTTTAATCTTTTAACGAATTCTACCATTATATAAAAAAGAAAAAATCCCCCGGATATTCAATATCCGAGGGACCCATCATTTAATTAATCAAATTTATTTATAGTTTACGATTTTACCAAAGTCTGGTTTTAATGATGCTCCACCAACTAATCCACCGTCGATATCTGGCTGTGCAAATAATTCTGGTGCACTAGCTGCAGATACAGATCCACCATACTGAATGCGGATTGCTTCTGCTGTAGCTTCATCATATACTTCTGCGATACATGCACGGATTGCTGCGCAAACTTCCTGAGCCTGTTCTGTAGTTGCAACTTTACCTGTTCCAATAGCCCAGATTGGCTCATAAGCGATAACTGCAGTCTTAGCCTGGTCAGCACTTACTCCCTGGAATGCAATCTTGATCTGCTGGCGAACGAAGTCAATTGTAACTCCCTGTTCTCTCTGAGCAAGAGTTTCTCCACAGCAAACGATTGGTGTAATTCCATGTTCAAAAGCTTTTAATACTTTCTTGTTAACAGTCTCGTCTGTTTCAGCAAAGTATTCTCTTCTTTCAGAATGTCCAAGAATAACATATTTTACTCCAAGATCTGTTAACATATTAGGAGCGATTTCTCCTGTGTAAGCTCCACTTTCTTCAAAGTACATATTCTCAGCACCGATTGCAATGTTGCTTCCTGCTGCTGCTTCAATTGCTGCTGGAATGTCGATTGCTGGTACACAGAATACTACATCAGAAGTTTCACTTGCTACTAATGGTTTTAATTCTTCGATTAATGCTTTTGCCTCGCTAGGAGTTTTGTTCATTTTCCAGTTTCCTGCTACGATTGTTTTACGCATAAGACTAATATCCTTCTTTCTTGACATTTTGTTTATAAAGTGTATTAAATATTAAATATTTAAATGCAATGATTATTTGTCGTTGGCTGCTACTACACCTGGAAGATCTTTTCCTTCTAAGAATTCAAGAGAAGCTCCACCACCTGTAGAGATGTGTGTCATCTTGTCTGCAAATCCTAACTGGTTAACAGCTGCTGCAGAGTCTCCTCCACCGATAATTGTTGTTGCATCTGTATCAGCTAAAGCCTGAGCAACGGCAATTGTTCCTTTGGCAAGGATAGGGTTTTCAAATACACCCATAGGTCCATTCCATACAACTGTTTTAGCAGTTTTTACTGCTTCTGCGAATTTCTCACATGTAGCTGGTCCAATATCAAGTCCTTCTTTATCAGCTGGAATTGCATTAGCTGCTACAACAGATACTTCGATCTCAGCATCGATAGGATTTGGGAATCCGTCTGCTACTGTTGTATCGATTGGAAGATATAAATTCTTTCCTAATTTCTCTGCTTTTGCCATCATTTCTTTACAATAGTCGATTTTTTCATCGTCTACTAAAGATTTACCAACTTCTAATCCCTGTGCTTTTAAGAATGTATAAGCCATTCCTCCACCGATGATCAGTGTATCACATTTTTCAAGTAAGTTATCAATTACTTTTAATTTGTCAGCAACTTTCGCTCCACCTAAGATGGCTACCATAGGTCTTTCTGGATTATTAACCGCATTTCCTAAGAAATCAATCTCTTTCTGCATTAAATATCCTACAACGGCTGTGTCAACATATTCTGTTACACCAACGTTTGAGCAGTGTGCTCTATGAGCTGTACCAAACGCATCGTTTACAAATACATCACAAAGGCTTGCAAGATCTTTGCTGAATGCTTCACCATTTTTAGTTTCTTCTGCTCTGTAACGAGTATTCTGAAGAAGTACTACTTCTCCATCTTTCATAGCAGCTACTGCTGCTTTTGCATTATCTCCGACAACATTGTCATCTGCTGCAAATTTAACTTCCTGTCCTAACAGTTCGCTTAAGCGTACTGCTACTGGTGCTAAAGATAATTCTGGTTTTGGTTCTCCTTTAGGTTTTCCTAAGTGAGAGCAAAGGATTACTTTTCCACCGTCAGAAATCAGTTTCTTGATTGTTGGAAGTGCTGCTACCAGACGATTTTCATCTGTAATCTGTCCGTCTTTTAAAGGCACGTTGAAATCGCAACGTACTAAGACTTTCTTTCCTGCTACATTAATGTCATCTACAGATTTTTTGTTTAACATGTTTCGTTTTTCCTCCTAAGATTGTATGCCATAAGGCATATCTTAATTGATCAGGGTTTCTCAATCCTTGATTAAAAATAGGGGCCCGGTCCAAAAGACCGGACCCCTTATCTGAGTCTTATTACACTGTATAATTACAGGCCTGTCCTCATTCCAATATCAAATTAAGCTAATTCAGCAAAGTATTTGATTGTTCTTACCATCTGGCTTGTGTAAGAGTTTTCGTTGTCATACCAAGATACAACCTGAACCTCTGTTGTTCCATTATCTAATGGAAGAACCATTGTCTGTGTAGCATCGAATAAAGAACCATATCTCATTCCTACGATATCGCTAGATACGATTTCGTCTGTGTTATATCCGAAAGATTCTGTCTGAGCTGCTTTCATAGCTGCGTTTACTTCATCAACTGTTACATTTCCTTCAACAACTGCTGTTAAGATTGTTGTAGATCCTGTAGGAGTTGGAACACGCTGAGCAGATCCGATTAATTTTCCGTTTAATTCTGGAATAACAAGTCCGATTGCTTTAGCAGCACCTGTAGAGTTAGGTACGATGTTAACTGCTGCTGCACGAGATCTTCTTAAGTCACCTTTTCTCTGAGGTCCGTCAAGAGTCATCTGATCTCCTGTGTAAGCATGGATTGTGCACATGATTCCAGATTTGATTGCTGCAAGATCATTAAGAGCTTTAGCCATAGGTGCTAAGCAGTTTGTTGTACAAGATGCAGCAGAAATAACTGTATCCTCTGCTTTTAATTCTTCATGGTTTACATTGTAAACGATTGTTGGAAGATCGTTTCCTGCTGGTGCAGAAATAACAACCTTTCTTGCTCCTGCTTCGATATGAGCAGATGCTTTTTCTTTAGATGTGTAGAATCCTGTACACTCAAGTACTACGTCTACTCCAAGTTCTCCCCATGGAAGGTTTTTAGCATCAGCTTCAGCGTAGATTGTGATTTCTTTTCCATCAACTGTGATAGAGTTTTCACCAGCTTCTACTTTGTCAGCTAATGCATATGTTCCCTGTGAAGAATCGTATTTTAATAAGTGTGCAAGCATCTTTGGAGATGTTAAATCGTTGATTGCTACAACTTCATATCCTTCTGCTCCGAACATCTGTCTGAATGCAAGACGTCCAATACGTCCAAATCCATTAATTGCTACTTTAACTGCCATCTCAAATTCCTCCTAAGTCTTGATTAATTAAATTTTGATGGATTTGCCAATCTGTTAATCTATTGACAAACTTCCTTTTTATTTTAAACAATACTGACAAAAAATTCAAGTGAAATTTAGTATTTTTATCATGTATACAATAAAACGATTTTGTACAATTCTACCAAATTTTATCCCGTTTCTTCGGCACAATGAATAAAAAACTTTTCCTTATTCTTCTTCATCATTCTGACTTAAAATGTATCTTGCAATTGTAAATGCATATCCTGCAATTCTTTCCATACTGGAAATGATATCAAGGAAATATACACCAATATCTGGAGAACAATCTCCATCTTTCATTCTCTGAATATGTCTCTTTCTGATGATCTTTCTTGTACAATATACATCTTCTGCATAAGATAATGCTTCTTTTGCTTCTTTGGTATCGTCAAATTCAATCGCACGGATTGCTGACTCAAATGCAGCTCTTACAATATTATTCATATTTCTAAGCTCTTCAATCGCATCTTCTGAAATATTTTCATTCATATCCTTGATATGCTGCAGATATCCTGCCATATTCTCTACATGATCTCCTGAACGCTCAATATCTGTGATCGAATCAAACAGATTGTTGACAACTTTCATCTCTTTTTCTGTGATCGCCAAATGACTGATCTTTACAAGATATTCTGTGATCATTGGTTCTAAATGGTTGATCACCTGTTCATCATTATGAACTTTATCGATCTTACTCTGTCTTGGTTCTCCACTCATTGCTTCTTTTGTTACACGATTTAAATTCTTTAATACGATTTCACCCATACGTACCACTTCTTTCACTGCATTCTCAACTGCAAATGCAGGTGTTTCAAGAATACGTGGATCTAAGTGACGTAATGCTTTCTCTTCTGGTTCTTCTTCTTCGTCTTCTACTGGCTCTTCACGAATGATAAGTCCAGATAATTTTACCAATGCATTCGCGAATGGGAATAACAGTATCGTCACAGATATGTTAAAGATCGAGTGGAAAATGGAAATCTGTGTACTGGATATATGCTGCATTGCAAGATCTGGGAAGATTCCAAAGAAAATCGTCATGATCACCCCATAAATAGCTGCACCTAATACATTAAAACTTAAATGGATCACAGCTGCTCTTTTTGCTGTTTTATTTGCACCCGCACTAGATAAGATTGCTGTGATACAAGTACCAATATTCTGCCCTAACGTAATAAAGATCGCTGATCTCCAGTTTACGATTCCTCTCATCGCTAATGTCTGTAAAATACCGACAGATGCAGATGAACTCTGAATGATCGCTGTAACAACAGCGCCGACTAAAATACCAAGGATCGGATTTCCTCCTAATACCTGAAATGCTTTGTAGAATACCGGACTATCCTGATATACTCCAATGGATGATGACATAGATGATAATCCAATAAATAAAATACCAAATCCGACGGCAATCTCCGCTTTCTGTGTCATCTTCTGCTTATTAGAGAATGTGATGATGAAAGCTCCGATTCCTAAAATAAATGGTGCAAAAAAATCTGGTTTTAACGCTCCCGCCCATTCATTAGCTGATACCAGCCATGCCGTGATCGTTGTACCTACATTGGCTCCCATGATAACACCGGCTGCCTGTGTAAGATTCATAATCCCTGCATTTACAAAACCTACAACCATAACAGTGGTTGCTGATGAACTCTGAATAATTGCTGTAACCAGTGCTCCTACAAGTACACCTAAAATACGATTATTTGTTAAATAGCCAAGCAGGTCTTTCATCTTATTTCCTGCTGTCTTTTGAAGTCCTGATGCCATGATATCCATTCCATACAGGAACATTCCAAGTCCGCCGATAAACGCAAACAGATTACCGACATGTGTTAGTGTATTCATTTTTTACGATTCCTCCTGTGTTTTTACAGACCCTCTTATTGGATCTCCCACATATATTTCATTTGTCGTTATTCCGACATAAATAATTTTAACAAACCTACTCTTATATTTAAAGAACTTTTTACATAGATTTTATTTTTTCTTTACCTTTCTGTCATAATGTATATAATAAAAGTATTATATTAACTATTTACAAAGGAGTTTTTTATGATTCTTGCAGATTATCATTTACATACCAGCTTTTCTTCCGATTCTGAATCTCCTATGGAAGAAATGATCCGACATGCTGTTTCACTTGGTCTTAAAACTATTTGTTTTACAGAGCATCATGATATTGATTATCCTGTTAATCCTGATGGATTTGATTTCCTTCTAGATCTTCCTTCCTATAAAGAAGAAATATTTAAAATGAAAGAACACTATCAGGATCAGATTGAAATCAATTATGGAGTGGAACTTGGATTAATGCCAACAACCCTAGATCAATGTGCTGCATTCGTCAAGGATGAGCCTTTTGATTTTATCATTGGTTCTACTCATATTGTTGATTTTATGGATCCATATGATGCGATTTATTTTGAAACATATCCTGCCCGTCTGGGACTTGCTCATTATTTTGAAGATATCTTAAAAAATATTTCTTCTTTTAATCATTATTGTGTCTATGGACATCTTGATTATGCTGCACGTTATATCAAGGATCCTTCTTTTGAATTCCATTATAGAGATTATTCTGATCTTTTAGATGCCATTTTAAGGATGATCATTGAAAATGGCAAAGGTATTGAAGTGAATACTGCTGGACTTAAATATGGAATGAGTGATCCAAATCCTCATCATGAGATCATAAAAAGATATATAGAACTTGGTGGTGAAATTATTACGATCGGATCTGATGGCCATTGTCCAAAACATATGGCTTATGATTTTTATAAATTACCTGATTTTCTGTCTAATCTTGGAATTCGTTATTATACCGTCTTTCGAGATAAGAAACCTGAATTCATTAAGTTATGAGTTTCTCTGCATAAAAAGGAACGAGACAATAGGCTCATAATATTCCTATTGTCTCGTTCCTTGATTCTAGCTATATTAGAATCCCCTCATCCACTCTGATTTCAAATGAACATTTCCTTTGATTGCTTCGTCTAACAGATTGATCATTGCTTCCTTATCCTGATTTAATGTTCCTCTTAAATTCACATAATTAGATGCATGATTCGATCTGAAAATACAATCTGGGCAATCCATATATTTTAACATTTCTTTTGTCTCGATCAAAATATCATATGGATTTAACAGTTCAAATTCTCCGCTTCTGATCTTATCTGCTAACGGAAGATCTTCTTCTATCATTAATGTAAGCAATCCTATATAATCTGGCTTCATCTGAGATAAAACAAGTCCTGTATCTTTTGCATGTTCCTTCCATAGCCGTCTTCCACCTAACCCTGATATAGCTGTCACAGATAAACGGATCTTTGCCTGTTTTACTTTCTGTGCTGCCTCTATCATCTCTTGTGATGTTACACCTTTTTTCATATATGTAAGGACTTCATCATTTCCTGATTCCAATCCCATATAGATCATAGATATTCCAAGTTCTCTTAATTTGTCAAAATCTTCTTGTTGTTTCATCAAAATGCTTCTTGGCGATCCGTATAAAGTTACTTGTTTACATTCTGGAAATTGATCTTTGATAAAGTGAAGGATTGCTTCAAGATCTGTCATCTTACAAATCAATGCATCTCCATCTGCCAAAAAAATCTTCTCTACATATCGATACTTATTTCTTGCATCTTGTAAATCTTCTAAGACTTCTTCTACTTTTCTGATCCTAAATCGTTTTTCTTTAAACATGCTGCAAAAAATACAACGATTCTGACTACATCCGATCGTTACCTGTACGATCAGACTGTATGCTTCACTTGGCGGCCGATAGATCATTCCTTCATATCTCATATCTTATCCTGCTTTCTTAATTATTTTACAATTCTTCTTACAGAAAGTACTTTTCGATAATTAGCCTTTGGCGAAATCTTAATTCCTGTTTTTCTTGAACTTGCATGAACAATCTTTCCATTGCCTATATAAATAGCAATATGCCCACTATAACAGATCAGATCTCCTGGCTGTTTATTACTGTAAGAAACCTTACGTCCTGCACTTCTTTGTGAGGATGAACTTCTTGGAAGATTATATCCAAATGACTTATAGACGCTTTTTACGAATCCTGAACAATCCGCTCCCGTATTCAAGTTTGTTCCTCCCCATACATATGGATTCCCAACAAATCGTTGTGCAAAACTTGCAACGGTTTGTCCTTTGTTATAAGTACTTCCCGTAAGTTTTGGTGCATTTGTACTGATATAAACATACTTTTTTAATGCATATCCAGTTTTGTTACCAACTTTAATTTTTCTCCAGCTTCCACTTGTTGATAATACTGTAACTTTTGTTCCTACACTTAGTTTCTTGATCGTTTTAGAACGTTTAGACTTTGCTGTTCTTAATTTGCACCAGTGTTTATAAATCTTTCCACTGTACCCTGATGCTGCCTGAACGGTTGTCGACGATGCTTGATCAGCTATCGTAACTGTCGATATCATTATTACGACTGTCATTATTATAACAGCTACTTTCTTTATTGTCTTTATCATAATTCTGCCTCAATTCTACTCTTTGATATTTTGTTACATTTCTGTTACATTTATTAAATTTAACACATTATTCTTCTTTTGTAAAGTGGTTTTGTAGTATTTCGTAATATTTTTGTAACATTTCACAAAGTAATCTTGCTAAAATTCAAAGGGTAAAATCTGACATACGCTTTCTTTTCCTATAAAAAGAAAAAACAGACTAAATAAAATTCAATCTGTTTTCGTAACAGGGGCAGAGAGACTCGAACTCCCAACTGCGGTTTTGGAGACCGATGTTTTACCATTGAAACTATGCCCCTTTATTAAATTGTAAAGGATATACCTTCAAAACAACATACAAGAATCTTTCTACATCTCTTACACTCAGCCTTCTTTGGTTAAAGCCTCGACCGATTAGTAACAGTCAGCTCCATACGTTACCGTACTTCCACCTCTGCCCTATCTACCTCGTCGTCTTCAAGGGGTCTTACTACCTTTCGGTATGGGAAATCTTATCTTTAGGGGGGCTTCACGCTTAGATGCCTTCAGCGTTTATCCCTTCCAGACTTGGCTACTCTGCTATGCACTTGGCAGTACAACAGATACACCAGCGGTCCGTCCATCCCGGTCCTCTCGTACTAAGGACAGCTCCTATCAAATTTCCTCCGCCTGCGCCGGATAGGGACCGAACTGTCTCACGACGTTCTGAACCCAGCTCGCGTACCGCTTTAATGGGCGAACAGCCCAACCCTTGGAACCTGCTACAGCTCCAGGATGCGATGAGCCGACATCGAGGTGCCAAACCACTCCGTCGATGTGAACTCTTGGGAGTGATAAGCCTGTTATCCCCAGGGTAGCTTTTATCCGTTGAGCGATGGCAATCCCACTTTATACCACCGGATCACTAAGTCCTACTTTCGTACCTGCTCCACCCGTCGGTGTCACAGTCAAGCTCCCTTCTGCCTTTGCACTCTTCGAATGGTTTCCAACCATTCTGAGGGAACCTTTGAGCGCCTCCGATACCCTTTCGGAGGCGACCGCCCCAGTCAAACTCCCCGCCTGACATTGTCCCCTGACCGGTTTACGGCCACAGGTTAGAAATCCAACATGGTAAGGGTGGTATCCCAACAGCGACTCCGGTACAACTGACGTCATACCTTCTCAGTCTCCCACCTATCCTGTACATACCATGCCGAATCCCAGTATCAAACTGGAGTAAAGCTCCATGGGGTCTTTCCGTCCTGGCGCAGGTAACCAGCATCTTCACTGGTATTTCAATTTCACCGGGTGTATCGTTGAGACAGTGCCCAAATCATTACGCCTTTCGTGCGGGTCGGAACTTACCCGACAAGGAATTTCGCTACCTTAGGACCGTTATAGTTACGGCCGCCGTTTACTGGGGCTTAAGTTCAAAGCTTCGCTTGCGCTAACCTCTCCCCTTAACCTTCCAGCACCGGGCAGGCGTCAGCCCATATACTTCACCTTGCGGTTTTGCATAGACCTGTGTTTTTGCTAAACAGTTGCTTGGGCCATTTCTCTGCGGCCACTCTCATGGCACTCCTTCTCCCGAAGTTACGGAGTCATTTTGCCGAGTTCCTTAACAATACTTCTCCCGTCGGCCTTAGGATTCTCTCCTCATCCACCTGTGTCGGTTTGCGGTACGGGCACATATAAAACAATAGCGGCTTTTCTTGACAGCCAGGGGCCTGGACTTCCCTACTTATGTTCGGTACGCGTCACGTCTTCAGATCGTGCTGCGGATTTGCCAACAGCACTCCTACCTCGCTTGCACCGGGATTTCCATTCCCGGATTCCATTCCCTGTCTGTGTCCCCACAGTTCTGTTTATATGCGGTACAGGAATTTCAACCTGTTATCCATCGACTACGTCTTTCGACCTCGCCTTAGGTCCCGACTTACCCAGAGCAGATCAGCTTTACTCTGGAAACCTTAGATATTCGGCCTGAAGGATTCTCACCTTCATCTCGCTACTCATTCCGGCATTCTCTCTTCCTAGCAGTCCACCACTCCTTACGGTATGGCTTCATCCCGCCAGCAATGCTCCTCTACCAATGTTTACACATTCCTAAGCTTCGGTGTCGTGTTTCAGCCCCGGACATTTTCGGCGCAGGGACTCTCGACTAGTGAGCTATTACGCACTCTTTCAATGA